>NZ_UWOP01000001.1:333750-662500 GCF_900604485.1 Enterococcus mediterraneensis
CTGCAGGATTGCGTTTGCGTTCTTTTTTCTCAACTTTTTTCACGTCATAATCTTTGCCATCTAAACGATCCGTGACTTCTTTGATACTTTCAGCATTCGGCAGTTTTTTCTTTTTGCCGTCGATACCCCAGAAACCGGCTTTGAACTTCTTAGTTCCTTTTTTGAAATTGCCGTCGATCGACCAATATTCTTCAGGAATAAATTGACGGATCTCTTTTTCCCGATCAATGATCATTTTCAACGCGATGGATTGCACACGACCTGCGCTCAATCCTTTTTTGACTTTCCGCCAAAGGATCGGACTCAATGAGTAGCCGACTAAACGGTCCAATACGCGACGAGCTTGTTGAGCATCCACTAGATCCAAGTCAATACTGCGAGGTTCTTTAAAGGCTGCTTTCACCGCGTCTTTGGTGATTTCATTGAAGACTACGCGGTTTTTATCTTTCAGGTCCAATCCTAAAAGATAGGCGAGATGCCAAGCGATAGCTTCTCCTTCTCTATCCGGGTCACTTGCCAGAAAAACTTTTTCCGCTTTTTTAGCGGCGCTGCGCAATCCTTTGATGACATCGCCTTTTCCTCGGATCGAAATGTAATGGGGTTCATAATTATTTTCTATATCGATCGCCATTTTACTTTTTGGCAAATCGCGGATATGACCGACACTCGCTACAACTTTGTAGTTTCTGCCGAGATATTTCTCGATCGTTTTTGCTTTTGCAGGCGATTCCACGATCACCAGATATTTATATGCCATGAATAAAAATAGCTCCTCTCTTAACTTTTTCTACTATAATATATATCGTTTTTTAAACTTCGATCTACATACAAATCGTAGCTTATCATATCCATTAGAAAAACGTTTGTCAAGAAAGGCGAAATACTTTTAATCAAAATTCGGCAGTTCATCGAAAATATCTGCGGCTGTCACTACACATTTGGCACCGTCTTGAATCAAGCGGTGGCAACCGTTTGAGCGTCCGCTGATCACTTCTCCCGGAAAGGCGAAAACTTCTCTTCCAGCATCTAATGCTAATTGCGCAGTGATCAAAGATCCGCTGCGCTCTTTCGCTTCGATCACACAAACACCGTGACAAAGCCCGGCGATGATCCGATTGCGCATGGGAAAATGAAACTTCTTGGCTCCTGTGCCTTCTGGATATTCGCTGATGATCAGATGGTTTTCCCTCATTTCTGAATAAATCGGAAAAACCTCTCGCGGATAACAGCGATCCACGCCTGTACCGATCACTCCGATCGTATAGCCTTCTGCTTGGATCGCCGCGTGATGGCTGTAACTGTCGATACCCTTTGCCAATCCGCTGATGATGGCATAATTTTTTTGGACGACTTTCGGTACAAAGCGTTCGATGATCCGGCGACCATATTCTGTCGCGTCCCGAGCGCCCACAAAAGCCATCAAGGGCAATTGCAGCAGATCGATATTCCCTTGATAAAAAAGAATCAATGGCGGTTGCGGAATTTGTTTCAGCAGAACAGGATATTCCGGTGAAAAATAAGTCACAAATTGCTGACTGTTCATTTTTTGTTGAATAAATTCCTTAGTCATTTTCCGCCAAGATTCTTTCACGACAGGTGTATATTTCGTCGCGCCGATGATCTCGATCACTTCATTAGGAGTAAAATCAAATCGCTGGAATTTTACAGCAAAATCCACCAGCTGCCATTTTTTGATGATCCCGATTCCTTTACAATAAGTCAGTTTGAATAATAGTTCTTCTAATGTTGTCAAAAAAATCCCTTCTTTCTATGAATGATCCAATAGAAAATTCGCAAGAAAGAAGGAAAATTTTTAAATATATTTTTTTACTGGCGCAAAGGTTTTGCGGTGGATCGGTGTCGGACCGTATTTTTCCAATCCTTCCAAATGTTCTTTTGTGCCATAACCAGCGTTGCGGTCAAAGCCATAATAAGGATAGACCTTATGATATTCTGTCATCAATTGATCCCGATGCTCTTTGGCGATGATACTTGCCGCCGCGATAGAGATCGAACGAGCATCGCCCTTGATGATTTTCTGTTGTTGGATCGGCAGATCTAATGTCATGGCATCGATCAGCAAATGGGACGGTTGGACTGACAAGTCCGCCACTGCTAAACTCATTGCTTTTCGACTGGCTTGATAAATATTCATCACATCGATATCCACGTGATCCACGACACCGACACCGATCGCTACTGCTTGTTGCTGGATCTGTTGGAAAAGTTCGCCGCGCTTTTGCTGGGAAAGCTGTTTTGAATCATTCAATCCTAAGATCTGCGCATTTTCAGGCAAAATAACAGCCGCAGCCACAACCGGTCCCGCTAACGGCCCACGACCCACCTCATCGATCCCAGCGATAAATCGATGTCCTTGAGCATACAGTTCTTGTTCAAATCGACTCATTTCTCGATATTTTTCCATCAAGCCGGCTTTTTTGGCCATTCGTTTTTCAAATTGCAATAATAATTTCTGCACACCGATCCGTGAATCTTTCGCTAATACTTCAAGATACGGATCGCCAGCAGTTTCGATTTGATTCAATTTCAGTTTGATTTCTTGAATAGATTCAGGCTTCATTCAACGTTCGCTCCTAATTCTTCATATCGGTCAAGAGTAAAACGTCCCAGCTTTCCATGACGGATATCAAAAATGATCATCTCGCTGCCCCGTTCGTAATTGTCTCGGAATCCTTTTTTGGCGGTGATTGACATCAAGAGATCAGCAGCCAGCTGTTCTTCTTCGCTTTTTTCTAAACCGTATCGTTCGGCGATCTTGCCGGGATAATAACGAGCAAAAAAATCAAGCCCATAAAGTGCGATATCATCCAAATGCAGCAGCTGATCTTTGATAGCACCTGTCAGCGCTAATTTTTTTCCGATCTCAGGATCTTCAAATTTTGGCCAAAGAATCCCCGGTGTATCCAACAACTCCAATTCACTGCCGGAACGCAGCCATTGCTGTCCCTTTGTCACACCAGGCTTATTACCCGTCTGAGCGATTTTTTTCCCAACTAATCGATTCATCAGCGTTGATTTTCCAACGTTGGGAATCCCAATGACCATCGCACGGATCGCTCTTGGTTTCAAACCTCGTGCTTTGTCTCGTTCGATTTTTTCCCGTAAGGCTTGTTTGGCTTTACCGACGATATTTTTGACGCCTTGATTGTCCTGCGCATTGATCGCCAAAGCTAAAAAGCCTTGATTTTCAAAATATTTTTGCCATTGTTTTGTTTGAAGCGGATCGGCAAGATCGGCTTTGTTCAAAAGCACCAAACGAGGCTTTTGCTGTAAAATCTGATCCAACATCGGATTCCGCGATGAAAGCGGCAAACGGGCATCTACCAGTTCAAACACGATGTCGACAAATTTCAATTTTTCTGATACTTCCCGCTTGGCTTTCGCCATGTGTCCGGGGAACCATTGAATAGTGGTCATCTACGCACCATCTCCTTGTTTCATTCATTTTCTTTCAAATATTGTATGATCTATTATTTACCAAACTCAGTCAATGATCCGCATATGGTCCAGCGGATAATAAACGACTCGTGCTTTACCGATGATCTCAGTGTTGCTGATGGCGCCAAATGAGCGGCTGTCTTTTGAAACACGACGATTGTCTCCCATCACAAAGTAACTGTTATCATCCAAGGCCACCGCCCCTGTCAATTCCTGTAAAGAAAAATCATTGGTATACGAGGATGCTTGCTGATCGCTGCGTTTGTTTTTTTTCAGGAAGGGTTCTTCGACTTGTTTGCCGTTGATGTAGAGTTTATCGTTTTTATACGCAACAATATCTCCTGGCAGACCAATCACACGCTTGATATAAGTAGTACCGCTGGGAAGCTGGAAAACCACGACGTCAAACCGATGGATCGGCGAAATTTTCTCCACTAAGACCATATCTCCTTGGTTCAATGTCGTCTCCATTGAATTGCCTTCGACAGGAACAGGGATCAATAAAAATCCGCGGATCACAAATGCGATTGCAGCGGCTAATACCGCATATTTGAAAACCACCCAAAATTGATCTAAAAATTTTTTCACCTGTCCCACCTCGCCTTTATTGTTTGAATAATAGATTCTAAAAAAACTACCACTTGTTATTTCGTCAACTCTTTGATGCCTGTAAGGTACGCACCATCTTGTCCTTTGATTTTTTCTGTGATTTGTTTTTCGATTTGATTGGCTGTTTGTTCATCGACTTCACCGGTCGCTTCTAGACCAGCTGCGTTTTGGATTGCTATAACAGCCGCTTGTGTTTCTTTCGTGAAATCTTCACCTGAGGTATCATATCCCAGTGCTTTTAAAAACTGGTTCAGAGTTGCTACATCATCTGAATTTTGTCCGATCTTCAAAGCCTTATTTCGGGGTAATGGCGGAAGATACGCATAGTCGGGAAAATCTGCTTTGATGGTTGGTTTCAATCCTTTTTCATGGATCCAATTTCCAGAAGGTGTCAACCATTTCATGACTGTCAGCTTGATCTCGCTTTTATCTCCAAGATCCGCTACACTCTGCACAGTTCCTTTTCCAAATGTCGTAGTACCGATCACAGGGATATCTGCCGATTCTTTCAATGCCGCTGCAAAAATCTCTGAAGCAGATGCCGAGCCGCCGTCAACCAAAACAACTACCGGTTCCGTCACCTTAAAACCATCATCTAGGTCTTTGCCGGCTTTTGCAGTAGAAACGATACCGTCCGCATCAGAAAACTTGACGATCGCCTTGCCGTTTTTCAAAAACATGCTGGCCATACGTTCTACTTGATCCAACAGACCGCCTGGGTTTTGCCGCAGATCCAGCATGAAAGATTTTGCGCCATCTTTCCGCAGATCTTTAATCGTATCCTGTAACTCGTCAGCTGTACTTTCACCAAAACTGGTGATTTGGATCACACCGATCGTGGAATGATCTTTATCTAATTCACCATGGACTGTTTCTACAGGAATCGTGTCTCGCGTCAGTGTTACGTCGAATTGTTTTTTATCCCGTTGGATCGTAAGCTTGACTTCTGTACCTTTTTTTCCGCGAATCTTGCTAACAACTTCAGAAAGTTCTTTACCTGCAGTTTCTTCTCCATCCACTTTCAGGATCTGATCGTTGACCCGCAGCCCAGCTTTTTCAGCAGGAGTTCCTTTGATTGGCGCTTGCGCAATCTGAGGGATCTTGTCAACGATAGTCAAAGACGCACCGATGCCTTCAAAACTATCCGCTAATGATTGGTCCAGTTCCTCAGCGTCAGTCTGATCCAAATAAGAAGTATACGGATCGCCTAACGCTTCAGTCATGCCCTTCAACGCGCCTTCGATCAACTCATCTTTAGGAACTTCTTTATAATAATTGTTCGTAAGCGTCTCATACAGATCATGGACTTTTTTTAAATCGTCTGTATTTTTCGCTTCGATATTTTCTGCTTTTTCAGCAGTCTGATCATTATTCTTTTGCCACAATATCCCGCCGCCGCCAAAAATGATCGCTACACAGACGAGCGATACTAAATGCTTAGACAACGGAACAGTTTTTTGTTTTTTCATATGGTGCCTCCAACTTTTTGCGGATTCGCTAAAAAACTTCAATTGAGTTACGTTTCATTTTAGCATAGATTTTAATGTTTGCTACTTGAAAAAGGAGATATTTCCTATTTTATTACCAGCAAAAATAAGTGATGAATGTTTTTTTAAAGGTTCTTTTCTCCTTTCTGAATCCAAGAAGAAAGAGCCGAAAACAACTGATTTTCGACTCCCTTTTTTATTGGCTATTGTCTTCAAGATAGCTTTCCCATAAACGATCAAAAATATCCATCGACGGCAGATAATCGACATTCATTTCCAAGTAGGTGGATAGTTCGTGATAGTCAGTAGATTGCTTAGGAAACTGGATATCGTGACTGGCGTTGGTCGCAAAGACCTGCGCTTCATCACGATGATTTGGTCCCTTGACCGCCATCAGATATTGATAGAAACTTTTACGCATGCTCGATACCCCAGTGAGAGGTTACAAAAGCCGCCCGCCGCGCATGATTGCGGGCAAAGTTTTCAGGGTCTTTTTTGTAATAGTCTTGATGGTAATCTTCTGCCGGATAAAATGTTTGAGCGGGTTCGATGGTAGTGACGATAGGATCAGTGAAACGTCCGCTGGCTTGCAGTTCTGCTTTGCTCTTTTCAGCGATTTGTTTTTGTTCAGCTGTTGAGTAAAAGATCACTGGACGATAATTATCTCCACGATCTTCAAATTGACCAAAAGCATCAGTAGGATCCGTTTGCTGCCAATAGATCTCTACCAATCGTTCATAACTGATGATTTCTGGATCATAGATGATCTCTACAGCTTCTGTATGTCCAGTCGTATGGCTGCGTACTTGTTCATATGTAGGATCAGGTACGTGTCCTCCTGTATAGCCGGAAACGACAGAGTAGATCCCGGGTGTTTCATCAAAAGGCTGAACCATGCACCAAAAACAGCCTCCTGCAAAAATTGCTCTTTCCATATAAAAACACTCCTCATTGCTTGAAAATTTTACTTTATTTTGTCGTTGAAACTATTCTTCTGTTGTAGATGTGCTAGTGTCAGCAGTTTTATTCTCACTTTTCGGTAAGTATAAACTGATTTGGATCTCATCGTCTACTAAATTGATCTTATTAGCTTTCATGAACAATCCATTTTGCATACGGAATTGATCCAGTCGAATCATGATATTTTTTTCTTTCGAATTGACATCGATCCATTTAGGGAATTTATAGCTGCGCTTGACCATATCCATTACTTCTTTGATAGGAAGTCCTAACGTACCGATAGACAAGCTTTTCGCTCGTAGTTGGATATTTCCGTTGTCCATGACGTATGGATCAAAATATAGATAAAAGCGCATTGGAAAGCCCAATACTTTGAATTCTCCTGACAACATCGCTTCGTTTTCTAAAGCAAAGTCATATTTCACATCGGAATCTTTTTGGAATTCTCCCAAATAAAAGTCGATCAATTCATTGACCTGTTTTTTATTACTGTTGATCGTCAATACAGGAGTACCGCTGTGTTCAACGATATCCGGTGTTTTTTTATACTGAGGTTCCCGTTCAGCAAAAAGTCGCGAACCAAGAAAAAAACCTGTTCCCAGTACTAATGCCGCCAACAGCAAAAAAGCAGCGCGCCAAGGATTTTTTAAGCGAAATCCCTGCCGCTGATTCTTTTGCTGCGGCCGTTGTGCTCTTTTTGGTGTTTTATTTTCCATTATTTCTGCCCCTTTATTAACCATTCGTCTTGCGTTTTGATCAACTCATCTCTGACAACACTTGCCATCAGTTGATAGCCGATATTATTTGGATGGAATTTATCTCCTTCATACAATACATTATTATCTACACTATTTAAATTATTCCCGCTCATGCTGCTGTCTTCTGTTTCCGACAACTCGCTGGTGATGCCGACCTTGCTGTCCAATCCTTTATAAAGCAAGTCATTGATTGGAATAAATGCTGTCAATTTTTCAGCTTTCGCAGCTTCTTCAGTGGCTTGATTCCAATTATCAACGATTTTTTGCATGTCTGTGATCTCAGGGAAGTTCAGATAAAATGGATTGTAGATGCCTAAGATATAGATCGGTGCAGTTTGATTCAGTTGACGAATCTCGTCTAATAAGTCAGTGACCCTTTGTTGATATTTTTTAATAGGCTTGTTGAATGTCTTGATAGTCAGATTGAAAAAATTCGTTTGAAAAACGCGCATCAAGTCATTTCCGCCCACCGTCATCGTGATAAAGTCCGCAGTTTCGATATTGTCTCGGATCGTTTGATCGTTTTTTATACGTTTCAAGATTTGATCACTGCGCTCACCAGCCACACCATAGTTTTCAACTTCTACACCGGCAAGATCATAGCGTGTCTGAATATCATCTGCTACGATCGGTACAAATCCGCCGCGCTTTGTTTGATCTCCTACTCCTTCTGTCAGTGAATCACCGATCGCGACATAATGGATCTTTTCTTTTTTGTCTGAGTCTTTTTTTAGAACGGATGCCGGTTCCAAACGCGGCTGTTCTTTAGAAATGGTGTGATCCAGCAGAATAAAAACAAGAAACGCCATGATCCCTACCAATAGTACATGAATGATTATCTTCATTATTTTCAATAAAATACAGCTCCATTTAGTTCTTTCTGGGTATTCTAGCAAAAAAACAGCAAAAAAAATAGTTTTCCCGCCAGATACCAGTGGAAATTAGTAATTTCTAAATTTTTTTCATAAGAAAATGCACCTCAAAAGGTTGACTTCACCCCTGAGCTGCATTCCTTATCTATTCAGTGTAATAGGTAATGGCAAAGGCACCTTCGCCGGTATGTGTTGCGATGATCGGTGTCGTATGCAGAAGCGGGATGTGCATATCAGGAAACAGCACTTGTAGTTCAGCCTTGAATTTTTCAGTCAATTCTTGTCCTGCCGCATGAGAAATACCGATTTGTTTGACATTCGGGATTTCCTTTAATTCCGCTTTCAATTGTTCAAACCACTTGGTGAAGGTTTTTGCGCCGCGCCCTTTGACGATGGGGATCAACTCAGAATGATCAAAATCCATAACGACCCGCATATTCAGCAAGTTGGATAAGATTCCTTTGGTCCGGCTGATGCGTCCGCCTTTCACTAGGTTATTTAATGTAGAAACACCAATAAATAATTTTGTGTTTTCTCGTACCCGTTCGACTTCATCCAAGACTTCATCGATTTCTTTTCCTTCTAACGCCAATTCGGCAGCGCGAATCACTTGGAAAGATAATCCTTGGTCTGTCGTATCGCTATCAACGACAGTCACATTGCTCTTAGAAAGATTGCTGGCTTGACGAGCCGCCTCAACGGTGCCGCTCAATCCTTTTGTCATATGGATCGATAGCACTTGGCTGCCGTCTTTGCCTAATTCGTCATACAAGTCAACAAATTCTCCAATAGGCGGTTGACTGGTTTTTGGAAGCTCGTGGGCGTTAGCCATCATCTCCATAAATTTTTCGCCGCTCAAAAGATCATCATCAGGATAGACCACACCATCGATCATTACGGATAACGGCATTACATGGATATTCAAGCGTTCACGCGTACTCTTTTCCATGGTACAAGAAGAATCTGTTACTATCTTAAGTTTTGTCATTGTTCGACCACTCTCTCTTTAAAACTGGATACACTTCATGGTAGAATACTTCTAAACCATAATTTAATTAAATTATAACAGAGAGTAATTATTTTTTCATCTTATTTCCGCTCAAGAAGGAGGACGCTTTCATGGAAAAATCAAAATTCAGCCGTAAATATTTGATTGTAAACGAGGTTTTAAACGCGGTCACACACGGTATCGGTTTTGGACTGAGCGTGGCGGGACTGGTGATTTTGTTGGTGAAAGGGGCACGATTAGGTTCTGCGATCCATGTGGTATCTTATGCTGTTTACGGCTCCATGATGATTTTGCTTTTTTTATGTTCCACACTATTTCACAGTTTGATTTTTACAAGGGCTAAAAAAGTCTTTCAGGTCTTTGATCATGCATCGATCTTTCTTTTGATCGCCGGCAGTTATACACCTTACTGCTTATTGAGTATTCGCGGCTGGTTAGGTTGGACACTGTTTGGCTTGATTTGGTTGTCAGCCATCAGCGGCGTTGTTTATAAATCGGTGACATTGCATAAAAAAGAAACGGTTTCGAAAGTTTCAACAGTCATCTACATTATTATGGGCTGGTTGTGTATCTTGGCCGCCAAACCGCTATTGGCGTCACTAGGTGTTACAGGTACAGTGCTTCTGGTCAGCGGCGGGGTCGCTTATACCATCGGCGCGATTTTTTACAGTTTCAAAAATATCCGCTTCATGCATGTCGTTTGGCATTTGTTTGTGATGCTTGGTGCGGGATTGATGTATTTTTCCATCCTGTTTTTCACCTAAAAAAATCTGAGGACATACTGCTATAACAGTATGCTCTCAGATTTTTTATTATTTTCTTTTATAAATCTCAAATCGATGAGGATAAATATTTTTTTCATCCACCGTTCCGGGGATCGTTTCGATTAATTTCCAAACTGACCAATCAATTGCCGGAAGATACGTATCCCCTTCAAATTCAGCTTCGATCACCGTACGATAAATCGTATCGCATTCTGGCAGCAATTCTTGGAAAACCACAGCCCCGCCGATCACAAAAACCGGCAGACTTTGCTGTTTGGCATAATCCAACACCTCAGCTGCAGAATGAAGGACCAAGACACCTTCTGCTTGATAGTTTTCGTCTGACGTCAAAACGATCGTCGTCCGATTAGGCAGTGGGCGGCTCCCCATACCTTCAAATGTTTTACGTCCCATGACTATGATGTTTCCAGTCGTTTTCTCTTTAAAAAATCGAAGATCATTTGGCAGGCGCCAAGGCAATGTTCCTTGTTTGCCGATCAGTCCATTTTTATCTTCTGCCCAAATTGCAGCTAACATCTTTTCTGCCCCCTTAATAATTTCTGGATCTCTATTTTACCAACATCCATCATACCGCGATAGGCGCTTTGATAGATGGATGAGGATCATAGCCTTCTAAAGTAATATCTTCCATCTCGAAATCAAAAACAGACTTTTTATCTGCCAATACTAATTTGGGAAATGGACGCGGCTCGCGGGTCAACTGTTCTTTCATCTGTTCGAAATGATTGTTGTACAAGTGTGCATCCCCCATCGTATGGATAAACTCTCCGACAGCCAGTCCTGTTTCATGAGCGATCAAATGTGTGAGCAATGCATAGCTTGCGATATTAAACGGAACCCCCAAAAAGACATCGGCACTGCGCTGATACAATTGGCAGCTCAACTTGCCGTCATTGACATAAAATTGGAACAAGGTATGGCAAGGCGGCAAAGCCATAGATGGCACATCTTCTGGATTCCATGCGGACACGATCAAGCGGCGGGAATCAGGATTTTTTTTGATCATTTCAATGACATCTTTGATTTGATCAATAAATCCGCCCTCTTTGGTTTCCCAATGCCGCCATTGATAACCGTAAATATGACCTAGATCTCCATATTTTTCCGCAAATTCCGCGTCTTCGACGATCCGTGAACAAAAATGTTTCAATTCTTCCTGATAGACTTTATTGAACTCTTCGTCCGCCAATGCACGACGGCCAAAATCGGTCATATCCGGTCCTTGATACTCTGAACTTTGAACATAACGCTCGAATGCCCATTCGTCCCAAATATGGTTATTGTGCTGTAGTAAATAACGAATATTCGTATCGCCTTTCAAAAACCAAAGCAACTCGCTTTTGATCAGTCCAAAAGGCACGCGTTTCGTTGTCAGCAAGGGAAATCCTTGAGACAAGTCAAACCGCATTTGATAACCAAACAAGCTATTGGTTCCCGTACCGGTACGATCTCCTTTTTGATGTCCTTCTTCCAGCAATTTTCTTCCTAGTTCTAGATATGCCTGTTCCATAGCTCCTCCTTATGCGTCCGCAAATTCGCTCAAATATTCCCAGCGTTCCATTTTCTTTTCCAGTTCCGCTTCTGTTTCTGTAAGGGTCTGCTGCAGTTCTTGCAGTTTGGTGAAATCGTCCCCTTGATGATTCATCGCTTCTGTCAGCTCAGCGGTCTTGGCTTCTAGTTCTGCGATCTCATCTTCAATAGTATCCCATTCTTTCTTTTCCAGATAGCTTAATTTTTTCTTTTTAGTTTCTGGTGTCGAAGTTGCGACAACTTTTTCTTGAGTACTTTTAACAGTTTCTGCCGGCTGCTCTTTGATCTGTAAATAATCCATGATCGAACCGTAATACCCTTCGATCTCTCCATCACCTTTAAAGATCAGCAATTTTTCGGCAACTTTATCAAGAAAGTAGCGATCGTGAGAGACAGTGATCACCGCACCAGGGAAACTTCCCAAATAATCTTCCAAAACGGTCAATGTATCGATGTCCAGATCATTTGTAGGTTCATCCAGCAAAAGTACATTCGGTTGGCCTACCAATAATTTCAGCAGATACAACCGGCGTTTCTCCCCACCGGATAATTTACCGATCTTTGTCCCATGCATGTATCTAGGAAACAAGAAACGTTCCAACAATTCAGCGACGCTGATCGTCGTACCGTCCGTTTGCCGCACTTCTTCGGCTGCTTCTTGCAGATAAGCGATCATTCGTTGCTCGCCATCCATTTTTTCATTTTGTTGCGTATAATATGCTAATCGGACTGTTTCGCCTACGTTCAATGTTCCGCTGTCTAATTGGATCCGTCCTGCCAGAATATTCAGCAATGTTGACTTTCCGGTGCCGTTTTCTCCAGTGATCCCTAAACGTTCTCTTGACTGGATCAATAGATCAAAGTCTTTTAAGATTCGCTGGCCTTCAATGGTGTACCCGCCATTTTCTATTTCCAACACTTTTTTTCCAAGACGTTTGGTTGCCACATCGATCGCAAGATTTTCGGTAGTTTGAACCTGATGCAGATTTTCTTTCAAGTCTTCGAAACGTTGGATCCGCGCTTGTTGTTTGGTTGAACGTGCTTTTGCACCTTGGCGCATCCATGCCAATTCTTGTTTGTATAACTGTTTGCGCTTGTCCTCTTGTTCAGATGCCACCCGCTCTCTTTCGGCTTTTTCTGTCAGATAAGACTCGTAATTCCCTTTGTATTCATACAATTTCCCAAAGGCCAGTTCAAACATGCGATTTGCTACACGATCAAGAAAATAACGATCATGGGTGACCATCAACAACGCACCTCGATATTGTTTCAAATAGCTTTCCAGCCATTGGATCGCTTCATAATCAAGATGATTGGTAGGTTCATCCAGCAAAAGCATATCCGGTTCATCGATCAAGACTTGTGCAAGTCCCACCCGCTTTTTTTGTCCACCGGAGAGTTCACTGATTTTTTTATCCAACTCGCGGATTCCCAGCTTTTGCAAAATGATTTTGGCGTTTGTATCTGTCAGCCAAGCATCTTTTTCGTTCATTGTTTCCTCTGCCTTAGCGAAGCGCTCCTGTACTTCTGGAGAACCGCCATGTTCAGTAAGATCCAGCAGCGCTTGTTCGTAATTGCGAACTGCTTGGATCATCGGGCTGTTTCCTTGGAAGACCGCTTCTAAAATCGTTTTGTCTTCTGCTAAGTCAGTCGTCTGAGACAAGAATCCGATCCGATAATCGCTAGGATAGCTAATGGCTGTGATATCTCCATCTCCGCTGTCTTTTCCTGCCAAAATGTTTAATAAACTGGACTTTCCAGTTCCATTGATACCGATCAAACCGACTCGATCTTTTTCATGGATCAAAAAAGAGATTTGGTCAAAAAGCGTCTTTTCACCATATGTTTTTGTCAAACGCTCTACTTTTAACTCTTTCACAAAATCCCTCCTCGATAATTCTCGCTTATTGTACCACATTCATTCCTTTCAAAAAACAGTTGACCAAATTTAAACCTGAACAAATTTTTTTCATTTAGGTAAACGAATAGCTAATGGTTTCTGTGCATGAATATATCAAGATTAGTAAAAAAATTGTGAAAAAACCGCCTGCAGCTAGTCTGTCAGACGGTCTTCACTTATTTATTTTTCGATACGGATCTGCCACAAGAAGGTCATCAATGAAGGTGCACTATTTTGATTAATCGCGTACGATTCCAATAAATTGACTTCTTTACGATACTCATTGGCAGAAAAAGTGGTGATTTTTCCAGCACTTTCAAATTCATCAATGACTTTTCGTTCTAAATAATAGCCTCGTAAGATCTCTTTTGAGAATGAAGGATCACCTTTCACTAGCATTTTGACAAAAAAATCTGATTGCCGCAGCCGTTCGATCACTAACTGACGTCGATGCAAAAAACCATCAATCAATTTTTCATCATATACGTCCCGCAGATTTTCCAAACTTTCTTGGACTTGTTGGGTGTTTTTTTCAAAAACATCTTGCAATTCAGAAATATTCCGCTGTTTGAGATCCTGCCCGTTGGCTTTCCAACGCTGCCAAAAAAGTTTAGGATGAATCATCACTCGCAGAATTTGACGTACTACTAGTAACCAAAATCCAAGAAACGAGAAAAATTGTCGCGTAGCTGATCTTTGAAATTCAGAAATAAAGCGTGAATAAAAACGATAACTGTTGCGGCTGATCTCTCCTTTTCGATAACTTTCATCTAGTCCATCCTGTTCGATAGAAAGGATCAGACCACGTATTTCTTGGACCTCTTGTTGTTCACTTTCAGTCAATGATCCTTCGTAAGTCTCCCAGATCCGACCTTCATAATTGTCAATCACAGCTTGCAAAGCTACTTTTTCAGAATCTGTCACTTCAGATAACTGCCGTTCTGCGTTTAATTGAGCAGCAACTTCTTTCAAGATCAACAGTCTTTTCTGATCGATGGGCAGTTCTGCTTCTCCTTCAGAAAGCAGCGGGAGAACCAGCATAGAAATCACTAATGTGACGATAATGACTCCTGCAGTTAAAAATAGAAGTACCGACCGGATTTCAAAATTCTGCGCATGGACTGTGACGGGTAAAATAAAAATCGTCGCCAAACTCAACGTTCCTTTTGCCCCGCCAAAGATCAATAAAAGAATTTCATTAAAACAATTTTTGATGTTGCTTCTTTCTTTAAAAAGATAAATCATCACGATAAAAATCCCGCGCAAAATATACAGACTGACTGCTACCGCAAAAATGATCCCTAAAAGATGCTGATTTGAATACGTGGCGCTTTCCCAGACTGGAGAGAACACTTGCGAGATCTCTATCCCTAAAAAGACAAAAACCAGCGCATTCAGTGTAAACACGATCGTTCCCCAAGTAGCCTCCGAGACATTGGCTAATTCCGCAGTAAACAGACTGATTTTGCTCCGACGAAATTGTGCTTGTGCAATCCCGGCAATGACTGCTGCAATGATTCCCGAAACGTGGAATGCTTCTGCCAGTAAATAAGCTAAAAACGGCAACAAAAGCTCAATCAAAAGATAGGCGGTAACATCTTGTGCAGACGCGCCTTCGATCCATTCAATAATTTTGCGTTTCAGCCATACAACGATGAAACCGACCGCAGCGCCGCCAATACTGGAAAATAAAAGCGTGATCCCGGCATTTACCGGTGAAAAACTTCCTGATAAAAGCGCCAACACAGCAAACTGAAACGCTGTGACCCCAGATGCGTCATTCAACAGACTTTCCCCTTCTAAGATCCGCAATGCTTTTTTGGAGATCTTCAATCGTTTGGTCAATGATCCTACCGCTACCGCATCAGTCGGTCCTAACGCCGCCCCAAAAGCAAAACAAGCCGCTAATGGGATCATCGGCAATAATTGATGTACCAGCAGGCCTACACCAAGCAATGTCAACAATACCCCGCCAAATGCTAAAGCCAAGATCACACCAAAGTTTTTCAGGATCATCGGAATATCCGCATGTTCTCCTTCACGAAACAGCAATGGAGCAATGATCATGATCAGAAAAATCTCTGGTTCAAAATGAATAGATTGACCATGTTCTGTAAGCCCCAGCAAAATACCTAAAAATATCTGAACGAAAAAAATAGGAATCGCGGGGACCATTTTATTGAAAATATTTGAAAAAGTAATCGCACTAGCGATCAAAATCACTAATTCAATAAATTCCATCTACATTCCTCTCTTCGTTTTAAAAAGTCCTCGTAAAAATTCTTCTTTTTTGCGGAGGATTCGAGCTTCAAGTAACTGTAATTCTTTTTCGTTGCCTGCTAAACGCAGTTGCACACGTTTGGTCTCCATCCGCAATAATTCATGTTTCAGCCGTTCTAACTTCCGGAATGCCAAAATATTTTTTCGGCGGATTCCTTCAAGCAGTCTACGTCGCTCTTCTGGCGTCAGCTGACCATAATCTTGATGCAGCAAACGCATCTTTTCTTCAAATTTCTCCGTCATGATCGTACTCCTATTCAAATGTTTCTTTTACATCTCACAGTATGCACTTTTTTTCTGATTTTTTCAGCAAATTCAGCTAAAAAGCAGCAGATTGCAATTGAATTTTAAAAAAATATCTGAACTATATACTTCGTTGCAAAACAATATTACTTTTGCAAACGCGGATATATAGTCCAGATATATAAAGTCAGCTAGATTTCATGCTGCAGCTGTGTTGAACAGCAGGTAGTTTCTACCTCTCTGATCCAAAAGGTTTATTTCATATATAAGTCATAGTAGGCATCCATGATTTCTTTGGCAATCTCAACGTTCAAGTGATCACCTGACAGTTCTTTGATCTGAGGGATCATGATACTGATGGCGATCTTTGGATCATCTGATGGACCGTAGGCAACCAGATTACTATTGATCAGATTGACTTCTTTGCCATTATCAAAGATAGAAGTTTCAGCAGTACCGGTTTTGGCCGATACATCCATTTTCGCTGAAGCTAACCCGGTAGCTGTCGTCCATGGATCTGAACCATGAACAGCATCATAGAAACCATTTTGGATGATTTCCATTTCATTTTTGGAAATATTTACCGTATTCAAGACACGAGGTTGGATCGCTTTTTTCAGACTTCCTAAATCACCGTTTTCATCATTGTCATAGATTCCTGTGACCAAATGAGGCCGCATCCGTTTTCCGCCATTTGCGACAGTAGACGCATATTGAGCCAACTGTACCGTTGTATAAGTATCATATTGCCCAAAAGAAAGGTCAAGGATCAGCGCACCAGTTCCTTCTAATGAAAGCGTGCTGACATCTGTACTGATACCAGATTCTTCATTAGGCAGATCGATGCCGGTTTTTGTCCCCATTCCGTATTGCGCAAAAGCTGTTCGCAACTCATCAAACGCCTTGATTTGAATCGGTTGGTTGATATACGGCATACCGACATTGTAATTGTAATTCATTCCCAATAAACGAAAAGCGATTTTCATCATATAGGAGTTAGAAGAAATCTCTAGCGCCTTTTGGGCGGAGATATTTCGGTTGTTACTACCGTCTTTGTTGAAGATAGAACCTTTGACGTTCGCGCCATTTACTTTGATCGGTTCATCATATAATACTTCATTTCCTTTAAGAACTCCCGCATCCCAGCCGGCTGTCAATGTTCCCGCTTTGACTACCGATCCAGGAACAAATGCATTGACGATCGTTCCTAAAGCGTCTTCTTCCAATTTGTTTGATTTAGTAGCGTGAGAAAAGCCGGACATTGCCAACACACTTCCAGTATTAGGATCCATCGCCATAGCATAGATCCCTGGAGAATACTCCGCTCGTCCGTTATCTACTAACGGTTGGAACTTTTCTTTTAAGATCGCGTCAACTTTCTTTTGAAATTCCGCATTGATAGACAATACGAGATTCGACCCTTTTTCTCCGGCAAAGACTTCTTTTTGATTAGAAATATTACCTTCGTGATCCAGTGAGATCTCATATTGCGACTTGGTACCTTGCAAAACATCCTCGTATTGTTTTTCTAAATAACTGGTTCCGACCCGGTCATTGCGAGCATAGCCTTTTGCCAGATATTTTTCAAGATCAGCTGCTTGGATTCCTTGTTCTTCAGTCGAAACACTGCCCATGATACTTTTCAATGAGCCTTCTTCTTGATATTCCCGCGTCCAGTCAGTGCCTGTTGAGATTCCAGGAAGTTCAGCTGTACGTTCTGAAACGACAGCCAATTCTTTTTCCGTTACATCGCGATTTTTGATGAAAACTGTATTTAACGCTTGGGCAGCGTTCATACGTTTAAAGATTGTTGCCGCTTTTTCTTGTTTTTCATTGAATTGGATCTCTTTATCCGTCACGGTATCAACGATTTTTGCATACTGTTCACTAGGATCAAGATTTTTGTCAGCATCTGACAACCGGTCCGTAGCTTTTTCCAGATTGTCTTTATTTCCCAGCCAGTAATCTTTTTTATCTCGTTCCCGTAAATTTTTATCGATCGGCACATCGATCAATTCATTCAACTTATTTGCAAGTTGATAAAGATCATCCGCCGTCATTTTATTTCCCCGCGTAAACGTGATCGCCGGATTTGCTTTGTTGCTGACCAATGCTTTTCCGGTAGAATCATAGATCATTCCCCGCGGTGTACTTCCTTGTACTTTGACCACAGAAGATGATTTCAACTGATTCGTGATATTTTCACCGTTAACGATCTGCAAATAGCCTAATTGAGCAATCAACGCCACAAATAATGTAAAAATAGTAAAAAATAAAAAGTTCAAACGAAATGGAACATGTGAACGTCTGCTAACTTTGTTCTCCGGCTCTTGCGCACCTGTTTTGATGTTTTCGATCCACTCTTTTATCCGTATTTTTTCCATAAACTTCTTCATACTTCAAATCCTTCCACACACGACTACGTACTCCTTATATTTTACCAAAAAAAAAATATTTAAACAGTTTCTTTTTGAGAACTATAAAAATATTTAAAAACAGCCTGTCACAGCTCTTGAATGTTTCACGTTAACTTTTGGGATACCCCAAAAAGAAATTCCATATCCTCGATTTATTTTGTTTTCTTCTTGTTTACATCTGATATTTTTGTGAAACACTAGTTAAAAATTTTTTCTTGTGGAAAAAAATTGTGTATAAACTGCGTAACTATTTATGGAGTTGTTCAGTTGTTGCTGTTTTTTCAGTTTAGCTAGTTGTTTTTTTAAAACAAAAGAACTGGGAAAATTCCCAGTTCTTCAATATTAGATTTAATTAATAGCCGCCGCCATCTGTGTAGCCTTGGTCGTAATAGCCGGTATTTTCTGTATAAGTTTCGTCATAGCCGTTATAACCGGCATATTCGCCAGCGGTATTAGGATCTTGATACTGGTCAGCAGCAGTACCGTCTCCTTCCGTATTGTCGCTAAATTGTTCTTGAGCATATCCGTCTGTATATTCATCCTGTGAAGGCAATGTGTCGCTTGTCGGCAAATCAAGCTGCGCCTTCAATTTATTTTGTACGTCCAATAATTCCTTGACTCCCAACATTTGATAATAAATGCCGTTCATCATCTGTGATTCGCCTTGCAATTGGACTTGTTCGATCGTTTGGAATGCCGGTATATAATTTTCTGCGATATCCAACATATCATCCCACGACAAGTCAGTTTTTGAATTCTTTTCAACAGCTTTTAAAATCTTTTGATAATTACTTACACTGTCTAAGCTCATGACTTTCTTGACGATTTTGGTGATGACTTCTCGTTGGCGTTTTTGTCGTCCAACATCACCTTCTGGATCCTGTTTACGCATCCGTGCGTACGCAAGTCCGGTCTTACCATTCAGTTTGATTTTCCCAGCCGGCACATGGACGCCTTCTAGAGTAAATTCGATTTTATTATCGACTTCGATCCCACCGACCGCATCGATAAGATCCCGCATCCCTTGCATATTGATCGTAACATAATGATCAATAGGGATATCCAGCAGATTTTCAACGGAGTCCATTGACATCTCCACACCGCCATAGGCATAGGCATGGTTCAGCTTATCCATCGTTCCGTAACCAACGATTTCTGTATAGATGTCGCGATCAAGACTGGCAATCGTTGATTTCTTTTGTTTAGGGTTGACAGTTACAACCATCATACTGTCTGAACGTCCTTGTTCAGTCCGTCCTAGAGCCCCAGTATCGATCCCCAGCAGCAAGATCGAGAAAGGTTCACGATCATTAATACTGACTTTCTGATCTCTTTTTGTGGTTTTTCGATCAACTTTTTCAACGATATTATTAAACGTTGTGTTGGCATCGTGATAAACTTTGATCCCGTAAACAGTCAATCCGGCAATCCCCAACGTGATCACGCCTAAGATCGTTAGAATGATTTTTTGATATAAGCGCATAGTACACCTCTGTCTTCTTTAGCTTACAATAACGAATAAATTTTGCCATAGTTTTACACTTTGAGCAATGCAACGTTTCTTTTATTACACAAACTTAACAATTTTGAAATACAAATGAAACGCATCCTCAAATAATTATACCAAAAAATAGTTCAATTTTTATAAAAAAGGCTTTCATAAAAATAGATTATCAACAAAATTTGTATAAAAAAAGAGAGCCGAACGTTAATAAGAACGCTCGGACACCTCCTCTGTTTGTTATTTGTTAAAAGATCGTTATTGATTAAATATAATCTACAAAACGAGCACGGAATTTCATGTGCAAGTGACTGCCTAAAATCAATAAAATAAGCACCATACACCAGAAAATAAGGGTCAATGTCGGCTTTTGCCAAAACCACTGACGGCTTAAAAAGCTGTCCCGGAATCCTTCGATAATGTAGTAAAAAGGATTCAGACGCAAGACCTTTACAAGGGCTATTGGTAAATTGCGATTATTGATATCCCAGATCGGTCCTGACACATAAAACAGCAAACGTAAGATCGATTGTAAAAAGATATGATAATCTCGAATCAATACGGTGATCGTTGCATTCAGCAAACCAAAGGCAAACATAAATGCGATCATACAGATAAAATAATAAATATACTGTAACCAGTAAAGTGTGGGCATGGAATGTGTCATTAACAAGGAGCCGATAACGATCACTGTCATTGGGATATACGAAGTCAAGTTACTCACAATATTAATGGTAGGCAGAATGCTTACCGGAAATTTCATTTTGGCGACCATCCCAACTTGACGATGGATACTATTAGATGCACCCAAGACGGAAGCATTCATATAAAACCAGGCTGTGATCCCTACTAACATCCAGACGATAAACGGCACGCCATCTATTTTTCGATTGCCGTTCACACCCAGACCGAAAACTAAGTAATAAATACCTACTTGGATCGCCGGGTTCAATATCTGCCAAGCCAAACCTAAATAATGGCTTTGATAAGTAGCTTTGTCTTCATACCGCGACATGCGGGAAATCATACCAAGATGCTGAAATTGTTCTTTGATAACTACTGAGATCTCTTTCACTAAACTCTTCCTTTTCTCAAATATCTATTATTAGACATGTTCTTGTATTAATTGAATATGCGCTGCAGCATTTGTAGTGGGTGCTGCAACGACCAGATCAATGATTTATCGCTAAACGTCGCTAAAGCCATAAAACAGGTAGCCAAGAAGACAATACCTAAAATGAGTTTTGTTGGAGCACTCATCTTATCGCCTAGAGGAATTCGTTTCAAGTTTTTCTCAATGGTTGTTTGCTCTAAATTTTGGGCGGCTAGTAATGGATCTTTGCTGTATTTCTCCGCTAATTTAGATAGATTAAATGCTTTTTGCTCTTCTTTTTGCTGATCTTGATATTTTTTCTGTTCTTTTTTTGGTTGTTTCTTGAACCAGTCGATGAAGGCGCGATATTCTTTCATTACTTCTTCGGTCGGTCCAAACATTCGCAAATCTCCGTAATGCATCCAGATAGTGCGATCACACAGCTTTTCAACTTGTGCCAATGAGTGGCTGACAAAAAAGATCGTTTTCCCTTGTTCTTTAAACTCAAGAATCTTATCGACACATTTTTGATAAAATGTTTCATCACCGACAGACAACGCCTCGTCAATGATCAGGATATCAGGGTCATTATGCACGGCAATCGCAAAACCTAAACGTGATTTCATCCCGCTGGAATAGCTTTTGACTGGTTGATTGATAAAATCACCGAGATCCGCAAAGGCCACGATCTCCGACATTTTTTGATCGATCTCTTTATTCGTCATCCCCGTCATCAATGCTTTCAAACGGATATTTTCCAATCCAGTCAATTGATTTTTCAATCCCGCGCCAATCGCGATGATCGAAGTATCGCCATTGACTTCCATCGTTCCAGAAGTTGGCGGGATGATCCCGCTGATCACGTTGGATAATGTGGATTTTCCTGATCCATTGATCCCAATGATACCTACTGATTCACCGGCGCGCACATCAAAACTGACCCCTTTTAAAGCCCAGAAACGAGGAACATTGCGATGATAAAATTTGAACAATGCTTTTACTTTATCAGATTTCTTTTTATATAAGTCGTACTCTTTCGTTACCAGGGTACTTCTTACTTTGATTGTCTTATCTTCCAAAATATTCATCCTTTTTATGCATAGTTGATTCTGTCACAGGAATTCATTGTACATGATACCATATTTTTTTCTGTCGTAAAGTGGCTCGTCTGCAAATAAAAAGCCGAGGAACTTTTCTCGGCTTATATCGACTATTTTAATTTTAAATCATTTTTGATCTGTGTGGTAGAGATTTCTGGAGTTCTTGGCAAATAAATCACTTCAGCGTCGGTTTCGTCTTCGATAAAATCGAATTTTCCAGCCCAATCATCTCCCATTACAAACTTATCGATATGATAAAGCTTGATATCTTCGACTTTTTGCTCCCAACCTTCTTCAGGGATCACTAAATCGACAAAACGGATCGCTTCCAGCAATTGTTTACGTTTTTCATAAGAAAAATAGCATTTCTTTTGTTTTTCATTCCAGTTGAATTCATCCGTTGATAACGCAACAACGAGATAATCTCCTTGTTCTTTTGCACGACGCAGCAGATTTATGTGCCCATAATGCAATAAGTCAAATGTTCCATAAGTAATTACACGTTTCATATTCTTCCCTCTTTTTTTATATTTATACTTCACGATACCAAAAAAAAAATGAAATAGCAATATTTGCCAATTTGACTGCGACTATTCAATAAAAAAGACATCTCAAACAATCAGTGTCTACTGATGCCCAAGATGCCTGAAAGTTCATTGGTCGAGGCTTAAAGTTTCGTTACTTCAGCAGCTTGCGGTCCCCGCGCGCCTTCTACGATCGAAAACTCAACTTCTTGTCCTTCTTCTAGTGATTTGAATCCATCTCCTTGGATCGCAGAAAAATGTACGAATACATCATCTCCGCCTTCTGCTGTGATAAACCCAAACCCTTTTTCATTGTTGAACCATTTCACTTTTCCATGTTCCATGTTATGTGTAGCCTCCGTGTTTAAAATTAGTAACGAAATATTTCGCCTTCTTCATTATACAAAAAAATGAAAACGGTCGCAAACTATTTTTCTAGCAGAAAATCATCCATTACAAACCCTTCACCGATCTCAGCGTAAACTTCTTCTTTGATCGTAAAGCCTCGGTGCTGATAGACAGCGATCGCCTCTTGATTTTTCTGATTGACTTTCAACTGTTGTTTCCGATTCAATGTCTCAGAAAGTTGATCATACCAATCGAATACTTGTGACATCAAGCCTTGTCCCCGGTGATCTTTATCAATGTATAGTTTACTGATAAATATGGTATCTGAACGCACTTCATGAGCAATATAGCCGACGATTTTTTCGTCTATGTTCAGTGAAAAGTAGCGGACACCTTTTGCGATTTCTTCATTGATATTTTTTTCTGACTGATAATGCTCCAGCATATAGGCAACTTGTTTTTCACCGATGATCGGCGTAAACACTTCGCTCCAGATTTTTTTGACAATAGGAAAAAGTTCAGCAACTTCTTCTGGTCGTTTTATTTCAGTGATCGTTAAAATCATTATTCCCTCCAAACAAAAAAGACTGCAGTTCACCAAATCCAGTCAAAAACCAGATATGATGAATCCACAGTCCTATCATACTCAATTATTTAGCATTTTCAAAATGTTCGTTGACTTTTTCCCAATTTACAACATTCCAAAATGCTGCAATGTAGTCTGGGCGGACATTTTTATATTTCAAGTAATATGCATGTTCCCAAACGTCTAAACCTAAAATTGGTGTCTTGCCTTCCATTAATGGAGAATCTTGATTTGGTGTTGAAGTGATGGCTAATTTTCCGCCGTCCAACACCAACCATGCCCAACCAGAACCGAAGCGGCCTGCTGCAGCTGTCTTGAATTCTTCTTTGAATGAATCAAAATCGCCGAATGCTTCATTGATCGCATCTTTGATTGCGCCTGTTGGTTCGCCGCCAGCATTTGGTGCCATGATTTCCCAGAAAAATGTGTGGTTTGCGTGACCACCGCCGTTATTTTGAACAGCAGTTTTGATATCTTCTGGTACTGCATTCATGTCAGAGATCAATTCTTCAACTGTTTTTTCGCCTAATTCAGGATGTTTTTCGATCGCTGCATTCAAATTTGTTACATAGGTGTTATGATGCTTGTCATGGTGCAAATGCATCGTTTCTTCGTCGATGTAAGGTTCCAATGCATTGTAATCATAAGGTAGTTCTGGTAATTTATAAGTCATAAAAAAAAGCCTCCTAAAATAATAGTCTTTACACTGTAAACACTATCAAAATTAGGAGATTTGTTCAATTAATTTGCTTTGTCATTCGTCTGTCTTTTCCACTATAACTTTCTTTTTGAAAATAAATAGTTTGCTGAAAACATAATTAGCTACAACGACTAAAATTTGTGTGATCAGCTTCGCTAAAAAATCACCAGAATGCAAGATGCCGATCAGCAAATACATGCTGCCCATATCCATTACAAAAGATACTAGTCGATAAAAAACAAACTTTGCGAACTCTATGATCAATTCAGAAATCGTTTCTGTTTTTGAATGAAAAACCCATAGTTTATTGGTAACAAAAGCAAATAAAACAGAAGCGATCCACGAAAATATATTTGCGTATAAGTAGTACATATGGAAGACATCTTTAAACACAAAATAGACGACAAAATTGACTAATGTAGTCAGCCCGCCATAGAAAAGATACATAAAAATCTCCCAAAGCCCTCTTTTTGTCAGTTGTTCTTTAAACCAAAAAAATAATCTCATGCCCATGCTCCTTTTATAGTTCCTTATTATCATATCGAAAAAATGGTAAAAAGACTACCCGCTTCGTTTAATTTCTCGTTACAGCTTGTTTTATTTCAACAGCTTCGTTACAATAGCGAAAGAGTCTAGAGCGTAAGAAGGAGTTTCCCAATGACAGTTTTTAAATTATTTAAAAGTTCATTGTTTCGTTTTAAAGAATTGGAACAAGCAAGAAGAATCTCATTTATCAAAATCATCGGTTATCTGGTCCTATTAAGCGCGTTTCTCGCGATTCCGATCACTTTTCACCTGTCAAAAACACTAACAAAAATCCAGACAGACGGGCAAGCAATAGCTGAAAAAATACCGGATTTTACGATCCAAAACGACAGATTGACTCCTGATAGGCCGACAAAAGGCTTCATTTATCAAACAGATTCGATCATCTTCACTTTCGATCCTGAAGGAAAACGGTCCGCAGAGGATATTTCAACTGATATGATCGGCAATTTTCTGAGCATCGGTCTTTTAAAAGACGAATTAGTGGTGGTCCTTCCCTCATCCGGACTGGCAAGTGAATTATTTGGTGACAGCCAACTTGTGCTGCCTTATCAAGATGATACACTGCAGTCATTAAATGATACACAAATCCGGAACGTGCTGCAACAAAATCGGCTTCCTTGGTGGCTGTATGGATTAGCATTTATTATCGCATTGTATTCAATGTTCTTGGAACTGATTCTCACAGTTTTAATAACAACGATCGGCGCAACGATTTTCTCAAAACTAAGACGTTTGCCGCTCAGATTTTTTGAGAATCTGAAAATCGTGACCTTTGCTGTAACCTTGCCTGTCATTATCGCGGCGGTACTTTCCTTTTTCACCACCTTTGATTCCAGCACATTTATCATGTTAGGCGGCTTGTTCATCTATATCCAAATGGTACGAAGCAACACCCGGCCGCAAAAATAAAGTCAAAAAAGTATTTTTCTCCTTCACGTTTTTGGAAAGTAAGATCACTATTCCAAAACAAAGGCAGTAAAATGCTTTTTTTCTTTTGTTTTGTTAGACTAAAGAAAAGGAGGATACTAGTTATGTCAAAAATTATCTTGTCCACACGAATATTTCGTCCGGAATTTATCGCTCAAATCGAGCGGATTGCTCCAGACTATCAATTCAAAATCGCTGAAGAGAACTTTTCTTGGGAAGATGTCGAAATCACAATTGGGTGGTCCAAAAAATGGCAATCTGCATTATCAGGGGATGTTGCCAAACAACTGAAATGGGTCCAGGCAATCTCTGCCGGCGTTGACTATTTGCCATTGCAAGAGTTTCAAGAAAAAAATATTCTATTATCTAATGGAAGCGGTATCCATTCCCAGTCTATTACTGAACATATCTTGGCAATGATTCTTATTAAGACAAGAAATATCCATCATGCGATCCAAAATCAGCAAAAAAAACAATGGGATATGCCGGATATTCGCTATAGTTATCTAGCAGAACAGCGTTTTTTGATTTTGGGTACCGGACATATCGGTCAGAGATTGGCTCAAACACTGACACTTCTGGGTGCTCAACCAGTAGGTATCAACACTAGCGGGCATCCAGCAAAAGGTTTCCATGAGACATATACAATGGGACAGCTCTCAGAAGAAATCCCCAAAGCAGACTTTATCATTAATATTCTTCCGTTGACTGAGGAGACGACCCACCTATTCGATGCAAAATTCTTTGCTTCAATGAAAAAGACTGCCGCATTTATCAATGTCGGACGCGGAGCCAGTGTTGATACAGATGCGATCACCCACGCCCTTCAGACAAAACAGCTGGATTTTGCTGCACTTGATGTTTTTGAAGAAGAACCTTTGCCTAAAGATCATCCTTTATGGCAGTTACCAAATGTTTTGATCACTCCGCATATTGCAGGAATCACTCCCCATTTCCAACGTGCCTTTATGGAAATTTTCACAGAGAACCTCAGAAGTTACGTTACTTCTAACTCATTGATCAGAAACGAAGTCGTTTTGAATAAAGGATACTAAAAAAAAACTGTTCTGGGTTTTAGTTGTTCGACTAAACCTCAGAACAGTTTTCTCTTATGATCTAAATTTCTCGTTTAACGTTTTTTTCGGTCTCTTTCACGATAAATTGTGGACGTTTTTTCGTTTCTAAGAAAATCTTCCCGATATATTTACCAATGATCCCAAGGCAAAGCAACTGTAATCCGCCAACAAAAAGTAAAATCGAAACTAGTGACGGCCATCCGCTGGTAGGATCACCAAACAACAGCGCCCGTACAATAATAAAGAGCAACGCGATACCAGATCCGAAACACGAAATGGCACCAATAAATGACGCGATATTTAATGGCGCATCAGAGAAATTGATGATTCCGTCGATAGAATACTTGAAAAGTTTCCAGAAAGACCATGAAGTTTCCCCTGCTACTCGTTCACGGTTTTCGTAAGAGATGTATTTTGTGTCAAAGCCCACCCAACTAAAGATTCCTTTTGAAAAGCGGTTATACTCCGTCAATTCCAAAATCGCATCCACCATTTGCCGAGTCATTAATCGAAAATCTCTAGCACCATCCACCATTTCTGTTTCTCCGATTTTATTGACGATCTTATAAAATGCACGAGCAAAGAAACTCCGCACAACCGGCTCTCCTTCTCGATCAGCTCTCCGGGTACCTATGCAATCATAGTTTTCAGTCTCGATCAAGCGGACCATTTCTGGAAGCAAATCAGGCGGGTCTTGCAAATCAGCATCCATAACAGTGACAAGGTCACCCTTTGCCGCTTGTAATCCTGCATATAAAGCAGCTTCTTTCCCAAAGTTTCTTGAAAATGAAATATATCTAAGCTCACTCGGATAGCGTTGATGCATTTGTCGCAGGACTTCAAGTGTATTATCTTGTGAACCATCGTTGATAAAGATAAATTCCAGTTCATGATGGAGTTTACTTTTTACTTTATTCACTTCCTCTAAAAAATACGGAATTGATTCTTCTTCGTTATAACAAGGTACGATAATAGACAACATTATCTATTTACCTCCATCTCTAATTTTGATCGTTTACCATGATTTTTCTTTAGTATAATTAAAAGTAAAACAAACCATGATACTCCTGAGACGAGCCAGGCTATTTTATAAACTGTTGTAAAGGAATTACCAATCGAAACACTGTGCTTCCCTTTGTCCAGTTTGACTTGGACAGTACCTCGTTCAGAAGTCTCCCAAGGAATCGGTTTGCCATTATCATATACCCACATGTTTTTATAAATCAACATGGGAAAATCAACTGTACTTGTTTTTTCCAAATTGAACGCAAAATTGTATGCTCGCGGTTTGATCGTTTTTTTGATATCAGAAGATTTCTGCCCATCAACAAAAATTTCATCTCGATAAATAGAGCGGAACTCTTTTTCACTTTTCTTCGGTAAGTAGTCTCTATTAAGATACCCTCGAAGTACATCATCAAAATTTTCTTCGTTTAAGTCATAATATAGATGCGTACCTTGATGTGCTTCATTTATGTGTTTCAAATCACTCGAACGTATTCCATGAATAAAAATAGCTGATAAAATCAAAAAAGCACTCAAGATAGTAGCCAAATCTTTTGAACGGAAACTACTTAAAAAGGCTTCTACCGCTCCACTGGAATAGATGGCAAAAAAGAAGGTAGCAAATACTAAAAAGCGCCACGGAAATTGTACGATTGCAATGGGAGTTTCTTTAAACCACTCCCAAGGAAAAGCCGATGTTGATAAAATCAATGCAAAAAGGCCTAAAAACAATGTCAATCGATACTTCAAAGTAACCTTGAAATATAAGAACAGCCCCAATAAAGTAAGAATGATAATTATTGTTCCTAGATTGTATGAATCATACCATGCTTCATAAGTACCGGAAAAAGAATTTTGAAGCTGTGTCCAAAGCGGATAAGATTTCTCTGTTACATCAAATTTAGTAACTCCAACCATTTTTGTATAAAGATATTGATCTAGAAATGGAACAAAAAAATTCAAGCTCAGTAAAATCGTCAGTAATACACTTTTAAATCCCGCTTGCAATCTCTTGAAAAAATCAGTGATAAAAAACAAAGATGGTAATAAAATAATCAAAAAAATAAGAGCTGTCATAAAAACAGTCAGCAAATGAGTATTTATGAGTAATGCCATACCGACCGCTAGTAAATACCATTTGGATCGATCACCGTACAGTATATGATAGAATCCTAAAAATACGAGTGGTAAAAAAGTAATAGCTATTGCTTCTCCAAGAGCATTTCTACTAAAAACATCAATAGCTCTAAAACCAGCAAATCCGTAAATAACACTGAATATAATTGATTGGCGGATATTCTTACTAAAATCATGCATACAAAAGAATGCAATCAAAAAAGTTGCGAATGTGTAAGCCGCAATAAATAGATAATAAGCTTGAAAAGGATTGGAAACTAGCAATCGAATCAAAGCAGCTGGAATCAGCATCAAGAAAGGGTAAAAAAAGTTTACACCATAACCGATCTCAGAAAAAGTGTGCAACGAAATATAGGTTATGAACGGACCTTGTCTCAGTTGCTGATAGAGCTCATCTATTCTTGACAATTGAAATCTGCCATCTTGACCTTTAGTAAACGCCAATGCGTCCCATGGAAAATATGGCAATATATAAATAAATGATAATGCCAAAAAAAATAAAACAATCCCTAAAACCTTTTTTCCTGTGAGTTTATCTGTAACTTTTTTTCTCAACTGAACCCTTGAAATCTCCACAACTACACCTCTCAAATCTTCATATTTTCGAGTTTATCACGCTGTACATAAGAAAGCAAATATGAAAAATGAAATACATTTTTTCTGACAAACCTCCTTGACAATCTGATATAATAAAGTGGTTTGATTGGAGGAAAATATATGCATAAAAAAACAACTTATTTTAATTTTCTGTCATTGTCGTCTTTTTTAGGACTTTTTCTTTTTTTCTTTACTCTCCTACTCACTAACTTAGCAGATGGTACCTATACAGTGGGCGAATTAGGAAAAACAGGAATCAAAATCATCCAGCTGTTCGGAACGATAGGTCTGCCTTTGCTTCTGCTTTCGTTAGGGTTTACTTATCAGTCAAGGATCCATACAAAATTTGAGATTTTTTCTATTCTTTTTAGAAATCTCTTTAACTCACTTGTTCTCTTTTTGACTGCGTTGTCTCTTGGGGTGATTCCTTTTCCTACCGAAAAAATAGTTCCTACTGTTTTTCCTTTTTTGACAAGTAATTATCCTTTATTAACTGGATTGTTTTTCGTCATCCTGCTATTCCCATTCTTAGATTATCTGGGAACAAAGATTTCGAATCGTTCATTGATACTGATCGTTTTTGTTCTCTTTCTCTTTTCTCAAATCGCATTAATTGCCGATCACTTGTCAGCACTAGTTTTTTTAAGTCAGATTTTTTATCCATCAATGGTATATCTTTTTGGCATTTTATTGAGAAAGATCTCGGCAGAAAAAATCAAGGTATCTTTTGTGATAGCATTACTTACAGCAGTGAGTGCTTTATTTTATGTCTTTTTCCTGAGAACAACTTTACTTCCTTTTGCAACAGAAAAAGGACTTTTATTTTCAACAGGTTTTATAAACAGCTTTTTATTGACTCCACTACCCGTAATTATAGGAGCCACTATCGTTCTTTTTTATCTAATGGTAACTAAGTACTTTTCAGCTGGATTTAAAAATACGTCAATTTTTTTGGACAGCCTTTTGATTGCAGCTAATCCTCTTGTTTTACTAACGATCAAAACCATTTTTAATACAATGCTTGCAGAGCATACCCGTTTGTTATCATTGATAGGAAGTCTTTCACTTATCTGTATCATCACTACTTTTTTTATATTTCTTTGTTCCTTGCTTAATAAACACTTCTGGGAAGATCTCTATGATCAAGATATTTCTGGTTCCTCAGTTGCTTGGGTAGGCTATTTATTGGTTATCCTCATGAACTATATCTTAAATCTTTTCATGAACGGTTTTGATACTGAAGCTGTATTCTCTTGGTACCAACGAAGTTTTTACCTGATGCTGCTAAATCTGGTGTTGCTTGCCTTTGTCTATATCTTATGTCTAGTATTGTTCAATCGCTTTTGGTACGGGAATATTTTCTTTTTGGTTGTGACCCTTATCTATGGATTTGCTAATTATGAAAAAATTCTTTATCGTAATGAGCCGATTACTCCCATTGATTTATCAAACTACGCTGCTCTTCCAGAAATTGTCGGTATGATCGGTATACGAACTGTTCTTTTACTTATTGGACTCTTTATCCTATTGATCATTGCAGCAATTGTCCTTCATAGAAAAACCAAGCAGGGAAAAATATTCCGTTTACCTGTTCGATTATTCTTACTGATTGTGCCAATTATTTTTCTAGGGTACGTCTCGAGTGTTGCTGCCAATTTTAAATATGGCAATAAGGAAAACCCAATTGCACAAATATTAGAAAAAGCAAACTTTGTTCCTCATCCCGAAAGTCTTCTTTTTAACGCCAACCGAAATGGTCATTTATTGGCATTTGCCAGTCTGACAAATGTGAAAGCCATGCGAGAACCAGAGGACTATTCTCAAAACGAAATTGCCAAATTAGAAAAAAAATATCAGGATGAAGCCGTACAGTTAAATAAAGATCGCACGGATGCGTTCAAAAATGAAACTGTCATCTATATTCTGAGTGAAAGTTTTTCCGATTCTAGCAAATTGCCGACGATTTCATTGACACCAGATCCGATTCCTTTTACAAGAAGCCTTATGAAACAAACGACCTCAGGTGAGATGTTCAGCATGGGGTACGGCGGAGGCACTGCCAATATCGAGTTTGAAGCTTTAACTAGCCTGTCTATGGATAACTTTGATCCAGCAATGACGACACCATATTTATTTGTTGTCCCTAAAAGAGATCATCTCTTTACGATCAATCAGCTATTTTCAAAAAGTATCGCGATCCATCCTTATACTGCTGCCACTTATCGCAGAGATCAAGCATTTGAGAAAATGAAATTTGATGCTTTTTATCATCTAGGAAATAAAGATTATCCAATAAAGAATCAAGAGAAAAAAGATAATTCCAAATATATTTCAGATGAGGCAGTATTTAATGAGACACTTGATCATATCAGCCAATCTAATGGAGATTTGTTTATACAGCTTACTACGATGCAAAATCATATGCCATATAATAACGGAACTTTCGACAATACAATCAAAGTCAATGGTGATTTGACAGAAAGAAGTAAACAGCAAGTAGAAACCTATTCTCAAGGAATCCATTATTCTGATGAAGCTTTGAAAACGTTCATTTCTGCGATCAATCAAATGGATAAACCTGTAACTGTTGTCTTTTATGGTGATCATTTGCCAGCAATCTATGATGGTGAATTTTTATCCCAGAAAAATGCTGATACAAAATTGCACCTGACAGATTACTTTATCTATCGAAATCAGGCATCACAACAAATTATTGACCGTAAAGTTGCAACACCTAATATGTTCACGCCGATGATGATGGCTCAGATCAATCAAAAGGTATCTCCATACTATGCTTTATTAACGAAAGTAAGTGAAAAATTACCCGCAATGGAGCTGCAAAAAATAATTGATGAAGCTGGCAATCCTATCTCTGATAAAGATTTGACAAAAGAACAACGAGAATTATTAAATGATTATCGTTTGATCCAGTATGATATCACCACTGGAAAAAACTACCTCTCCAAAGATTTCTTTGCCATTCCAAAATAAACAAAAAAGCAGCTGACTAAATTAGTCAGCTGCTTTTTGATCTATGCATTTTGATTATTTGCTTCTCCGTTTTCTTCAAAACGATATTTAGGCTCGTCTAGTTTCTCATCATAGTCAACGATCAAATCATATCCCTTGAAGAACCATTCATCTGCCTCATCAATGAAAAATAAGATACCTTCAATCGTTTCTTGAACGATCGTCTGATTTGGTGTATCGACAGACATCCCTACAGAAAAACCCTCATGTACTTGTGTTTTGCCGTAAACTTTTCCATAGAAACGGATACCCATTTCTTTATCTAAGTCCATTTCTTTTTTGAACCATTCTATTGCTTTTGGTGTGACTGTTAGTTTCACTACTATCGCTCCGTTCTAATCATTCATTTTTTCATCAAGAATATCCACGTCGCTGGTTTCGCCAATCACTAAGAGATTGTCGTTTTCTTGTACGATTTCATCGGCGGTTGGTGAAACAACCACTTTTCCTCCCACGCGGCGAATTCCCACTACTGTCAACCCAAAACGCTGCCGGAAATTCAATTCTAAAAGTGTCTTGTTGAAAAACTTAGGATTTGACACTCGAATCTCAGCCAATGAATAATCATCAGAAAGTTCAACATAATCCAAGATATTTTTAGAAACTAAGTTATGGGCGATACGAATCCCCATATCTCGTTCAGGATGGACGACACGGTCTGCCCCGATTTTTTCCAAAACACGAGCATGGTATTCATTCTGAGCTTTTGCAAGCACTTTTGGTACGCCCATCTCTTTCACCATCAAGGTTACTAAAATACTTGCCTGGATATCTTCACCGATCGCTACGATCACATGGTCGAAATTACGAATCCCCAAAGATTTTAATGTCATTTCATCTTGGGCGTTCCCTACGACAGCATGTGTGGCGATATTCATATACTCATTGACACGATCTTCATTGTTGTCAATGGCTAATACTTCTTGACCAGCTTCGATCAGTGTCCGACAGATACTGCCGCCGAATCTGCCTAAACCGATGATTGCAAAATTTTGTTTCATTTTTCTCTCCTTGTAAACGCCTTATTAACATTACCAGTATATCAAAGACCTCTCCATCTGACTATGGAGAGGTCTTTTTTTTATTTCACTAAACCGTGTTTAAACGCATAGATCGCAGCCTGTGTACGATCTTCGACTTCCAGCTTTGATAAAATATTTGAAACATGGGTTTTGACCGTTTTAAGCGTAATGAACAATTCATCAGCGATTTCTTGATTGCTTTTTCCTTGTGAGATCAACATCAAAATCTCGCGTTCGCGATTGGTGAGATCCTCATGAAGAATCGGTGTCCGTCGGGTCATCCGTTCCATCATTTTAGTAGTGACTTCCGGTTCTAGTACTCTTTCTCCTCGCTGTGTTGCTCGAATCGCTTCAGCAATTTCATGTGCGGTAGAAGTTTTCAGCATATAACCTGCTGCTCCTGCTTCAATCGCAGGATAGACTTTTTCGTCATCGATAAAACTGGTAACAATAATTATTTTTGCTGTTGGCCAGTCTTTTAAGATAGCTTTTGTTGATTCGATACCATCCATCACATCCATTACCAGATCCATCAAAATGACGTCTGGTCGTAGCGCCAACGCTTTTTCATAGCCGACCTGTCCGTTCTCAGCTTCACCAACAACTTCAATATCTTCTTGGATCGAAAGATAAGAAGATACGCCTAAACGCACCATTTCATGATCGTCAACGAGCAATACTCGTATCATTTGCAATAACCTCCTTTAAAAGCGGAATCTTGATCTCCACACTTGTCCCTTGACCTTTAAAACTGATGATCTTAACTGTTCCGCCTACACCGTTTACACGCTCTCTGATATTCATCAAGCCATAACTGCCGGCCTTTTGCTCACTGGGATTAAATCCGACGCCATCGTCGATCACTCGCAGCAAAACATTTTTCTCAACTTGATGCAGATAAACTTCCAATTCTTTCGCTTTCGCGTGACGCAATGTATTGGAAAGTAATTCTTGGATCACTCGAAAAAGTTGATCTTCAATAGCTGCCGATAATTGGATATCCGCTATTTCCCATTTCAAAGAAATTTTTATTTTCGTTTGTAATTCTTTTAATAATTGCTCGATACCTTGTTTTAAACTTTTTCCTTCTAAAGAAACCGGACGTAAATGCAATAATAACGCCCGCATCTCTGACTGGGAGGCGTTGATGATATCAGAGACCATCGCCAACTGCTTTCGCTGAGCTTCTGGTGCCTGAGTTTTTTCTGCTTGTTCATTCAATGCCGACATCATCATCATCGCTGCGAATAATTGCTGAGAAACTGAATCGTGAAGTTCGCGAGCCAGCCGATGACGTTCCAATTCTAAGATTTCTTCTTTAGTCTGTCCATCGACAAATTGCGGCCGACTATTCAAAACCTGTAATTCTGTTGAGATCTCTTTCATCTTGTTTGAGACCTTCGAGATATCTTTGTCGATCTCTTCGATATATCGATTATCCTTTGAATGAGGAATTTCTTCAGAAAAAAGCGAACTTTCATAATTGCCGTTTGCAAGCAGACGCAGTTTTTCCTCTACACCGCTATACAAGCTTTTCCGGAAAACACTGATCAGTAAATAAGAAAGACCGCCGATACCAATAGAGATCATCAGAATATAAAAAATAATCGGTATATAAAAAATCCTCATTTGAAACGCCGCTGACCACCAATTTTTTTGTTCACTGGCGTATACAAATAAAAAATAAAGAAAACCTTGAATCAGAAACGCTGTACTGCCAATATAAAGCGACAACATGCTTTTCGTTATTTTCGCTGTCATACACGGATCACCTCGATATCGCCAAACAGTGTATTTGTGATGATCTTGATCCGTCGTGTGTTTTCATCATAGTCTTCGCTGTATATTTTTAAACTTTCATTTCGCAACGCATTTTTTTCGCCTTCAAAATTGACTTCACCGATAATTGTTGCATGTTCCAGCATCACACCGACTCCTGAAGGGACTAAGATCCTCGTACGACCGAAACCTTTTCGGATAAGCACAATATTATCTTTCTTAGGCAAAATCGTATTCCCAAGATCAATGATCGTATCTCCATACAGAATGTTGACATTGATATCATCCCACTCATATACTTGATTGCCGATCCGCTCATTACCGAACCATTGTTGCTTGGTTCTTGCTTGATGATGATGCGGCTCATCAGTTTCAACAATGATCATCTGTTTTTTTCGCCAAAAAGCATTCTTTGTCAGGTCGATACCAGACACTTCGAACCCTTTCAGACCAATAAATAGGATTGCGAAAATGAGCATGATCCATAAAGCGGGACTATTTAATAAGCTGATAAAAATCGCTAAACAACCAATAATCAGTAAAAAATTATAAAAATTAGTTTTTTGCTTACGGGTCGTAACCACATAGATACTGAAAATACCAAATAAAAGCAGCATCAGCAATGGTGGATTACTCAAAATCTGCCAAATTGCAAATAAAAACAGCAAGGCCTCTACTACTATAAAAAAACGCCATGGATTGTTCATACATCCACCTCCTATCCTAGTTCTACTTTATCATACCTTAGTTTTTTACAAATAAAATCGGTCTGGGGACCGAAACCTGTCACAAAGCAAAATAAAATCGATAAAACATATAAGTTAGACAGTAAAATATCCGAACTCTAGCGAGAACGTTCCTGCATTTTCACAGTCCCGTGCCGCAATTTTTCAGCGACTGACTTCACTCAACTATAGTTCGGATATTTTCTGCAGTTATCTATACCACAGTTTCAGCATACTGCTTTATTTTGATTGTGCTACTTCAACGATTTTCACCAGCATATCGCCGCCTGGTGTAGCGATCGTTACTTCATCATTGATTTTTTTACCGATCAAAGCACGAGCGATCGGTGAATCATTAGAGATCTTACCTGAAAATGGATCTGCTTCTGCACTACCGACGATCGTATATTCTTCTTCTTCCCCATCAGGAAGTTCGATGAATTTTACGACTTTACCGATAGATACTTCATCTTCATCCACGCCATCATTATCGATAATTTGCGCAAAACGAATCATATTTTCTAATGTCGTGATCCGTCCTTCCACAAATGCTTGTTCATCTTTTGCTGATTCATATTCAGAGTTTTCGGATAGGTCTCCGAAACTGCGGGCAACTTTGATCCGTTCGATGATCTCGCCTCGCTTCACTGTTTTTAATTCCTCTAGTTCTTGCTCTAATTTTTGTTTTCCTTCTACTGTCATTGGATAAACTTTTTCTACCATGCTAATAATCTCCTTTTACATCGTTATCTAAAAAAATCACAAAAGGTAATCTTTTGCGAATAAGTCCACAAAAGATTACCATGCTTTTTAATAAATGTAAACAATCTAATCTATTAATTATTTACATATTTTTCCACTAATACCATGTGCTCTTCGTAAGTCTGCGCAAAATAAACTTCACCGGTTTTGATGTCCGCTACGAAATAATAATAATTATTGGACTTAGGTTCCATCACAGCTTCGATAGACGCTTCACTAGGACTGTTGAATGGTCCAGGTCCATACCCGCTGTTTGTATATAGATTATACGGAGAATCGACTTGCGTTTCTTTAATGGACACTACTTCTTTATGCTCACCCAGAGCATATAAGATCGAAATATCCGATTGCAGCGGCATACCGGCATCTAAGCGATTAAAGAAGACTTGAGCGATGTTTTTGCGGTCGTCTTCTTTGACTCCTTCTTTTTCTACTAAAGAAGCCAATGTCAGTACTTCTTGCACACTCATATTTTTTTGCTTGATTTCTTCAAAGTATGGCGTCATCACACTATTGGTTTTATCTACCATCTGTGTCACGATCTCTTTTAATGAGGTTCCTTTAAAGTAGTCATAGGTTGCTGGGAAAAGGTACCCTTCTAAGCGATAGCGAACGTTTTCTGCCTTAGCAGCGCTATCCAGCAATTCTGGATACTGCTTATGCAATTCATCAAAGAATGACTGATCTTCCATCAAATCGATGAACTCGGATTTTTTGATCTTTGTTGATTTTGCAATAGCATCGCCGATTTGATCAATGTCAAAACCTTCAGGAATCGTCAGCTTCGCATCGACACCGGCAGAACCGATTCCGCCTTGTTGCAATGTTTTACTGATTTCATCTAACGTCATATCCGGGGAAAAGTGATAATTTCCGGCTTGGAACCCAGTAAGATTATTGAATTTCGTAAAATAATTGAAGACCATTCCGCTCTTGATCACTTTGTTATCTTCCAGAATCTCGCCGATCCGCTTGTTAGATGACCCGCTTGGAATCTCTACTTCGACCTGTTTCGAACTATCAGGATCCAATGGTTTTAAGCTGGAAGATACATACCGATAGGCAGAAAATCCGAGAATACCGCCAATAAGCAGTAACGAGATCACAACAACGGTTACAATTTTGTTAACGATCCGATCTTCCCGATTTTTCATAGCCTTACGCTTTTTCACATCGGTAGGATCATTCAATGATTCTTCTTTTTTTGCAGTTTTTGACACTTTCGGCTCTTTTTTTGAGCTTGCTGATTTTGAACTTCTTCGCGAACCTACTGATTCAGTTTGATCGCTCTGATTTGTATTTTTCGACATAATATTTTCCTTTTCGGAGTTATCTAGAGGTTCTGCAGCGATTCTAGGATCTGGATTATTCAGAGAGTTCATTATTTTTTCCTTAAATGTTTCCTCTTCTGGATGTTGCTTAGACAAAACAACTCCTCCTTACTTTCGTGCTACTAACTCGTACTATTATACACGAAAGTTTGGAGGAGGGGAACAAGTTTAAAAAAGATTAAACTTGTTTTCATTCTTTAAGTTGTTATTGTTCTCTTACATAAGCTTTATTTGCCGTTATATAACCATTTGCAGTTTTTAATCTAGGATATCCATTTGCATCAAAGTCAGTTCCTGTCACTGTAACGACTTGGCCTTTTTTAATTTTTGTTGAGCGATTTTGACTTACAAAGTTAGTAGATGTGTAATAATAATCATCTTTTAAGAATTTTACTTTTTTAACATTTGTATAATAATTTGCATATTTAGAGGTAATTTTTGCTACATAATTTTTGTTAGCGGTCAGATAACCTTTAGAAGTTACTAGACGCGGAACACCAGAAGAAGCTGTGTATTCGATTCCTGTAACTTTCACAACGGTTCCTTTCTTTACAGCTGTCCCACGTTCTTTAAATGAAAGATCTTTATAATAGTAGTCATCTTTCTTCAAACAAACAAAAGAAGGATTTGTAAGATAGTAGGTATTGTAATTAGCTGTCAATACGCCGACGATATTTTTATTAGTCGAAATGTAGCTTCCATCAGAAAGTTTGAACCGCGGATAGCCGTCCGCCGAATAAGCCAATCCCGTGATTTTAAGAGGCGTTCCTCCAGCATAACGAGTCTTCGTCGTTTTAAAGTCAGTCGAAGTGTAGGAGTAATCAGCCTTCTTTAGATATATATAGCCTGTAGAGGTTCCTTTATAGAGATAATTTTGATATTTAGACGTTATTTTATTAACGTAGGCTGTATTTGCAGTCAAGTATCCCTCGGAAATTTTTAACCTCGGTGTTCCGCCACTTGTTCGCTCGATTCCTTCAACTTTAAAGACATCCGTTTTAGAAATTTTCCTACCTCTATTTTTTGTTGAAAAATCAGTACTTAAATAAATATAATCATCTTTTTTCATAGTGACATATCCTGGGTTCGTTTGATAATATGTCGCCGTTTGTGGTTGAGTAGTAAATTTTTTGGCATAATCAGATGACATGTCAAATGTACTGGCTATCCCTGGATAAAAAACACGCGATGTCCATTGCCATGCTCCATAGGCTGTGTAAAGCTGAGTTTTTGTTGGGTTATATGGATATGCTGCGATCCAAACGTTTTTTTCACCTAATGTTTTTGCATTGATCCGTCCTTCATTGATCCAATTAAGTCCAATATAATGCTGAACGTTCGAATACCCCAGTTGGTTTAAACGATTGGCAAATGCCTGGGAATTCTGCGTATGATTTTTATTATCTTTTATTTTTGGTTCTTCAATATCGTTGACCATAACAGTAGATTTGGGAAGCTTCAATTCCGCAGCAAATTTCGCAAAATAATCCGCTTCTTTGATTGCTTCGGCAGTTGATGTAAACCAACTATAGTGATACGCATGTACCAATAATCCAGCGGCTTGCGCATTTGCTATTTGAACTTTTGCATATTCGTTTCTATACGTCGTGTATTCTGTCAATTTCACTACAACTGCTTTTACTCCGAAGTTTTTCATCATTCGAAAATTTGCTACACTGATTATTCCATTGTGAGAAGATATATCAATGAAATCCTTTGTAGGTGTATTCGTCGAGTCATGAGGTATATCTGGAATCGATAACACAGCCGTCCGTGCGGTTCTTTGAACAGGCGGTTTGACTACTTCATACAGATCCGAACGTCCTTCATCTGATGGAAAAGCATTTAAAGAAAGTTCATAACTTTTCTGGGATGATGAAGTTTCATTTTGTTTTTCTGTGCTTTGCGTAGACGATTCTACCGATTCTTTGGTTTCAACACTCGACTCCGTTGAACTGCTTTCATCATTTAGAGTACTGCTTTCATTGGCTGATGTGCTGCTTTCAATTGCAGTTGAATTACTTACTGTTGCTTGACTAATTTTTTCACTAGCGGGATATGTACTTTCGTCAGAACCACTGTCTCCTATTCCCTCAGCAAATGCTTTGGGGCTACACAGAAACATCGCAACTAGAATGAAACCGAAACACTTTTTTTTCATTTTAGACTCCTTTTCATAATTAAGCTAATCAGATAACTAAACACCATTAATTAAAATAAGCAGTCAATATTTCTTAGTATTGACTGCTTACTATAATTTTACCCTTCGCAAACGATACTGTAAAATTTTTGCATCGTTTCCTTATTATATTGCACATAATCAAATGAGGAAGCAGGAAGTTTTCCATCTATAAAGTTTTTCATTCCTTCGTATAATCCATCTACGCTATTTTCAACAAGTGAATCAGGATGATCTTTCAAAACGCTTTTTATCCCTGATACGTTTGTTCCAATGACGTGTTTTCCAAGAATCATACCTTCTATAAGAGCAATACCTTGTCCTTCATAATTAGAAGAAAAAACAAAGCAATCAGCCATATTTACAATAGGAATAGGATTATCAACAAAGCCATACAATGTAACAACATCTGTTAAACCATATTCAAGTATAAGAGAAGTTATTTCGTTTAATAATGGACCGTCACCTACAAGCATTAGTCTGACATTTTTGTTTTCCTTATATAATCGAGCAAATGCTTTTATCAATGTTTTCTGATTTTTTTCTGGAGATAGACGTGCAACGTTTATAAAATTAATGTTACTAGGATTTGGAGGTACAAGTGCACTGATTGTTTGTATTCCAAAAAGATTGACTTTTTCTTCGAACGGCACACGATACGTGTTATCAATGCTTGATAAGATCATCTTCCCATCATTTATTTTTTTATAAACATCTTTTTTCTCTAATATTTCTTTTCCGTTAATTAAATTATTTATATAATCAAATTTTGAATCATCTGATACAAAACGTTTTAGATCATGCCTATTTTGTTCACAAGCACTTTCTGAAACAGAAATTATTTTGTCAAATAATCTATACGTGCTAAAAATTATTTTTAAATTCCATCTATGCTTATACTTGCCTTTTACTTGTTTATTAAATTCTTCAAGCATTATATTATGCAAAAACATTATTTTTTTAGGAGAATCTGAAAATGCCAATAATGAAGTAAAAGTTTTATTATAACCACCAAAGTCAATGACTATATCAGGAGTGATATTCCCCATAACCCGTTTAAACTCAAAGACAAACTGCTCTTTTAATTTTTTTAGGTTAATAAATTTAGAATCATAGCCTTGTCGGTAAAACATATTTTGATTATAAGTGTCGCGCAGAGTTCTGAAAGAATACGAAAACCGATAGATAACTTTACATCGTGGATCTAATTTTTTTAGATTATTCTCTTTTTCATTACTCATTCTATCAGACTCTAGAATAATCAATTCATACTTCTCATAATCAATAAATGTACTTAAATTGATCAATGAATTAGTAATCCCGTTATTATAAAAACCGCCGCCATACGCTAGGATGATTTTTTTGTCAGAATTACTAGTCTTTTCTTTTCTTTCGTTTCCTTTTTCTAGAATTGCTTCAACACTTCGTTTAGCAGCTTGTCCATCATCTAGATAACAGAAGGAATTCAAAAAGTTATCGATCTTATCTTTATGCTCCAATAAGTATTCATCGTTATCCATTTGTAACTTCTCTATAATTTCATCTAGACTTTCACTTAAAAAGCCTGGTATCTCATTGATTGGAAGATAGAAACCGCGTGTTCGATCGTAGGAATCTTTATCTGGAATATAAAAATAAATCGGCCGTTTTAATGGTAAAAAATCAAAAAAGATACTTGAATAATCAGTTATAAGTTTATCTACACAAGAAAGTAATTCATTAGTGTCGACCCAATTTGGTATGATTCTATCACCATAACCCAGCTCAACAAATTTATCATAAATAAAATAATGAGCTTTTAAAAATACTTTATATCCATCACCTATACTTTTTTGTATGGTTTCTACTTGATCGACTAATAACTGAATATCCTCATCAGTTGTTTCATTTAAATCTTTTTTCCAAGTAGGAGCAAAAAGAATTATCTTTTTATTTTTTGGTAGATTATATTTTTCTCTAAAAACAGTATCATCGCCAAAAATAGCGTCTACTCGCGCGTTACCGGTTACTGAAATATCTCCTTTATAAATACCGTCTAGTTGGTGACTCTCCAACAGTTTTTCAGCTGTAAATGTATTTGGCATTAATAATAAGTCAGTGTGTAAAAGATTTCTCTGAATGTTTTTATGAGCCGATAAACTTGCATTTTTAATATCTAATCCCAAAGTCTTTAAGGGTGTTCCATGCCATGTATTAATATAAATTTGACCGGCTTTTTTTACGAAATACGGCATAAACGAAGTATCATTAATCAAAAACTTACAACTTGCTAACAGTTTGTAATATTCTCTGCTTTCATATTTTACAAATTTCGTATCCTTATGCATCTTCTTAATAAAAGGAATCATCGGATCGTTTACATCCACTGTTACCCAATAGAACTTCCCAGAATGGTTTTGCCGTATCAACTCTTTAAATATTGCATACACATTTCCTGTCAAATTTACAGCATGGTAGGATTCAAATAAAAAAGAATTCTCTACTACACTTTTAGTTTTAACATAGTGAAAGTACAAAGAATTCTGCCGCACTCTCTTTTTATGTATGTATTCTTTTAAAGGTGTCATAAAAAACTGATTGACCTTAGTCACTAATTGCTTTTCCATCTAAACACTCACGTCTCACATTCTTAAATATTTTAGTATTATTTATACAGTTCAATCGTCATTGTATCATACTTTTAGATACATGTTAATTTACAAAAAAAGATTTAAGATGCTGTTTTTCAGGACTATGCCTTAAAAATTATTGTATGAGATTGGTTGTAAAATTTATACTCATGCTATAATAGATTATAGTAAGAAGGGAGTCTTTTTAATGAAAAGAAAAAAGAAAGCGGCATCACTCATCAGTTGTCTTTTGCTATTATTACCTGTCTTTCCGATTGGCATGCCCGTTTATGCAGCGACAAATAGCACAGATACAACCGATACAAACATCCAGCAAACCGTAACAGAAAGTTCCGATTCATCGGAAGAGCAAACCGAAGAAAGTTCTCAGTCTGAAGCAATTGATTCAAATCAAACAATCGATTCCAGTACCGCATCATCCAGTACTGCTCCAGAAAATACACAAAGTTCTGAAACATCGGAGACAACCACCAGTTCATCAAAAATCATTGAGAAAAATCCTAGTACAACAACCACCACTGCAGAAAAAAATTTAGAAAACTATCTTTCCTCCGTTCCAAAACAAGTTGGTATTATCAAAGAAACTTATCTGAATCATTCAGCAGACCTTGCAGAAGCCACAATTGCAGAACCATTATCCATTGGTTCTATCGTTAAAATCAGTTCATTGGAAATGATTGAAGGTATTCCGGTCCTTAAAACTGAAAGCGGATTATACTTAACGGCCGCAAAAGAAACTGTTGTGGCTCTTCAAGGGAATATTTCTTCTTTTTATTCCACTCCAGTTTCTGCAGTTCGGCTCTCCCAAGCTACATCCGCATACTCGAGTATCCGTCCTTTTAGCAGTGCAGTGACTTTAAGTACCGGAACTATTTTGAAACCCACATCGATCGACTTCTCCTCAGATGGGCAAATCTTTTTCAAAACAGACAAAGGTTTTATTACAGCTGATAAGAGTATCGCTGTTCAAGTGCCGGCGACTATCGACAACTACTACACAGAAAAACCAAATCAGGTGGTTCTTCTAAAAAATGATGTTATTTACAGTGACGCGGATTTTAATAATAAAACATCTAAAACGGTAAAAACAGGTGATGTAGTCAAGGTCAACGGGATCCAATATTCCTCTTCCGGTTATCCTCGACTTGTCGTCAATGGCGGATTTCTATCAGCCAATCGTTCTATCGTCCAAAAGGTCGTTGATAATTACAGCAATTATTACACAAAACCGGTAAAAAAGGTCGCTCTCAAGAAAAAAGACATCCTCTATACCAGTACAGCATTCAATGAAGGAACCAAGACAAATATCACGATCAATGCTGGTGACACGGTGGCGATCACTGGACTAGCGTTTTCATCAACAGGCGTTCCTAGATTCAAAACAAGCCGCGGGTATTTAACCGCCAATAAATCGATCGTCGTTGAACCTACTTCAAAAATCGATCAATACTATTCCACTAATCCCGGTCAAGTCGTCTTAAAGAAAAAAGATGTAGTGTATAAATCCGTCGAATTTTCCGATAGTACCAAAACGACAAAAACATACGCTTCCGGCAGTATTGTAAAAATACAAGGTATTCGTTACTCCAATGCCGGTTACCCACGATTGATGGTCTCCGGCGGATATCTGACTGCCAATAAATCCATCGTTCAAAAATTAGTGAATAACTATAGCAATTACTATACAAGTAATGTCGGTTACGTAAAAATGAAAAAAACTGATTATACGTATCAGACTGCAGATTTAAAAAGTAATCAGAGAAAAACTCAGCTGAAAAAAGGAAATGTCATCAAGATCACTGGCATCACATACACTTCTTCAGGATATCCTCGTTTTAAAACTGCCAAAGGATATTTGACTACAAATAAGTCGATCGTTGAAAAATTTACTTTAGACAGCAAGAATTACTATACTTCTGCACCAAAACAAATCAAATTAAAAGTCAATGATTACTATTACAGTTCATTGACATTCAGTTCTTCAACTAAGCGGAATAAATTGCGTACAGGATCGATCGTAGCAGTGTCCGGAATTGAATTAACAGCTACCGGTATTCCGAGAATCAAAACGCCTTATGGTTATCTAACAGCCAATAAAAAATATGTCACCAGCACAAGCAGCAATGAATATTTCAATCACAATGCGCCAAACTACATGCAAATGTCTGTTGGTGCGCCGATGGGATGTGTTTTAGCCGCAACTTATCAATCCCTGCGCTATAAAGGAAAAGCGACAAATGTTACTCTTAGACGTTTTATGGAATTAACACCCAAAACCAGTGTTAATCCTAACTTAGGCTACGCTGGAAGTCCTTTTAAATATCCAAAAGATTATAATCCGCCTGTTCATCAGATGATTTTCCCAGTGCCGCTGACGACGTTTGTTAAAAAATACTCTAGCAGTGTACGAAATATCTCTGGGGCTTCGCCAGCCGCGATACGTAAAGAAATCGCATCTGGAAATACAGTTGCAGCTTATGTGACTTCCTATGATCCTATCAAGCAAGATTTCAAAGCGGCCAACTGGCATTACTTCCCTAATTTCAGCGGAAACGGATTGTTGAATCAACATGTTGTTACTGTAGACGGCTATCGCTATTTCAATAACGGTAAAGGTGGTCAATACCATATCGTTGATCCTTATCGCGGTATCTATTGGATCGATGCCAATAAATTTGAACGGTCCTACAAACTTCGAAACTTTGCGTTAGCGATCTGATTGAAGCCGATAAATTTTTGAATAGATTTAGAAAAACATAAAACCATACCCGGCTGTCAGTTGAAACAACTTCCAGTCGGGTATGGTTTTCTTCTTATGTTTACATTGTAATTAGAATCATTATTTTATCAGCTGTTTTGTTTTCTTTCCTAATGTAAAAAGCGTTTGGCGAAGAATCTCTATAATAATCGATACCGCAAACACGATAAACACTACAGCAAATATTTGTAAAACCAATGTTTGGCTATTGTAATTTTCTGCCAAACTGCTCCAATGATCCCAAATAAGTGGTCGAATCATTTTATTATCATGAAATAAATAAACACCAAACATCGTTCCAGCCAGATAATTGATTCCTTTATTGGTAAAAGGCTTCATTTGAGCAAAGAACAAAAACAGAGAAATCGACATAACGAAAATCAAAACAGAATCTTGAGCGGCAAGATATGTTGAAACAGTCTTGATTTCCGGATAGATACCTTTGATCAAATTCATTGTTAGAATGCTGCCATATAACAATGTTAACCCGCTGAAGAACAAAAGAAAGCAGTTTTTAGCAGGCAGGATCTCCTCTTTATATTTTTTAAAAAATCCAACTGTTAAATATAAAAAGACAAACCAAATCACATTACTGCCGAATTGAATATTCATCAAAGTCTTTGCGCCGCAAAAAATACCAAACAATACCAGCAATAGATTTCGAAGATCTTTATAAGACATTTTTTGGACCGCTTGTGACAAAAAAGGCGCCAGTGCTAATAAGATCAAATAATTAGTCGCAAACCAGTAACGATACGTCAACACGGGAAGAACCGCTTCAACAATGATTTTCAAATCTAACTTTAAATCACCAAACAGCAGCATGATGACCGTGATTCCTATCGTATAACAAGCGATCGTTAGCCATGTCTTCTTGATCCGTTTCCAACTGAATGATTTATCAATCAAAAACCAGGCAGTGATCATAATGAACAGATTACTGCCTAATTTTCCTCCCACACTTAAAAATTGCACAACATATTGATTTGACAAAAAGCTGGTCGTATTGGGCCAATCAGTATGAACAACACTATGATGCAGAACGATCAAAAACATACTGATGATTCGCAACAGTTCAAAGGTCGAATTTCGTGTCTGTTTTTTCATCGTTTCATTTCCTCGTCAAACATCGCGATTGCTTTTCGATTATATGCTATGGGATCAAAAGCTTTCGTTGCTGGTTTTTCCTTCAAATATTTTTCCAGATCTCTCGCGATAGATCCAGCGTCCGTTCCATGGATGTAATTTCCATACTGCTTTCCTAGAACAGATTGGTTTGCTGGGATATCTGTCGCAATGACTGGCATCCCTAGAGTCAATGCCTCTAAAAGAACCATCGGCTGTCCTTCATACACAGAAGATAATATGAACAGGTCACATTGCCTCATGATCTTGAAAGGTTCCTCTTTATGTCCAAGCAGGAAGATCTTGTCTTGCATCTCCAACTCATAAATGACTTGCAGCAGATCATTTTTCAGATCCCCATCTCCTAAGATATACAGACGAATATCAGGGTTGTTCTCAGATACTTCAGCAAACCCACGGATCAGAGCCTCTTGATTTTTTTCCGGAGAAAGTCGTCCCATCGTAACGATATTATAATAAGCAGTATCGATCGGCGCGATTTCTTTCCCAAAAATATCAGTAAACAGATCATCATTGTCAGAACGTACCGGTTCATCCGTTGATACTACATCCTCGATATCACTAAATGACGCTGCTTCTACCCATGCGTTGGCGCCAGAAAAATCGGCAAATACATACCGTTTATCTGCGGCAGTCGCTTCTTTGCTGATCATCGCTCTTTGACCAAGAAAAGCGCTAAAATCTAGTTGTATCTTTTCACTAAATGTAGTTTTTGGCGGTTCGGTCCAAGCAGCAGTTGGTATATCTATCAGTTTACCGCTTTTTTCAACCAATTGATAAGAATCAGTGATTCCTAATTCAGACCGATTTCTTCGATAGAATAATTGTTTAGCGACGGAAATCCCACGGAGATCATGGATATTTGCAATATATTTCTCCATCACCCATCCTAAAGGGCCGTTTTGATTTTCAATGAAATAAAAGATGCCAGTGTCTGAAACGATTTTTTTCGATAAAAAGGCATAGGTTCTTTCCAGATACTCTAAAGGTGAAACGATATTTTCCAAATGATGGACATCTTGATAAATATACCCGCCCTTTGTTTTAGTGACTGTTGCTATTTGGCAAAGATCTGTTACTTTCGCCTCCATGACCTTTTGAGGGATCAATAAGTCAGTTGCCAACCAACCGGCATAGACACTATTGATAGTAATCTTTGAATAAGAGTTGTGTGTAATTGGATCATCAAACTGCGCCAGTACATAGATCAAGCTTTCAGCAGTGATCAGCCGTTCCTCAAAATTTCTGGAGCATACAGACTGAAGATTTTTTGCGATCTGATAATTGCCAGTTTGTCGAACATTGGCTAGATAGCGCTGATTGTCCAAAGATATCTGTTCTACTTGTGTCTCTTTGTGTGTTTTTCCTAAAACCTTGTCCAAATCAATAGTATTCGTGGTATAGCCCATCTGTTCTGGAGTAACATATTGTGCCAGATGCTCTTTGTTGACCAGCATCGTTTCTTTAGAGACACTCAGAATACGATCAAAGCGATAATAAATAGAAAATAAAGCTGGTAAACTTTTTTCATGAGGCCTTTTCCCGTTGATCACTTTTTGCGAATCAGTGAACAGATCATTATGCTGAAAGACGACTTTTTTTCTAGCCTCCATCGCGCTGATCAGTTTGCCCCAATAAAAGCTGTAGCCGCTAAAATCAATGGCTGCATCAAAAGCTGCACCGCCGATTATTCGACGTGCCTCTCTCTGATAGGCTTTTTCTGGATAGAATCGCCGCAACGCTTTTTTCAAAGTAAATTCTTGGATCCAGCTGTTGCGGAATACTTCACTTCTGGTATAGATAGGCGCTCCCGGACGGAATAGAAAACGTACATTGGGATTTACTTTAGCCAAATTTTGGAATTCCTCATCAGAAACCGGGCGTGCCAACAACAGTGAGACATCATAATTTTGATAATCCAAGTTATTGGTCAAGTTAATAAAGCTGGTAGTAATACCATTGTTTTTCATTCTCCCAGGATAGATCAGCAATTTTTCTTTGTCAGATGAGAGGTGATGTTCTGTTATCATCTGTGATTTTTTTCCAAAGAAGATCCGTGCGACATATCGGGCTGTAGTGTTTCCATCATCGTAAGAACAGATTTGTTCTTTCATCTTTTGATAAACAGGCTGATATTTTTCCGATTCTGCATTAATATTTCTTATCGCCTCGATCAATTCATGGATGTTTTCGGTAATTGGTCCTGGCAGTTCCGATTCGCTAAAATACATCCCGCGATCAGCATCATAAAGATCTCGATCCCACGCGTAAAAAACGATTGGGCGATCGGTAACTAAAAAATCAAAGAAAATGCTGGAATAATCTGTCACTAAAAGATCAACAGCTGCCAATACTTCATTGGGATCAAAAGAATCAGGAACTAAAATCGAAGCAATCTTTGGTATTTCTCGCATACTTTCATAGATATACGGATGGACTTTGATCAAGAAATTATACTGGTCTTTGAACGTTTCCTTTAAGATCAAGGACTCTTGGACGATTTGCTGCTGATCGTTCAAAGGATTAACGATTGAACTGCCCTTCCAGGTAGGTGTATATAAGATCGTCGGCAACGCAGGATCGATTTCCAGACCTACAGAAATTAATTTTTCATAGACTGAATCAGCAGGGCTATTGAATGTATTATCGATCCGAGGATAGCCTCCCTCTAAAATCGTACCGCTATAGATTCCGTTTAAGCGATAACTTTCAGAAAAGATTTTTGTCGTATGAGGATTTGGAGAAAGCATAAAGTCTGTCATCAGAAAATTCCGCAATACATTTTGCGAATGTGACGGGTCACCGGGAATATCAAAACCCATGTATTTCAAAGGCGTTCCATGCCACGTGTTGATGTATACCTGCCCTTCTTTTTTAGAAAAGAAAGATTGAAAAGTCGCATTATTGATCAGGTATTCCGCTGTCAACAACCAGTTCAAATACTTTTTGGAATTTCTTACAACAAATTCCACTTTATCAGGATATTGTTTCTGGATCGTTTGGATCAATGGGTAATTCAAATCTGTAACGACCCAGATATGATGAAAATCTTGAAATTCGTCTTTATTGATCAAATATTGAAAAATCGCATAAGGTGAATCAACGATGGATTGTCCATCCCGTACTTCATATAAAATCGTATTCTTTTTGATTTTGCGTTGATAATTTTTTGCATAGTAATTACGTATAGCGGCATTTTCTGAAAGAAAAGGTTGCAGCATATTTTTTGCCGTTACCGCTAAAAAGTTTTTTACTCCCATGTCATACTCCTTGATTATTCTGCCAATTTGAATGCAACTTTTTCAGCGGCATGTCCATCTTCCCACTGGCAGAAACGTTGATAAAAGTCATTGTATTTCTTTTGATACCCTTTGAAAGCGTCAGATTCTAAAAACGATTGTAATTTTTCGTAAAATTGTTTTTCATCGGTCACGATTGGTCCGGGCACTTCCGCGTAATCAAAATAAAATCCCCGCAGATTTTCTTTATAGTGCTCGTAATCATATGCGTAAAAAAGCATTGGACGTTTGAGGATCGCGTAATCGAACATCACCGAGGAATAATCCGTAATCAATAAATCACTGATCAGATATAAATCATTGATATCTTCATCTATACAGATGCGGATGTTTTCTTCATATCCTTGTACAGAGATCGAATCCCCTACTAAGTAATGTGGACGAATGATTAATGTATCTTCTTTTGCTAAAAGCTGTGTGATTTTTTTCAGATCAAAAGGCATATAGAATCGATAATTGCCTTTACTGATAAAATAGTCATCCCGCCACGTAGGAGCATACAATATGACACGTCCGGTATCTTTTCCTATAATTTGTTTCTTTAAATTATCGATATAGGAAGGATCATCTTTATGCTGCACCAACACATCGTTTCTGGGATAGCCGATATCTAAAAAATGATTCTGAAACTGAAAAGCCCGCTGAAAAATCTCTTTGGAAAATTGGTTAGGTGCAACCAGATAGTCCCAACGTTTCGCTTCTTCAACGAACTCTTGCTTATATACAGCAGTATTCGTTCCGGGTATCGATACATTTTCGATATCCATCCCCAGTTTTTTTAGTGGCGTGCCATGCCATGTTTGGATATAAATAGTTTTCTTATTCTTTTTCAGCCAGATCGGCATACGGGAATTGAAGACCCAATAATTGGCTCTTGTCATCAGCAGCAGCCATTGTAAAGAAAATCGGGAAACAAATTGGATATCGGGAAACTCATGTCGTGCTTCTTGAAGAAACTTCTTTTTGACACCCCATACACACGCAAAATCTGATTGAGATTTTTCCAATGCCAGATAGATAGCATAAGGACTATCAGAAGGTTTTTTCCCATTAAAAGATTCAAAAACAACTGTCTTTGCTTTTACCGGAAAGACAGTTGCACTAAAGTTAAAAAGCATTCGAAAAAGATAACTGATCATTTTCTTCATTATTTATTCCTCATCTTCCACCACAAACTTTTTATCACAAAGACCGGCAATTGAAAGATCCGGCCGATCCGAGCTGGGTTGCTCAATGAACGATAAAGCCATTCTAAATGGTGATCCAAATAAAATTGTGGTGCTCGTTTGACATGACCGCTTAATACATCGAAGCTGCCGCCGACATCTTGAAAAATCGTAGCGTCCACTCGTTTTATATTACGCGCCAACCACTGTTCTTGTCTAGGAAATCCCAATGCAACAAATAAAAAATCAGGTGATGCTTGATTGATCTGATCCACCACCTCATCTTCAGAAAGTGCGGTATAACCATCGATAGCTCCCGCAATCTTCATAGCAGGATACTGCTGTTGCAGATTAGCCATGGCGTCTTGCAAGACTTCCGGCTTAGCGCCATAAAAAAAAGCGCTGCGGCTGTTTTCATTAGCGTATTCCAAAAATTTTTGCATCAATTCAAATCCGGCTACCCGTTCTTTGATTTTGCCGCCTGTCAACTTTGATACAAGTACGATCCCGATACCGTCTGGGATGCGGTGGGTACTTGATTTGATAAATTCGACGACTTCTGGAAAATCTTTCGACTGCGTCGCGATTTGCGGATTGACACTGATGGCAGACATTTTCTTTGATGAATCCAGATAACGGGGCACATCTTCTAATATATCTTCATACGTCAATTGATCCACGGGTATCCCCATGATCCATTCATGCTTCATTTTCTTCCATCCAATTCATTAATTGTTTCATTGCATTCCCTTTGTTGTACTGATTCCAAGTCTGATCGAATCGATCAAGATCCACTGCTTGCATATTTGCTGCTTTTTCCAAAAGCTCATCAAGCGTCACAGCTAACGCTTCAGGCAAGGCATCAAAAAAGCCATCTTGTATCCCCACCGTCTTCTGATACTCTTCAAGATCATAACAGAAAAAGAGCAGTTTTCCTTCTTTGTTGGCTAACGTATATTCAAATGGTACTGAAGAATAATCGGTAATCAGACAATCGATCGAAGGCAGCATCTCTTGCAAAGTAAGGCCTTTAAAATCAGTGATGACTGCCGGATGCTTTTCAAATTTTTGCTGTAAAGCAGGATCATGGGGATGTGCTTTGGCAAACAGCTGCCACTCATCTCCCAGTACAGCAGCTAATCTTGAAAAATCGATAGGATTTTCATTCTCATTCTCTCGATAAGTAGGGACATATAGGAGGCTTTTCTTATTTCCAAAACGCTCTTGGAACTTCTGTTTTGCCTGTTTCAGCCAAGCTTCATCAAAATATCGATCTGCCGGAAGATACCCAAACGGCAAAAATTCCGCATTCGTCACGTGATAACTCTTTTTGAAGATTGTCGTCATTTGATCTGACGCTACCACATAATGAGTCAATCGATCATAAACCTGCTGATAGCGATCCTGATCCTTTTTGGTACTGTTTTTCGCGTAATTGGCTTCTAAACCGAATGTTTTGACGGCTCCGCCTGCATGCCAGATCTGGATGACTTTAGTAGAAGACTCAAACATCGTCCCCCCTAAAAAGGCAAAATAATTATCACAAAGGATCGTTGAAGCGCCTTTCATCAAAGGAATGCTTGACAACAATTCACGAAACGAATCTATCCCATAAATCAAGCAGCCTTTTTTCTGATAATTTGCTGCTAATTCGCGACTGTTCTCAGTATAACAGACCACTAAACGCGACCCGTATTTTTTATATAATTCCGACAAAACCCAGCGGCTCGTCGATGGAAAGCTAAGCAGAAAAATAATTTTATCATTTTTTTCAGCTGGGAGTTTGCTGCGTTGTTCAACTAAAAAAAGATAAAAAGATTTCATGCCAGTTAATAGGACATTTTTCATTGAAAACCTCCCTTGTGCTGTTTCTTATTTTACCTGAAACACCGCTAAAAGAAAACAATTGTAAAGAAACTGTCATATTTGTTTCTGGAAATAGCGGTAAGGACTGTTCACCTATTATTTTTATTAAATGGAAAAAACCTGTTCTGCAGAGAATGACCTCTGATAGAACAGGCTTTGCTTATCTATGATTTAGGTTGGCTTTTTTAGCTGAAAAAATACTTTTCACCGACTGATTGTTTCACATCCGTGCAATCTGCGACTACTGTGTTGTGGGCTTTGTCCCGGTCACAAATATCACAATATTCCACCTCAAAAAGGATTCCTTTATCTGTGACCTTTTTAGCAACACCGACAAATGAGCGTTGGAATTCAGATGGTTTTACTTCATACTTTTTACCGATTTCGATCTCTGTTTTTGTAATCAAATGAAAAACCCCTTTCCTTACTACCTAAACCAATAGTACCATACCAATTGAACTTTTAAAAACAAAAGTGCTGAATTAAACACTAAAAGAACAAAAATATAATGTAGACCATTTTAAGTAAAAAAAATGAAAAGAAAATCCCAAAAATCAATTGTTAGAATCGGTGTTTTTCTATCCTGGCAACGACAAAAAACCGAATGTCGGTTGATGAAGACTGTCGCCAGTTCTGACGACGACAGTCCTGCAAAACTGCAGTTTCACTTTCCAACATTCGGTTAATTATTTATTTTTAAACCTTTTTATGGATAAATACGGTTCAACAAACGTGGGAATGGAATAGCTTCCCGGACGTGTTCGATACCTGAAAGCCAAGTAACCGTCCGCTCTAATCCTAAGCCAAATCCAGCATGAGGTACGGAACCATATTGACGCAAATCAAGGTACCAAGAGTATTCTTTTTCATCCAATCCATGTTTGCGGATTTCTTCTAATAGATATTCATAATCAGTTGCCCGTTCAGAACCGCCGATGATCTCACCGTAACCTTCTGGAGCGATCATATCCGCACAGATCACAAGATCTTCCCGAGTTGGGTGTGGTTTCATATAGAATGGTTTGATTGCTTTCGGATAGTTCAGAATAAAAACAGGCTGATCAAAGGAGTTAGCGATAAAGGTTTCATGTGGTGAACCGAAATCGTCTCCCCACTCGATGTCGTCAAAACCGTTTTTCTTCAATAATTCTACTGCGTCATCATAAGAGATTCTTGGATAAGGCAGTTTCGTATATTTTTCAAGGACTTCACGATCACGACCTAAAACGTGCAATGCATAATCACAATGATCCAATACATTTTGTACAAGATATGCTACGTAACGTTCTTGGATTTCCAAGCTTTCTTCTTGGTGCATGAACGCCATTTCCGGTTCGATCATCCAAAATTCGATCAAATGACGGCGAGTTTTAGATTTTTCAGCACGGAAAGTTGGACCAAAAGAAAATACTTTGCCAAAAGCCATCGCTGATGCTTCCATATATAGCTGACCTGATTGAGATAAATATGCTTTTTGATCAAAATAATTTGTTTCAAAAAGATCGGTTGTACCTTCAGGAGCTGAACCTGTTAAAATCGGCGGATCGATTTTGATGAATCCTTCGTTGTTGAAGAATTCATAGCTGGCACGGATGATCTCATTACGGATCTGCATAATCGCGTGTTGACGAGAAGAACGCAACCATAAATGACGATGGTCCATCAAAAAGTCTGTTCCGTGTTCTTTTGGTGTAATAGGATACTCGTGACTTTCTCCCACAACTTCAATGTCAGTCACACCGATCTCGTAACCGAATTTAGAACGACTGTCTTCACGAATCTCACCAGTAATCCAAACGGCAGTTTCTTGATTAAGATTTTTGGCAGCTTGAAAAATTTCTTCAGCTACTTCGCTTTTTACGACAACACCTTGGAAATAAGCAGTACCGTCACGAAGTTGTAAAAAAGCGATCTTCCCGCTAGAGCGTTTGTTCGCTACCCATGCGCCGATCTTGACTGTTTCGCCCACATGGTTTTTTGCATCGATAATTTGAATTTGTTCCACTAATGTCTCTCCATTCTAATTTTATAGACTCACAAAAATTCTATTACTTTCTTTGTTTATTTTCAACAAAAGAATGAATTCTTGCTACAGCTTTTTCTAACGTTTCCCAATCCGCTGCATAACTGATCCGCAAATGTTCCGGTGCGCCAAATCCGGCACCAGTGACCAATGCCACACCGGCTTCTTCCAAAAGCGCTTCTACGAAATCATTGATATCAGAATAACCGCATAGATCCATCGTTCCTTTTACATTCGGAAATAGATAAAAAGCTCCTTGCGGTTTGCTCAATTCTACTCCTGGGATAGCGGCTACCAATGGATACAATTTATTCAAGCGTTCTTCAAATGCTTGACGCATTTTCTCAGCAGAATCTTGCGGCCCTACCAAAGCTTCTACAGCTGCATATTGGCTGGCGGCAGTCGGATTGCTGGTAGATTGTGAAGCGATGTCGATCATGGCTTGAATGATTTCTTCATCTCCTACTGCAAAACCGATCCGCCAACCGGTCATTGAATAAGTTTTTGACACACCGTTTACGATGATCGTTTGTTTACGAATCGCTTCTGAGATCGTTGTGATGGGAGTGAAGTGATTGCCGTTATAGACAAGGTTTCCATAAATATCATCGGCTACGATCAGAATATCTTTAGCTACCGCCCATTCGCCGATCGCCTGCAATTCCTCTTTGGTATAGATCATCCCTGTCGGATTAGAAGGTGAATTGATAATGATCGCTTTTGTTTTTGGAGAATACACAGCTTCTAACTGCTCAACTGTCACTTTAAGATGATTTTCAGGTTTGCCTTCTACAAAAACTGGTTTACCTTGTGCTAATTTGACTTGTTCTCCATAACTCACCCAATACGGAAGCGGAATGATCACTTCATCATCAGCATCTAAAATCGCTTGAAATAACGCATAAAGAGCAAACTTAGCACCATCAGTCACGATCACCTGTTTCGTATCATACGTTAATCCATAGTTTCTTTTTAAATAATCTGTGACCGCTTGGCACAATTCCGGGATACCGGCAGAAGGCGTATAAAAACTTGCCTTTCCGCTTTTGATAGCTGCAATCGCTGCTTGTTGGATATTTTCCGGAGTATCGAAGTCTGGCTCACCGACTGTCAAACTCAAAATATCCCGTCCTTGTGCTTTCAGCGCTTTGGCTTTGGCAGCGGCAGCCAGGGTTACAGAAGGCTCTAAATTTTTTGCTCTTTGCGATAATTTCATGGAATTCATCCTTTCCGACTATATATTAGATATTCGCGATTTTGTTGACTTCTTCGCCATCTTTGAACGATACCAAATAATAATTCATTCCTTTAGAGGATTGTGTCACAACTTCCCACACCGGTTCGTTTTTAAACAGACCCAGACTCGTTTTTTTAACAGATTCTTGCGGATAAGCTTTATTTATTATTGCCCGCGCTTCCGCTTCAGTGATCCCTTCGTCTTGAGAAAGCAAAGTGATTTTTCCGCCTGATTGAGGGATGATCACTGCGATATCTTGTCCTTTTTTATTTTTTCCAGTCAAACTGAAATAAGTTTTTTCCCGTGTAAACCAATAAAATTGGTCGGTCTCTTCTAAATCAGCATGCTTTTCCGCCAATGCCACAGCTTCGCTTCTTGCTTGCCGATAAGGACGGCTGGCCCGTACATAAAAAATGACGCTGAATAAAATGATCGCTGCTAAGATCGCCGCGACAATCATTAAAATGATCTCTTTTTTGTTTCTTTCTTTGATCACTCGCGTAGCTCCTCCAATAAATTATTGATACCCATTATAGCAGATTTTTACATCTGAATGAGGTTATTTTTCCTCTGGTTCTTGAAAATTATTCAAAAACTTAGACATTTCCCCACCGATTTCATCGATCGGTAGTTCTATAATTGGCAGCTCTTTAGGCAGTCCTTGACGAATCCGCTGACCGTATTTTGTTGTAATGATCCGCCGATCTAGTAAAATCATCACACCACGATCGTCTTCTGAACGAATCAGTCTGCCTAATCCTTGACGTAATTTCATCGCTGCTTTAGGAACAGCCTCCTGAAGAAATGGATTGAGGCCTTTATTTTGCAGAAAATTGTTTTTTGCCTGAACTTCCGGTCGTTGAGGATTTTCAAAAGGCAATCGGGTCACGATAACGATACGCAATGTATCCCCCGGCAGATCGATCCCTTCCCAGAAACTGTCAGCGCCGAACAATATCGCTGACTTGGATTGACTGAAGCGTTTCAGGATCTTTTCCCGGCTTCCCCCCACACCTTGCGCCAATATCTCACGGCCATTTTGCAAAAAGCGCAGATGCATCTTGCCATAAACGCTTTGCAAGATTTCATGAGAAGTAAACAAAACCATTGCCGCTTGATCTGGATCTTTCAAAAGACTTTCCAAAGTTTCTACTAAATACTGAACATACTCTTGAGTTGAAAGTTCTGGAATCGAAATCCCTTTATCCGGAATAAAGATCCGAGCCTGTTTTTTATAGTCAAATGGCGATGGCAGAATCTTCACGGTTGCCTCTGGAATTCCCAATTTCTTAGGAAAATAATTGCGGTCGCTTCCGATCTTCAATGTACCGCCTACATAAATGATCCGTTCATACCGCTCATACCAAACCGTCTGAGGGATCAGCGCCGCTTCGAAATCAGCAATTTTGATTATTCCGCTAGAATTTTTAACACCCGGTACAAACCAGTGAACATAGCGTTCCAGCCAATTTTCCAACCAGAGTGTCACGATATCGGCTTGCCGCCGCAGTTCTTCAAATAGGTCTAACAATTCTGTATAAACAAACTGCTCGCGTTTCAGCCAATTGCTTTCTTCAGGGAGCAGCAATGCCGACATCTGTGTCTGAAGTTCATTGATTTCTTCATAATACAGTTGGATTTTTTGAATATTTTTAGCATCCGGCAGTGAAAAAGATTCTATGTCTTCTCTGGTGATCACCGATTCTTCACTGGGAAAAGTTTCGTGCAATACTTCCAGAAGGCTTAACTGAGCTTCTGTCAGATACCGCAGTTCTTCCTGATAAATAGCTAGCAGTCTCATGATTTCATCGTAACCTAGCAACAATTCTTCAAGTTTGACGAATAATCCGGTCGGTTCCAACATTTGTTGTACTTTACGATGGAACAATGAAAAATTCACACTTTTCATGGATGACCGTTCACAGATATCTGCTAAATGGTGTGCTTCATCAATAATCAGATAAGGACTTTTTGGTAAAGCAGGAATTTCTCTGACATTTTCCTGAGCTAAAAATGCATGGTTAACGATCAAAAAATTACTTTGTTTGATTCTTTGATGAAGGAACCTCAAAAAATCGACTTCAAAAAACACATCATCTGAAGTAAGATGGGCGATTCCTCGATGATGGACTTCTTTAAAAAACAAATGATTCAGATGAATCAAATTCAACTCATCAAGATCCCCTGTCGTGGTTTGTGTCAGCCACACAAGCACAGCCGATTGGTACAACACATATTGTTTTTGCGAAACTGGTCGCAATAATGTCGCTTTGAAACGTTGGAGATCAAGATAGTGACTGTTACCTTTAATGACTGTTGCTTGAATGGGCTGGTCAAAAAGTTGATTCAGCAACGGAATATCTTTTTTCAACAACTGATCTTGCAGCACCAATGAAACTGTGCTGATAACCACTGGTTGCTCAGGAGTAGCCAAATAATTCGCCGGCAGCAAATAACCGATCGTCTTGCCCATCCCAGTCGCCGCTTCGACAAATAGATTTTTATTTTCAACTTCTTCCGTAAAATGTTTATAAACCAGATTCATCAGCCGTGCCTGATCTTTACGAAACGTCAGCTTGTCAGCAAAAAGCTGTTCTTTGCCTTTTTTCTTTTTGGGAAATTCGTGCGTAAAGTGGTTGTGTTGAAAAGGTGCCACTTTCTTTTTCCGCAAAGCGATCCCTGATACGATTTCTAATTCACTGGATAATGGGTGCGGCTTTTGTTTCAGTTCATCCACTAATGAACGGATATAAGCGCCTGTCTGCATTCCTAATGGCTCGCTTAGATTCGCGATTGTTTCTACTGTGATCAGCGGAAGCTGCTTGATGATTGCTTCCATATATAAAAATAAAGCGCCTGTCACTTCGGCATCGCTGTCTGCTTGATGAGGATTCTCATGACTCAAGCCTAAACTTTCTGCCAAGTCATTCAAGCGAAAACTAGGTTCAGTCGGCAAAAAAATATGCGCTAATTCTACGGTATCGATCCCCGGTATCGTCAATTCCGGCGCTCCGCATCGCAATAGTTCTTGATTTAAAAAATTATAGTCAAAATATATATTATGAGCGACAAAAATCGTGTCCGCCAATAGATTATAAATCGTCAATGCGATATCTTCGAAGTAAGGGGCTTTTTTTATACGCTGATTGCTGATATGAGTCAAATTCACGATTTGTTTCGAAATTGGTTTGTCTGGATTGACATCTGTCGCAAATCTCTGGATGACTTGACCGTTTCGAATCAAAACACAACCGAATTGAATGATCCGATCGACTTTAGGGTCGGTTCCGGTCGTCTCGATATCTACAACTGCATAGGTCTTCATTTTAACAGTTTCCTCCTTGCATGTACTTTAGCATTATACTACAAATCAGCAGGAGATTTAATCACTTTCCATTGCTGTTCTCTGACAGATATCGTTTTCAAGGGGTTTAAAGGTGCTCTGATCTGTCTTTTATAAGATGATTATCTTATGGAAAAACAAAAAAAGCCTGACGCAAATGCGCCAGGCTTTACAAGTCAATAATTAAGCTTTATTAACGTTTGTTGCTTGAGGGCCACGTTGACCTTCTTCAACATCGAAAGTCACTGCTTGACCTTCTTCTAAAGTTTTGAAACCTTCACCTTGGATAGCTGAAAAGTGAACGAATACGTCGTTTCCGTCTTCTGCAGTGATGAAGCCAAAACCTTTGTCTGAGTTAAACCATTTTACTGTACCTGTTTGCATAATAAAAATCCTCCTTGTGTTGATACACATATTTGCAATTACTTGTATCGGGTGAAAATGTGGAAGATGTTTTAAAATGAAACAAGCTTGCCATAAATTACCTTAACAAATACTACACTTTGTATTGTATCACACTAATTCTCTTCTGGCTAATCTTTTTGCGAAATAATGCTTTATTTAATAACTTTTCTTAACATTTATGATTCAACAGCATTTTAATATTACTAACAAATGCGGATTAAAAAAAATAACTAACCACAGGAAGCCTTATAGGGCAAGCCTGCGGTCAGTTTATTTAAAAGCAGAACTTAAAAACTCGTTTTAAATCAGTAGCGTAAGATCGCTACCAAACTTTTTTGAGCGGGAGCGTCATCTTGATCAAGAACGAATACTTTTCCGCCATTCACTAGAACTTCATCTGCCATCGTATTCAATACTTGTCGATGATCGTATTCTGTATCTGGATCATCACCAAATCCTGGTGCTAGATTAGAAGTCGCGATAAATAGATGGGAAATACGTCCTTCTTTGGCGGCTAATTTTATATCTACTAATTGATCGATAAATTTACGATCCATTAATTTTTGATATTCTGCCACTTCTTTTTTCATTAATTCAGCCGTCAATTGATCAGCACCATTTTTAATATCTTTGATCGTAGATTGGGCTGCTGAACCGGTAACAGCTGGTTCTGCACAATAACAAGGGTTCTTCGCGTATTTTTTGAACATCGCTTGATTTTCAGGTAATGCGTAAAGATAGATCGGATATTCTTCTTCATTGACAAATTCATCTTTCAAGAAATTATCAACAGCTTGGTAGTAATTGACCCAGTCGATCTCCACTTCTTCATCCTTTGTGCTGACACCGTGGAAGGCCACGCCCTCTTTGGAACCATTCCGGCCTCCTTGTGAACTAAAATTAAGGCTGCTATCTGTCAGTTCTTCTCCTAAAGCTGTTGGAACATCAACCGGAGCACCTTCTGGCAAGCTCACTTCTTCAACCATTTTGTTTTCCACAAAATACAGCTTCATCGAATCGCGATTTAGCCCCAGCAAGTAATACGTATAGTTGAACTGAGCGTTTTTGATGATCGCTAATAAGTATGGCAGATCACCAACATAATATTGATCATCGACCGCGATACTTAAACGATGGATGTATGTGTCTTTTTCAGTCAGGATGATCGCTGCGCTTGTAGTGGCACTACGCCAAAAAGATTGATCTGCCAACAGCGCATCAAATTTCTCTTGAAATTTAGACCAATCTTTTTCAGGATATTTTTTATCAAATCGTTTTTTCGCTTCTCGAGCGAAATTTTTCAGTTTGATTTGATCTTTTTCTATGTTTTGATGACCCACGTGGGTGTTCAACATAATGGTGACGAACGGTCCCTCTACATTTTCTGAAGTCAGCTGCGATAATAATTCCTTACCAATTTTTGTCATATAACGATCCCTCCCTGAGTTACTTTAATACTACACTAAAATTTTAACACGCTTACATTTTTCTATAAAGCAAAACGATTTGTAGAAAAATGACTCGTTATTTCAGAAAAGCAAAAAACGTGTTCAAAATTCGCTGGAATACGATCGTTGAACACGTCTTGATGTTATCGATTAATAGAACGGGCCACGCGATTGATCGTATGACGCATACCGCGGATCGCTACGGACATTTCAAAAATATTTTCAGTAGGAGCCAGACCGCCATAACCTGCATCTCCAATATGTTGGATATCGACACCGCACATCTTATTGCGGATCGCCATTTGACGAAGTGTTTCTGGGCGGGCACTTTCTTGACTTGTCCCGATAGCTGACATCGTTAGCAGATTACGCTCTTTTGCAAAACGGACTGCATCTATCAAATCCTGCTCCAAAAAGCCTTGGATCGTTCCAACAGACGGCAGTAACAATACATCAGCACCAGCTGCTGCATAAGCTTCGATCGCTTCTTTTGAAACAACGGGTTCATCAGCACCTGCCGAATGCATTTTCCCAGCGATGATCAAACCGGAAAAGTATTCTTTAGCTGTTTTCACCGCTTTGGCGATTTCTTTATTTGTTACACCTGTCCCTGGATTTCCTGTAAAGCAAATAAAATCCACACCTAGTTCTTCGGCTTTTTGAATCGTTTCTTTTGAAGCCGAACGACCGTTGCTGATTTCGATTTTTTCACTTAACATGTCGGTTGCTTCAGGGATCGGTTCTAAGTTGATCCCGATTGGACGGCCTACTAGTTCTTTAAGGCGAGGGATCGGATTTTCGATTTCTTCTTGATTAAAAGCTGTCTCAAATGTGTGTCCCGGCATGCCGGCGATGAACGGACGATAACAATCGAAGGCGTTCAGCAGCAATAAGTCAGCCCCAAATGCAGCGGCAACTTCAGCATTGGTGATATCTCCTGATTGCGGTTGAGAAGCGACCACATTTTCAGCTAAAAGTACCCGTCCTTCGCTGGCTTTGATCGACTGCTTCAATTCCTGAGCATCCATGAGAGCGACTTCACTGTAACTTGCACTGATCAAACGTTTTACCATTATAGTTCCTCCTTTATGTAGCGACAGGCACAGAAAAAAGCCTTGATAAGACAAGGCTTCGCATCTAATATAACGTCCTTGACTGGAATTGAACCAGCGACCTGTCGCTTAGGAGGCGACTGCTCTATCCTACTGAGCTACAAGGACAAGACACTTTATTTTAGCCTTATCTGTTCTTCGATGCAAGTCACTTTTGTTTACTTTGTGAGATGATCAAAAATAATCTTCTAATATCGGACGTTGTTTCGGCGTGATTTCTTTAACAGCATCGATTGCTTTTGTGTCGCCGTTCAATAATCCATAAAACGCTAACTGATCTGGGGTATGGCTTCCCATCATAAGCTGTGTAAAACGCTGGATAGACAGTGTGATCTTAGGCAATGATGTTTCTGTTGTTTTTGTTACAGTAACATCATTGCCCTGACGGCGCAGTTCATAGACGCCTGTATTCCAGGGTGCGTACACATCTGTTTCAATAACTAAAGCGATATCTTCTTGCAGACGATCAAGAAACGGATAATCTGCTAAAAATGCAGCCACATCCACAACACGTCCCATCATTTCCGGACGAACACTGACTTTTTCTAACGGCGTAGCCGCTAAAAATTGCCGATCAGTCCCATCAAATCCCTCTTCATAAACGATCGTATAGACTGAGCCGTTATGAGAAGCGATCATCCGATTAAGCCCTTGATAAGCACGGCCTGTCAATGAAACCCATTCATAAACAGTCAATTTTCCTTCTTGGATTTGATAAATCAAATACCCTTCTGTTTCCTCCTCGTGCTGATACAAAGCATACGTGTAGTCTTTTCGTAAAGGAAATTTAAATTCCAACCACCAATCTTCTCTGACGACGCCGCCTCGATGATGACGAGGAAGTTTTTGAAAAATCTGTTTGATCGCATCTTTTCCCTGCTCCCATGTCACACGTTTGACTTGTCCTTCTGTTTTTGGACTGTCCGGCCACTGTGCCGCGTTGCTTTCATAGGCAATTCGTTCAAACAGCAGCTCATAGCCATAGCGACGGTAAAAAGGATAAGAAAACGGAGCCAAATAAGATAAAACTGCTCCTCGTTCTTTGCAGTCTTGCAATAGTTGTTTCATGATCCGATCGATCCGCCCTTGACTACGATACTCAGGATAAGAAGCGACAAAGCCGATTCCTGCCATTTTATAAATCTGTCCAAAAAAATCAACGGAAAAAGGTGTTGCCATGACTTGGCTGGCTAATTTTCCTTGTTCATCAAAAGAACCGTAATTCCATGAATTTTTCGTAAGCAATTCAAACCGCTGGATATTACGTTCTGAAAGTTCCCATTGAAATGCGTAAGAAACTAATTGCAGCATTTCTTTCGTATACAGTGTTCCCATTTCTTTGACATCCGTCATAGCTCATTCCTCCAAATAAAAAAGGCGTCAAATGACCCCTTTTTACTATGATTCTTCAATCATTTCCAGCATTTTTTTAAATTGCCGGCGTTTGAAATACATCAACATCGTGCCTAACAGCAAATCATTCAGTTGTTGAAGAATGCCAAAGGATTTCATCGTTTCTGTGTATTCAACTTTACAAGATTTGTCGTCGATTGGATCAATTTGATACCGGGCAACAAACTCATTTCTTGTCGTTGAGGTTTTAAATTGATAGGATTGATTTTCGATGACTTCTTCAATCTTGATCTTCGCACGACTGTTTTTTGAAAATTCCTTGATGTATTCAAAATTTTGCAGTTGTTTTCTTGTTAATGTTTTTCCAGTAGCTTTGCGGACGTCGAACACAACGGAATCCATCACTTTATCATAAAAGTTGCTTGCAGGAATATTAAGCGTCTTAACGATTTTCACGATCATTTACCCCCATTTTGCTGTTCCGATTTCTTCTTGCCTTTGAAAAACAACCAGCCGCCAAGCGCGACAAGCGCGACTCCTGTCGTTAGGCTGTAGACATCCAACTGCATGTTACCTGGCTTCATACTGAATAAAATAATCAAAAAACCGATACTGCATAAAAATAATCCATTTTTTTCCATCTTCGATCATCCTATCTATTGTTTAAACTGCTACTGCTTGGAAAAACAATACAGTGCCCCAAGGTTGCGCTTTGATCAATTCTTTTGCTTTTTTAGCAGCTGCCTCTGGATCTTCTGCGGTAGTTTCAAAAAATAATTTGATTCCTTGTTTTTCCTTAAATGTAAATGAGATCCCGTCTTCGTTGTATCCTTCTAAAAGTTCTTTGATTGCGTCTTGTTGCATAGCGCTTGCAATACTGATCATTTGTTTTTCCTCCTCTGTTATTCTATATAATATCTACCTTCATTGTACTATTTAGTTCTTGAAAAAAGCAAGGACTGCTCCCACCTCTTTGGAAGCGACAGCAGTCCTTGTAATGACCGATTATTCGCCGGCAGCTGGATCGATCTTGTTAGCAGAGATAACGAATGGTGCCCAGATAAAGAAGGTAACCACCATACATACCAATGTAACGATCGGTGCCCGCCAGTCAGCTCCTGTTGCCAAGAAGGACAACAGCATTGGTGGAACAACCCAAGCAACTTGTTGCGAAACTGGTGATACTAAACCAAGGTAAGTAGCAACCCAACCGATTGTTGTTGCAACAACTGGTGCCACTAAGAATGGGATAAACATGATCGCATTCAATACGATTGGTAAACCGAACATAGCAGGTTCATTGATATTGAACAAACCAGGTCCAATTGACAGTTTTGCAACAGTCAAGTAGTCTGCACGTTTTGAGAATAGCAAGATTGCGATCAGTAATGTGATCGTACCGCCTGATCCACCAAACCATGCGAAAGCATCAAATGATCCACGTACCCACATGTAAGCTTTTCCGTCTTGAATCGCATCTAAGACAGCGTCTGTACCTGTTTTACCGTTATAACCTTTTTGGAAAATGTCGATATTAACTAATTGTGCTTGGCCCCAAATACCTTCCAATACTGGTGCCAATACGTTTGGTCCATGGATACCAAAGAACCAGAACAATTGCACAAATACTGTAACGATCAAGACAGCACCGATACCTTGTGATAAGCCCAAGAACGGCTCAGCAATGTATTTTTGTACCAAGTCAATGATCAATTGTCCATCAGTCAATTTGCCAACGACAAAGTTGATAATAGCAACTACATATAATGCCACTGTTGCAGGAATGATTGCTGCAAAGGCTTTTGATACTGCTGGAGGTACTGAATCAGGCATTTTGATCGTGATATCAGCCAACATCAATTTACAGAAAATAATAACTGAAAGTGCACCCATAATCATGATAGTGAAGTAAGCGTTGGCATTTAAGTGATTCAGATTCAACCAGCCCCAACCTGTTGCTGTTAATCCGTCAGCAGTAGCAGACCAACCAGAATCTGCGCTGCCTGCATTGATTGTATCAACAACATCTTGCGGTACAGCAGTAGACAATGTGTTGGTGTAAGAGAAAGCGATTCCTTGCACTAATGTTGCCAAACTAACGATACCACCGGCTAAATCATTAACGCCGTAAGCACGTGCCAAATTGTAACCCCAAGAAAACGCGAATACCAAACCGGCGATCGCTAATGTACCATTCCAAACAAACCCATTGACTCCAATGATTTCGCGAATCACAGGAATCGAATTGCCATCATAGCTTGGCCAAAATTGTGGTGGCAAATCACGAATAATTGCATTGATCATTACGGCGACCGAACCGGCCATTGTTGCTGGCATTGTTCCAATAAATGCATCACGCAGCGCTACTAAGTGCTTTTGGGCACCAATTTTAGCGGCTACTGGAAGGATGTGTTTTTCCATCCAACTTGTTAATCCGTTCATTTTATTTCCTCCTATAAGTCCTATTTATATAAAGAAAAATCTTCTTCATATCCTTTTTCAAAGAACCGTTCAAAACTATCCGTTCAAAGAGAATTTTGTGTGGTGTATTACTCCGCGTCTATACGACGATAAAGATCAATGATCTCTTTTGCAAGATCAGTGAATGCGATCGATGTCATCAAATGATCTTGACTGTGAACCGTCAACAACGTTACAGTGACATGATTGCCTTGTGCTTCTTGTGTCAGCATGTTTGTTTGAGCATGATGGGCTTCTACTAATGAAGCTTCCGCATCAGCGATTTTTTGATCAGCTAGTTCAAAGTCGCCTTGTTTAGCTGCTTGAATCGCTTCCATTGCATCGCTCTTTGCATTTCCTCCATACATGATCAAACCCATGATTGCTTCTAAGTTTTGTTGTTCCTCCACTTAACTTTCCTCCAAACTAAAATCCCTTTTTCTTATTTCTCACCCATAAGGTTTTCGGCTTGTGCCAACACTTTTTCGCCATTCATCATGCCGTAGTCTGCCATGTTGATAACATCCAAAGGAATTCCTTTTGGTGCAAGTTTTTGTTCAAATTGCGCTTTCATGAAACGTACTTGTGGGCCTAACAATAGAACATCCACATTTTTTGTTTCCAAGTTATTATCTGCGTCAGACGCGGATACTGCAAAAATATCTGCATCCATTCCTTTTTCTTCCGCAGCTTTTTGCATTTTGGTCACAAGTAAACTAGTACTCATTCCTGCAGAACAAACCAACATAATCGTTTTCTTTGCCATTTTTGTTCACCTCTTTGATTTTTTTTATTTACACTTAACTATAATGCAATAAGCGTGCCAAAATAAAAAAAGAGCAAAACACTGTAAATGACAGCGTTTTACTCTTTTTTATTTTTACACACTTACCGTTCATATCATTACACACTAAATTTGTGTGTAATATCGTAAGCGCTTTTGATTTTATTTTCTAAGAACATCTGTGTAATAAATGCAATCTCGTCTTCAGAGATTTTTATTTGATATTCTTTTTCCAAAGACATCAACGCCGTCCGCACCGTGTCGTTTTCCAAACGATATTTCTTCTGAAATTCCGGCAATCCATCAAAGATTCTGGTTGGTTCTCCTTTTAACAATTCTTCGATCAGAAATGCCAAATGCATGATAACACCAGCATCTACGCTTGGCTCTACTACCAGATGCAGTTGACCTTGAATCTGATGAACGATCTGCTGCAACAGTCTAATAGTTTGAGTGAGGGACGGGATATGAGTCAATGTGCCGGCTAATGTTTGAACGATTTTTTCGATCGGTATCTCTTCGCTGACGATCCGTTTCAACACATTCAAGCGCTCATCGTCAAAAACTTCATAAGCCGAAAAGAATGGGATATTCTGATAATCAACTTCAACGGTACCGGCGATCGCCTTGATTTCATATTCTTGCAACAATGAATCGATGTGCTTGATAAATGCTTCTCTTTCAATAAACTGCATTTGGATAATCTCGACTTTTGATTGGTCCACTACTGGCGCGATTCGCTGATACAGTTTTGCAGCGACCCCTTCACCAGTAAAGCAAGTAACCACCACTGCTTTTTTGATATCTTTTTGCCCATGGTTTTCTTTGAATTGATCACGAATGATGTTTTCAAAAGAAAGTTGGATATTTTGATAAATATCTTCCAAGCTGCGTCCATTGGCAGCCATCCGCAGTGCTTCGATCACTACCATCGTACTGGTCATGGAGATAGCTTTCGTACGGACACCCGTCTCTTCGAATACCAGATTCGCAAAAGAATTCAATGACCCCATATCCGTCAGCAGTAAAACACCGTTTGATAAGCGTTCCTTGTTTTGTGAGACATGGGCCAAAAGTTTTTCATACATCGTTTGGACTTCCATATCCAATCGCATATTCATGGCGATCCCGATCGTTGTTCCCAAAAGATCCTGTGCTGTGCTCAGCATGCTGGATGCCGTGGCAGTCCCGTGCATCAACACGATGACTTCCACGAGGTTTTCCGGAACTTTTTCGCTGTTGCTTACTTGGATGGAAAGAAACATACTGATAAAGCCGATCTCATCAAAAGGAATCTCGATCGCCCATTCTTCTTCGATAATGCTGGACAGATCCAAAGCGATTTGAAATTCTCGTTTTAAATTCTTACGGATCGTGTTCAGATCCGGGTGGATAATGGTATGTCCTTCTTTTAGTCGTTCGATAGTACTTTGCAGATGCAAGGCAAACGCAAAGCGTGCTTTTTCATTGTAGCAACGCTCCAGCTTTTCCTCAGCAATGTCATAGAGGCGATTGGTCAATTTCCAAATCTTATCTGGCAAAAGTTCTTTGTGAACGGTATTTTGTGTTAATTCTTCTACGTAAGTCTCAAAATAGGCATCGACATCTCGGGAAATCAAGTTTTCCAAGTCAACGCTGGCGACACCGGTCTCACTGAGCGTAGTTACTTTTTCTTCAATATCATTGTAGACCTGCATATTTCGTTCTGGATCCTGTGACCAGACAACTTCCGCTTCACCAGGATCAAAACTCAGATAATCTCCTTTACCTTCCAAAAAGCTTTCTAAGCGATCAGAGAGATCACGCATCTTCAATAGTCCTTTTTGAACCTGTAAAGAGCAGTCCTGTTTATGGATCAGCAGACTTTTTTCGTTGTGAGTACGATAATGCAAAAAGGCTTTGGCACAAACCAGCTTCAAATCTCTTTTGACTTGCCCGATATTGCCTTCTGCATCATAAAGCATAAATGCGATGATGGCTTCTTTTTCAACTTCGATCCGTTGATTCAGGCGATTGGCTTCTTGCTTGATAAATAAAGTAATGATCTCATACCGCTCATCCAACGAACGGCCGGCCAAACTAGGTAGAGTGATCGACATTGGGATCCGGCGATTGAATGTCGTCAAAAATGTTTCCGACGATTCGGTGGTAGCGCCAATGATCTGAACGGAAGCCTCATACGTTTTTGCGCTCTCTCCTAATGGACGATAAATGCCTTTATCGATAAAAGTGAAAAGCATCTCCTGCCCTTCCGGAGGCAGCCGATGGATCTCATCCAAAAATAAGATCCCTCCATCAGCTTTTGCTAATAATCCAGGAGTATCTTCAGCGGCTCCAGTATAAGCACCTTTTTTGATACCGAAAATATGTCCGAACAGTAATTGCGGATTTTGCGCGTAATCCGCACAGTTAAAAGAAACAAATGGAGCATCTCGTTTGACCACACGTGATTTTACCGCAAAATGATACATACACTCGGCAAAGAGTGATTTCCCAGTACCGGTTTCACCGAAAATAATAGTATGCAATCCTCGCGGCGGATACAAGATCGCAGCTTTTGCCTGCTGGATCGTCATTTTTAATGATCCGTTTTCTCCCACCAGATTATCAAATGTAACTTCCGAAGAAGTATCCACGTGCACTTTTTCTTCCGAATCACCCAAAATCTCGTAAACGACTGGACGTCCCGCCTTTTTGATGATCCGTCCTTCTTTGGCTAACTCATTCAAGTAGCGGCTGGCATTCGTCCGGTCGATGTTCAAAATCTCTGCGATCTGTAAGGCTGTGGTCCCTTGCTGGCGCATTTCCAATGTATGTAAGATTTCTTCTTTTCGAGAGTTCATACGGGCCTCCTTCAATCGAATAACAGTTATTCAGCATATCAATGGTAACATAAAAAGGCGCTTATTTGCGCCTTTTTCCTTTGTCTTTTTGAGATTTTCTTTTTCTGTTTGGCTTTTTCTTTTCTTTGCCAACCACTGTTTTCTTGATTTTTTCTGTCGGCTTAGACGGCTTGCGTATTTTTCTCTCAGTCTCTTCTGAAACATGGATCGGCGGCTCTGTTTGCAGACTCCCGCCATGCAAGAAAATTTCTTGGATTTGAATATCCAGCTCTTTTGCCAAACGTTGCAGATCCCGCAACTGATTGTCTTGAATGATCGTAATGACTGTGCCTGCTTTACCCATCCGTCCAACTCGTCCAGCGCGATGTAAATAGCTTTCTTTTGTCAGGGGTACATCCGCGTTCACTACAAAAGGCAGATTGGGGATATCTAATCCTCTGGCCGCTACATCGGTCGTCAACAGTTCCACTGCTTGCCCGCTCCGGAAAGAATCCAATGCCAATTTACGCATTTGTTTGGATTGGTCCGAGGCTAATGAAGCTACCGATAACCCATGATAAAGCAGTTTTTCTTCCGCATTGCCCATCTCAGATAGTTGGTTGAAAAAGACCAGTCCCTGAAAATCAGTAAGATGCGCCATTCGCCGCAAAGCATCGACTTTTTTTCGGCTTGGATAACGCAAGTAAAAATGACTGATGATTCCTTTGCTGTCATCTTCTTTGGTGACATCGACAGTCAATAATTCCTGCTGGCTGAGTTGAGCGATCTCCTTAACGGCCTCATCCGCTGTGGCAGAAAAGAACGTCAACTGGGTATCTTTTTGCAACTGTCCAACAACATCCGCTACTAGTTCACCACTGCCTTTTTGCAGCAATTGATCCGCTTCATCCAAGACTACCGCAGAAAGCAGATGACTTTTCAGCTTGCGAAGTTTCATCAATTCCAAGATTCTGCCTGGTGTTCCCACCAAGACTTCGGGTTTGTCCTTTAACTTTTCAATCTGACGTTTCACATTGGCACCGCCGATCAACGCTTGCACTTGCAGATTAAGATCTTTTCCCCATACTCTTGCTACCTCAGTTACTTGCAACGCCAGTTCTTGAGAGGAAGTAAGCACCAGCAATTGATTGCCTGCTCCTTTTTCCACATTCAATAGAAGCGGCAGCAAATACGCCAATGTTTTTCCTGATCCTGTAGGTGAGATGCCCATGATATTTTTCTTCTCCAACAGCGGTTCAAATACTGCTTCTTGAATCTTTGTCGGTTTTTGGAATTCTTGTTCCAGCCAGCGCTGTTGCCAACATTCCGGCAATTTCGTTCTATCCATTTTTTAACATCCTAGTCTTTTTTGTCTGCATCAAATACGATTCCGGCATCTTGCCGCAAGTGGTAAATGACTTTGTTGACATTTCTTGAGAGTTCAACCCATTCTTGATATATATCGCCTAATTTTGGATCAGTCGGATTCTCGATTACTTTAGCAAAATCAGCCGCTTCTTCTACCATCGGATTTTCTTTGGCTGTAATCTCTAATTTTTTGATTTCTTTCTGTTCGCGATCATGAAATGCTGCTTTATCAAAAGCATTGATCCCGTTCATCACCAATGTGCCGTTATCCAGATAAATCTCTGACGGCAAGAAAGAATCCGCGTTCTTGCCTTGTTGGATGGTCACATCAAATCCATCATACCGCAAAACGATCGTACCGATGCCATCGACTTCTGTCGCGATCTTCCGGGCGAAATAGTGCATTGATTCCGGCATACCAAACCATCCCAGTGCGGCATAAAGCGGATAGATTCCCAGATCCATCAATGCTCCGCCGGAAAAATGCGGCGAGAAGATGTTTGGTTCTTTTCCTGCCAACACAGCATCGTAGCGGGAAGAATATTTCATATACGTAAAGTTCGCGCCGATGATCCGATCTTTGACCGGTAAAAAATCAGCAATCTTGCGATAACTTTCTTCATGGATATTACGTGCCGCTTCAAAAAAGAAAACTCTTTTTTCATTGGCAAGTTCGATGATCTCATCCATTTCAGTCGGCGTAGAAAAAGCCGGTTTTTCGACAATGACATTTTTGCCGGCTAAGATTGCTTGTTTTGCTTGTTCATAATGCAAAGAGTTTGGCGAGGCGATATAAACAGTATCCATATGTGCCAAACCAAAAAACGTATCCAAATCTATTGCATATTCCACGTCGCCGTAACGTTCACCAAATTCTTGTGCCGTTTCTAATCTCCGTGAATACACAGCAACTAACCGGTATTTCTTTGTTTCATGAGCAGCTTCCACGAATTGATGGGTAATCCATCCAGTACCGATAATCCCTAAATGAATCATATTTTTCTCCCTCACTTAATTTGGATCGATGAAAGCATAATCTAAAACAAAAGGAATAGATTGTTTCACCGTCACAGTATTTGATCGTACACTGCAATTATACGCTAAAACTTGAACGCCGTCTTCTATAGCTTGCGCAAATTCATCCCGCAGATCATTTTGCATTGCAGTATGGATCGTCGCAAGTTGGACTTGTTCAAATTGAATGATGAATAAAAGGTAACTATGGTAGCCTTCTTTAAGAGCGGCTCTCAACTCATGGACATGCTTTTTGCCCCGAATAGTCGGTGCATCGGGGAATGCGCCGATCTGTTCATTTTCTAACGTCATCCCTTTTACTTCAATAAACGCTTTCTCGCCTGTGCTGGTCATCAACGCCAGATCAAATTTGGAGTTTCCGTAGCGGACCTCACGCGTGATCGTCGCAATCTCACCTGATAATCCCGGCAAATGGATCGTTCCGTCCAACAAACCGTCATAAGCCAAGCGATTAGGCAGCTGGCTGTCAATATTGATCCATTGCTTAAATTTTTTGACGGCGATCAAATCATAACTGGTTTTTCGCTTCGGTGAAGGACAATACTGCAATGCCACTACCGCTCCGGGAATAAAAACTTCTTTGCCGCGTCCGGTATTTTTCACATGGGCAATAATCACTTCACCAGATTCCAATTCACAGTGGGCAATAAACCGATGTTTTCGTTCAATGAATGTTGCTAAAATAACGTCTTGATATTCCATAAACTCACCTGCCACTTGCATCCTACCACAAATCTTATGTTTTTCTCAAATTAGACCTTAAGACCGATGTTTTTTTAACTTTTCCATGCTATAGTTTCTTTAAATAGTCCTATGGAACGGATGTGAAATGATGAAAAAATACTTTCCTCTTGTCCTTGGCGCCTCATTGATCACCGGAGTCGCGGGTCTGGTATTACGTAAAAAGAAGACTGCTTGTTCGGATAATTTCCAACAGTTCATTGGAACTTGGCAATATCAAAAGACGCCGGTCAGTAAACCGATCACGGTCACCATCACTGATGACTACCAGCTATATCTCCAAGATCAGCCGGAAACCACAATACTGGTAGAACTGACACCCAGTCGTTTAGTACTGCTGGACGGGTTAGGATACCACATTATTATTGAAGAAAAAGACGGTCAACTGCATTTTTATGACGAAACAGAAGACCAGTCATTTGTACTTATTCCTAAAATTCAAAAAGAATCACCATAACGGAGTTTATTTAATAGTGAAAACGATAAAAACTTGTTATACTGAACATGTAGGTAATAGTGAATATCAGAAGATAAATAACTAATAGAAAGAAGGTCATGTATATGTTTGCACCCTTAGCAACGCTTTTGACGATTTTTAGTTTGATGGCCTTATTAGGCAGTTCATTAGTAGCTGTCTACAAATATGTGCAGGAAGATCAGCAAATGGAAAAAGTACCAGTTCGCATCGAAGATCATCATCGCCGTTAATAATGTCACCCATCATAAGACCGTAAAAACAGTTAAGTTAGACTTCCTTCACCGGAGCTGACACCTGTTTTTGCGGTCTTTTTTTCAGCATTTTTATTAAATCTGTGTTTTATTTTCTTCTGATATTGAAACTCGCGACTGTCTTTGCTAAACTTTTATCTTAGATTGTACTATAAAAGGAGATTGACATGTCAAAAAAATTTCATAGACTCTTTGCGCTAGTTTTCAGCGTAATCATCGCCGCAGGATTCTGGGCGCCGTTAGAAAGCAATGCCGCTGAATCAGATTTTCATGTGGACGCAAAAGCCGCTATTTCAGTTGATGCGAAAACCGGAAAGATCCTCTACGATCAAGAGGGAGATACACCGATGGGGATCGCCTCAGTGACGAAGATCATTGGTCTTTATCTGGTAGAAGAACAAGTAAAAGAAGGAAAACTGGCATGGGGGGATACGGTCGCTATCTCAGATTATGCTGAAGAGTTGAGCACGAAACCTGACTTATCGAATGTTCCTTTACATAAAGAAAATCAATACACAGTAAAAGAACTCTTTGATTCCGCTGTGATCCAATCGGCGAATGCTTCCATCGTGGCCTTGGCTGAAAAGATCGCCGGCAGCGAACCAAAATTCGTGGATATGATGCAAGCCAAACTAAAAAGCTGGGGTATTACAGATGCAACGCTGGTAAATGCTTCTGGATTGAACAATAGTTATCTAGGCGATCACGTCTATCCCGGTTCTAGTACAGATGCTGAAAATAAAATGTCAGCGAAAGATGTAGCCATAGTAGCACGTCACTTGATTACAGATTATCCGGACTTTTTAGAAGTTTCTAAAATCACTACTAAGATGTTTGGGGAAAATACTCAGTCACCGGTAGAAATGGTGAACTGGAACTGGATGCTTCCTGGATTCATCAATGCCAAAGAAGGCGTTGACGGATTGAAAACTGGGACAACAGAACTGGCCGGCGCCTGCTTTGTAGGAACGATGGAAAAAGACGGTCAGCGAATCATCACCGTTGTTTTGAATGTCGCAGGACATGCAGAAAATCCTAGTGTACGTTTTATCGAAACCGGAAAATTGATGGACTATTCATTTGATAATTGGAAACAAGAAACCATCAAGACTGATAATACAAGAATCCCTGATCACAAAACAGTTAAAGTCGCTGATGGAAAAGATTTGACAGCGGCAATCGTTTTGAAAGATTCTGTAAATGTTTGGGTCCGCAGCGATATGGACCTTGCAGATACGATCATCACACCAAAATTTGACAAAAAAATCGTCACTGACGGTTCTGTCGAGGCGCCTGTTGACAAAGGAGAAACCATTGGATCTGCTACTATTCGCTTAGCAGACGATGATTTAGGTTATCTGGACGATTCTAACCCAGCCACAGCCAAGATCGTTGTGAATGAAAAAGTCGAGAAGGCTAATATTTTTGTATTAGCTGGACGAAAAATCGCCGGATTCTTTTCAAATCTTTTTTAATACTAGGAAAAAGAGGAGCTCGCTATTGGCAGCTCCCCTTTTTTATTCTGTTATTGGCGAAAAATCATAAGTGACTGGAAAATACAGCTCTACCTCGCCTTTTTCAAATTCTGGCAAGTAATGTTCTTGGATAGCGGCAGCAAGTACCGCATTTTCATTTGGCAAAATCTGGCTCAGCATTTCTTCTGTCATCATATCCAGATTTTCTGAATTGGTTTTGACCACCAGATAATCCATCGCCGGCATTTCCCAACGCCGCCAGTCTTCCGGTGCTTTTGTATCTTTGGGAACTTCGACACCGGCTAAATATCTCCCCACTTCACCCCAAGGCTCCAGCCATGTCTTCTCATCACTCATCAGCCCCCAAAGATGGACTTCCTCTGATCCTTCAGCAGCCAATTCGACGATCTCAGTCGAATGTTTCGTGAATTTTTCCCATAATGGCGGTACCCACGAAGCACCTTCTTGTGAAAGTCCCTTGCCTTCTTTGCCGATCACAGCAAATCCCGGCAAACTTACACGACGTACCTCACCGATTTCCATGTCCTTTTCCTCCTTATCGTTTCTTCCATTGTAGCGGAAAAACCTTTTTTTCGACAAACAATAGCTATTTGCAAGCATTTTTCTTTCCAATTCGTTATACTAACAATTGTTAGGAGTTGAAAGAATGAATTTTATCGAAGCACTTATTTTTTTTGTCATCCTTATTGGCGGAAATTGGCTGATGGTACTCTGGCGGAAAAGAAAAGATGATCCGGATACTTTCTTTTTCTGTTGTGTGTGGTCATTTTTCTGTTTGTTCCTTTATTTAGGCGTCATTGAGTATCAAACCGGAAGTTTCTTTATCATCGTCCCATTGATTTTCTTGAGTTTCTTTTTGTTTTCTTATTTCAAAGACAAACGCAGACTGATCAATGGTTGGCTGTTCAACATTTTTCTGCTTTCTTTTGGGGGCTATCTGCTATTCAATCTTTTCCAGACCCAAAATATTCTAGTAGGCGGCCTGTTTGCGGTGATCGCAGTTGCATTTTTGTTGGTATCGATCTTTGGCATCTATGCCCTGCTTATCTTCCTTTATTGGAACGCTATCGTCGTTATGAAAAAAGAAGCCCATTCTCTGGCTAATTTGCTGACGTTGGTAGCTGCTATCGGACTAACGCTGCTTTTACTTTTCAACTGGTTCGTGGTTGAAACACTTCCGGATTGGTTGGCTGTTCTGTTTGCCTATCTGCCATTTGTAGGTACTTACTTTTTTATCGTCTTCTACAACTTTTTGACGATCTCATTTTTATATCAATTCAATCACCCGCGATACAATCAAGACTATATCATCGTTTTAGGTGCTGGTTTGATCAATGGCGAACGCGTTTCCCCTTTATTGGCTCAAAGAATCGACAAAGCGATCGACTTTTATCGTCTGCAAATCGCCGCAAAAGGAAAAGCACCAAAACTGCTGATGTCAGGCGGACAAGGGCTGGATGAAAAAATATCAGAAGCGGCGGCGATGAAAAATTATGCTGTTTCTCAAGGTATTCCGGAAGATGATATTTTACTTGAAACAAATTCCACTACAACTTTTGAAAATATGAAATTTTCCAAAGAAATCATGGATAAACTTACTCCCAATGGTTACAAAGTGATCTTTTCTTCGAATAATTATCATATCTTCCGAGCTGGCATCTATGCCCGGATGGCAGCTTTGAACGCTGATGGGATCGGAGCGCCTACTGCTTTTTATTATTTGCCAAATGCGTTTTTACGGGAATACATCGCCATCATCATGATGAACAAACGCCGCCACTTATTGGTAGCTGGTACTATTGCTTTGCTGTTCCTTTTATTGATGATTTTGACATTGTTCGTCAAATAAAAAAACTCAACTCCGCTTTTATTAGCGGAGTTGAGTTTTTTGTTTAAAATCTTAAAAATTTGAACCGTTTCGGCAATCTCTGTAAAAAGAAATCCAGTATCGGACCTAATAAAAACAGAACAAAGACGGTGCCGATCCCAACGGTACCTCCTAATAAGAAACCAACGATCATAAAAAATCCGTCCAGCAGTATACGAGCAGTATGGATCGATAGACGGAATTGATTTCTGACTAGCATCATCAAACATTCATAAGCCCCTGAACCGGTCTGTGTCAAAAGATACAACGCCGTACCAAAAGCAAAAAGCACAGTTCCTAAAATAATAGCCAAAAAATGAGTGCCCTTAGGCAATGTAGTGAAACCAGACCATTCCAAAATATTTAGGAAAATCCCGATCCCAAAACTGTTGATGATACTGCCGATACCGATCATCTGTCTTTCTCGGAAAAAAACAACGATCAAAACCAGAATATTGATGCTCAAACTGATCGTACCGAATTGAAACGGCAGATATTTGATGATCCCAAGTATAAACGTGCTTAATGCATCCGCGCCTAACTGACTTAAAACGATCAGATGTATGCCCAGCGCAACTAAAAAAGTCCCAACAAGGGCCAAAATGACACGATCTTTTAACCGATCGTGGATAGTTAAATTTTTCATACGATCCTCGAGTTTTCTGAATGATAAAATAATTGTCTACTTTTTAAAAATAGCGGGACTAGAACAAAAGCAGTGTTTTGCTTTGTTCCAGTTCCGTTATTAAGTCTGTTTATACAGATTGTTTCTTCGGAAACCAATGACGCCATTTTAGACGCAGGCTTTGTGAATAGGGTTCTGACGCTTCTTTGATGGCGCAATATTTGTCCACTAAAGTCACAATATAACTTTCTTTGTAACGGGGCGGCGCGATCGTTGCTCCCCACATATGTTTTAAGATAATGTCGCGTTCTAAATCAGATAGCTCAGTGATTTTTTCGGCGTTTTTGACTGCAATCCTCGGATGCATGTAAGCATGGGAACCTTCGTCAAATTTCGTTGTCCGCCAGTCGTAATAGAACAGGTCATGCAAAAGTCCCGCGCGAGCAGTCGCACGTGCATTTCCGCCCCATTTTTTTACCAATTTATAGCTATTATAAGAAACACTCAAACAATGATCCAAACGCGTAGAATGTAAATGATGTGTAAATTTTTCTAGTTTTTTTACTTCTTCAGTTTCTAAGAGATCTTGAATATAAGACACATATTCTGCATCGTCTTGCCATTTTTCTGTCATGTGTCGTACTAGCCACCTTTTAAAGATACTTTTGGAACTTGAAGAAAGTATATCATCGTCTTTTGAAATAATCTATATTTTTTTGAATGCGCTTGTAAAATTTTATCATTACTTAAATATTGTCTGATACGAAATGGTACATCAATATACCGGCGGCGATCCCTACATTCAGTGATTCTGCTTGGCCATAAATCGGGATATAAAGGTTTTGGTCTGTCATTTCCAACAGTTCTGAGCGTACGCCCTGCCCTTCGTTTCCAAGGATCAGTGCGACTTTTTTACCGGGCGCGGCTTGACGGTAATCAATGGCATCTTTGTTCAATTCCGTTCCATAAACAGGGATTTGTTTTTCTTTAAAGATCGTGACAGCCTCTGTTAAATCCATAGAAATGATGGGTAGATGAAAATTACTGCCCTGCATACTCCGCAATACTTTTGTGCTGTAAATATCGGCAGTCCCTTTTCCTAGAACCACTCCAGTAAATCCTGCCGCGTCTGCTGTGCGGACCATCGTTCCCACATTTCCGGGATCTTGGACATTATCCAGTAAAAGCCAAGCTCCATCCAGATCAACTGTCAAGGAATGTTTTTTAACTACCGCGATGATTCCTTGCGGTGTCGGCAGTTCTGACAATGACTGCAAAACATCTTCTGAAACATCATACTGCTGGATCTCGGTGTGCTTTTCCAGCCACTGATGCCATTCTCTTTTGCCTCTTTCATCCACAAAAACCATTTCGATCTCTTGGGTTTTAGCCGCTTCTTCGATCAAATGGAATCCTTCGATCAAATAACGCTCCTGCTGATCTCTATATTTTTTTTGATGGAGCTTTTTTAATTGTTTGATCAATTCATTTTTTACAGAACGGATTTCTTTCATCCTTTTCACCTCAATTTATTATACCATGATTTTAGATACGCTCTACTTGTTGAAAAAATTAAAAAACGCTATCATTAAGATAAATAGACAGAAAAGGCGGGAAGAATTATGCGCAAAATCCGAATGAATGTTCAAGGTACTGTCCAAGGTGTAGGTTTCCGTTATACTACAAAAATGTTGGCGGATCGATTAGGTGTCACCGGAGCAGTCTGGAATGAAGCAGACGGTTCTGTGGGAATTGAAGCGGTGGGTGAGGAAGAAATCATCGATACGTTTATCAGTGAGATTAAAGACTCCCCTTCACCAGCCGGACGCGTGACTTACACAGATATCCACGATGATCCGATGATCAAAGATTACAAGAAATTTGAAGTCCGGTATCGTTGAACGAAACTGTTTTGCAACTATTGAATTTTTTGTGAACTACATTGAAATCACTTCCTTTTTTTAGTATAGTTAAGCTTGTGTAAATTTATTATGAAGAGGAAGAATTAAATGACAAAAATGAAAAACTGGCTGGTTGGTTCCGGCTTGATTGCTTTGCTGCTGACCCTTTCCGGCTGTGTCAGCATTGATAAAAACGGGAATCCCGATACATCAGGCATTGTCTATCGCATACTTGTAGAACCACTCAGCAATTTTATCCAATATCTAGTGAACAATTTCAACTGGTCCTATGGTTGGGCGATCATTATCGTAACGATCATCGTCCGCGTGATCATTTTGCCGTTAGGTATCCACCAAGCCAAGCAAACAATGGTTCAATCAGAAAAAATGCAATTCATCAAACCGCAAGTTACAGCGGCACAACAAAAATTAAAAGAAGCAACCACTCGTGAAGAACAAATGGCTGCTCAAATGGAAATGCAGGCTGTTTATAAAGAAAATGGTGTCAGCATGACTGGCGGTATCGGCTGTCTGCCGCTGCTGATCCAAATGCCGATCTTCTCTGCTCTTTATTACACGGCTCGTTACACTGAAGGTATTCGCGAATCTGTTTTCTACGGTATCAATCTTGGCGAAGCAAGTCTTGTTTTAGTAGCGATCGCTGGTCTTTCTTATTTGATCCAAGGGTATATCTCACAAATCGGTGTACCTGAAGAGCAAAAGAAAACGATGCGGACAATGCTGATCGTTTCTCCATTGATGATCGTCTTCATGTCCTTCGGAGCGCCAGCCGGTGTGACGCTTTACTGGGTAGTCGGCGGTGTGTTCAGTTGTATCCAAACTTACATCACGAATGTTATCATGAAACCAAAAATCCGGGCGCAGATCGAAGAAGAAATGAAAGCCAACCCACCAAAAACAGTTGTAACGCCACCTAAAAAAGACGTTACGCCTAAAGAAACACCAAAAAACACTATGAACCTGAATCAGCCAAAACGGACTGGTCAAGGACGTAATGCGAACAAACAACAAAAAAGATAATAGATCAATTATTTAACATAACTCAACGCCCTCCAAAAGTCGGTTTAAAACTTGGCTTTTGAAGGGCGTTTTTCATCTATATGTTTATTTGTTTTTTCGATAATTTGCTAAATGATCAATGGAATTGCATCCCGTCATCTACGATCAATGTTTGACCTGTAATATAGTTTGTATCAGCTCCAGCTAAAAAGGCAACCGCGTCACCAACATCTCCAGGTTCTGAAAGACGTTTCAACGTGATATCTTTCGCGTACTGCTGTCATTTTTAAAACACCAGAAGTACTTGTTTCTTGTTTGTAATTCATCTATAGTTATTTTAAAGAGGTGAATTTGGGTGCTGCACGCATATTTGAATATTTTTGCTATTTTTGCATTGATGTTTTTAGGCTATTGGCTTTCTTTCAAACAATGGTTCTCTAATCAAACTGCTGAGGCGTTTTCAAAGCTCGTATTGAATCTGGCGCTTCCATTCAATATGTTTTTGACGATCACATCAAACTTTTCAAAAGAGCAGTTTCTGCATCTATTCAGCGGGATGATCATCCCGATCATTTCGATGTCATTGACATTTTTTCTCAGCCTGCTCTATCGCAAGATCTGGCCCACGAAATCAGGAAGAGGTGGTACTTTTACTACAATGTTCACCTGTTCCAACACGATTTTTATTGGTCTGCCGATCAATCTAGCGATATTTGGCGAAGAGGCAGTGCCATTTGTTTTGTTATATTATATCGTCAATACCACATTTTTTTGGACAATCGGTATTTATGAGATTGCGCGGGATAATCCCGAGTTTCAGCAAGCCAAAGTTTCCTTCCATCCTTTAGTAGTACTGAAAAAAGTGTTCTCTCCTGCATTGCTGGGATTTTTGATCGGGATCTGCTGGATGATGGGCGCAATGCCTGTTCCTGATTTTATCCGGACTTTTGGCGGCTATCTGGCAAACTTGACCACCCCGCTTTCGATGTTCGTTATTGGTATCATCGTCTATTTCAGCGGACTTAAAAATCTTAAAATCAATCGCGATGTCCTCGGTGTTCTCTTTGGAAGATATCTTTTTTCCCCTTTGATTGTTTGGGTATTGGGACAATTTATTACGGTCCCGCCAATGATGCTGGCTGTTTTCATCATCCAGTCCTCCATGCCGGTCCAAAATGCAGTCACCATCTTGACGCGGGCATATCATGCGGATGAAGAGTTTGCAGCTTCCAGTCTGGGTTACTCGGTATTGCTTTATATGTTTTATGTTCCGCTGTTGTTGAAGCTGATTTTGTGATGAACGTAAAAACCATAAACTATTAAAACAGCCGAAGACTCTTTGTCCTCGGCTGTTTTGGTTTTCCTATTCAAAAACAAATTGATTGTGATACAGCTCCGCGTAAAATCCATCCTGTTTGAGCAATTCGTGATGATTTCCTTCTTCGATTACTTGACCGTCCCGTAAAACAACGATACGATCCGCATTCAAAATCGTTTTTAATCGATGGGCGATCACAAAACTGGTTCGGCCTTTGATGGCTTCTTCCATTGCTTTTTGGATTTTCGCTTCGGTAACAGTATCAACATTACTTGTCGCCTCGTCTAAGATCAGCAACGATGGATTCGTCAAGATCGTACGAGCAATACTGATCAGCTGCTTTTGACCGGTACTGAATAAATTGTTTTCTTCAGTGATCTCAGTTTCGTAGCCATTCTCCAATCCTACAATAAATTCATGGATGTTTGCTTGTTTCGCAGCGGCGATCACTTCTTCTTCCGTTGCATCAGGTTTGCCAAAAGCGATATTTTCCCGGATCGTTCCGGAAAACAATACGGAGTCTTGCAAGACGATCCCCACATTTTCTCTCAAGCTGTCTAAATCCAACTCGCGAATGTCCGTGTCGTCTACTAAAACAGCTCCTTTGTTCACATCATAAAAACGATTCAAAAGATTCATGATAGTGGTCTTACCAGAACCTGTCGGCCCGACTAACGCGATCATTTCACCTTTATTTACAGTGATGGACACGTTTTTAAGGATCTGCTGATCAGCATTATAGCCAAAGTCTACGTGATCCAAAACGACTCCTTGTTGAATCCCAGTGATTTTCTTTCCGTTATCCGGTTTGACTTCATCTGGTTCATCAAACATTTCATTCAAACGTCGTGCACCGGTCACTGCCAATTGGATCATACTATAACCTGACGAGATCTGCATCAATGGTTGATAGTATTGTTGCGAATACTGAACAAATGTCACGACAAGACCCAAAGCAACGGAACGCTCCAAATCACCGTTCAGCGCCAACCAACCACCAAAGAAGATCACGATAGCTGTATTGACTAACGACATTCCTTGCATCATCGGGAACAACAAGCCTGAATAAACTTGTCCTTTATAGGTTGCTTCCCGAACTTTTTTGTTATGAACAAGGAAGCCATCGATCGTTTCTTCTTGCAGTCCATTGGTGATGATCACTCGTTGACCGCTGATTTTTTCGTCCATATAACCGTTAAGCTTACCTACTTCGTCTTGTTGCAAGTCAACGTATTTACGAGCTTTGCGGATCACGACAACCGCGATGATCACCGCAATCGGTGTCGAAGCGATGGTCGCCCATGCCAATGAAACATTTTGACGGAACATCATGATCAAGATCCCAATCAACAATACACCATTAGTCAAAAATTGCAGAAGAGCTTGGTTGAGGCTGTTTTGGATATTATCCAAATCACTGGTAAAACGGCTCAGGATCTCGCCATCTTGATGTGAATCAAAAAAGCGGATCGTCAGTTTTTCCAATTTATTGAACAAGCCGATACGCATCCGGTTGGTAGATTTACCAACAACTTGTGTAAATAAAATACTGTAGATGAAACTGGCTGCACTGGCCAAAACATAGAACAACAACAATTTCCAAATGACCGCGACAAATTTGCTCTTATCATCTACTCCTTGCATCAATCCGCCAACATATGCCGCCAATTCATTAAAAGCATCACCAATGTATTGAGGTGCTTTTACTTGCAGATACGTCGCCACAATGATCGCTGCAAAAATGAAAAGAAAGGAGAGCTTGTACCGTTTAAGATAGTGATAGAAAAACTTGCTTGCTTTGATTAAATCCGTCATGGTTACTCCTCCGTTCCTTTTTGAGTTTCAACGATTTCTTGATAGATCGGACTTGTTGCCAACAATTCTTCGTGGGATCCAACTCCTACAAGTTGTCCTTTATCCAGAACAAGAATCCGATCAGCCTTCACTACTGATGCGATCTTTTGCGCGATCACGATCGTAGTTGTTCCTGACAATTCATGATCCAGCGCTTCCCGAACCAATTTTTCTGAACGTGCATCCAGTGCGCTGGTCGAATCATCCAAGATCAAGATCTTAGGTTCACCGATAACTCCTCGCGAGATCGATAATCGTTGTTTTTGTCCGCCAGAAAAGTTGTTGCTTCGTTCAGCCACTGGCGCTTCGTATTGCTCAGTCAATTTTTCAATAAACTCTCGGGCTTGAGCGATTTGAGTGGCACGAGTCATTTCAGGTTCTGTTGCATCTTTTTTCCCTTGACGCAAATTTTGAGCGATCGTTCCAGAAAAGAGGATCGCTTTTTGGAGAACAAATGAAACTGTATCATGGAGACTGCGTTCATTGACCTGTTTTAGATCGATGCCGCCTACTTTGATGGTTCCTTCTGTTGGATCGAATAATCGTGGGATTAATTGCGCCAATGTTGATTTTCCGGCACCAGTCGCACCTACGATCCCTACCATTTCTCCTGGTTTGATCTCAAAACTGATATCTTTTAACGTATCGGTGTCGTCATCTGGATAACGAAATGAAACATGTTCAAAAGAAACACTGCCTTCTAATGTTTGGTATGGAACATCTGGATAAGTGATGTCCGGTTCTGTTTCAAGAATTTCTTTGATCCGTTTTAATGATACTGCCGCTCTTGATGTCATCATCATCATCATACCGCCGATAATGATCGCCATCATGATCTGCATCAGGTAATTCATGAAAGACGCGATACCGCCGATCAGAGTTGGATCTTCTTTTGCCAGATCCCCCACGAAATAAATCGCTCCAACGACAGCCAGATTCGCCACCAGCATGAAAGATGGAATCATCACAGAAAACAGTGTTCCCACTACGATATTGTGTGCAGTCAACTCATCACTGACTTTGGTAAAACCTGCCAGTTGATTTTTTTCTTGTACAAAAGATTTAACGACACGAATTCCCAATAAGTTTTCTTTCGCGATACTGTTTACTTTATCGATCAATTGTTGGATGATCATAAAGTGCTTGCCCATTTGAGTGAAAGACAATGCCGTGATCGCGAAAACGGCAACGATCAGCAAAACAATGATCCACCATAATTGCGGTAATGTGTACATCGCCAAAATGAAACTTCCTAAAAATAAAATCGGGATCCGAAAAAGTGATTGTAAAGCGATCATAATCAAATTTTGGATCTGTGTGACATCGTTTGTTAAACGAACCACCAGATTTCCAGCGGAGAATTTCTCGATATTACCAAACGAGAACGTTTGGATCTTGCGAAATGCTTCCTCTCGAATATCAGCACTGACACCTTGTGCCACTTTTGCTGAAAAAATCGTATTCAGCACACCAGCGATAAGTCCTAAAACCGCAAGTCCGATCAGCCATATTCCTAATTCTTTCATTTGGTCATTATCTTCCAATAAAATAGCTTCCAATACTTGTTGAAGCAGTTTCGGCTGCCATAATGACGCCATGACCATGACAGCAACTGAGAGAAGTGAAATTACTAGTGCTGCTTTGTATTTCTTTGTGTGCTTAAGCACGATATCCATTGGCTTAACCCCCTCTGTGAAATTGACAGCTCCTATTTAACACTGTAAAATAAGAACGGGTAATAATTTATCACGTTTGAAACACGAATGCAAGAAAAAAGATACAAAAAATGAAAAAGGAGGTTTTTTATGGAACCGCGACTATCAAAAGAACGGATCATTGAAGCGGCATTTGATATTTTAGCTAAGAAAAAGACCATTGCCGGATTATCGATGCGGGGATTGGCAGATACGTTGGATATCAAAGCACCGGCGTTGTATTGGTACTTCAAAAATAAGCAAAGTCTGCTTCAGGGAATGGCGGAAACGATGGAAGATCAGTTAGTTTTGCCTGATCCTCATCTTCCTTGGAAGGAACAGTTGACTGCATTCATGGCAAACTATTACATACTGTATACCACATTTCCTTGCGGCGCCGAATTAGAGATCCACACGATCCCTGCCTTTCCCAGCCGCTTAGAACATCTGCAAAAGATGATGTCTTTACTGAAAGATGCCGGCTGTTCAACAAAACAAAGCAATGATACGATTTTGGCGCTTCATCACTTATTAGTTGGTCAGCTAATGGATCGACAGCAAGAAGAATTGTTGAGACAAGAAGTTTTGAAGGGCAAAGCCGATATGAAAGAGTATGTACAGTTTATGCGTCAGTATAGTCAAGAACAGCATTTGACCGATATGGCTGCGATTTTAGCTGATCGCTCAAAAGAAGACCCGAAAGGCGATTTCTTGACTCACGTTACTCTTTATTTAGATGGACTCGCCCATCGCTTGGAAGCAAAGGATTAGACTCTATCGGTTTTTATGGCTGAAATAGTCAAACCCTTAGCAAACATATTTCTATCTTTACTAAAATACGTCATAAAAAATCTCCACCCGATCAATAACTGATTGGATGGAGATTTTATTTTTATTCCGTGTTTTTATTTTGTGATCAGTGCATCAAGACTGGCAAGAGCTAATGCCATTTTGGTGATCTTGCGAAGTTGTGCTAAACGATTGTTGCGGACAGCTTCGTCTTCTACCATGACCATTGTTTCATCAAAATATTGCTCGATCAATGGACGCAATGCAGTCAAGGACGCATAATTTTCTTCCATTGTTTGATGAGAGAATTTTTCTTCTAATTCAGAAACCGCGGCATATAACGCTTTTTCTGATTCATTTTCAAACAACGCTTCGTTGATTTCAGCTTTTTCAGCTTTTTTCGCCAAGTTGATTACCCGTGTCAATGCTTCGATGGAAGGTTTGAAGTCTTGGTCTTCCAAATGGGCTTGCAGCATTTCTGCTGCCGCAAACAATTTAGTCAAATCTTTTTGTTCTCCATGGATCACTGCATCCATGACATCATGACGAATATTTTTGGTTGATAGGAACTGGCGCAGACGTCCTTTGATAAAGTCGATCACTTCTGTTTGACCTTTTTCAAACTTGATTCTATAAACAGCTTCGTTTTGGTTGATGGTTTCATCAATGGCTTTTTGCAATTCGGCGATCGGGAAATTCCAGTTTTTGTTTTCGATGATCCGTACAACACCATACGTTTGACGGCGCAATGCGTATGGATCGTTGGAGCCGCTTGGGATCATTCCGACAGCGAAGAATGAGAACAGACTATCCAATTTGTCCGCAATAGCTAACACAGCACCGACATTGGATTCAGGCAGGTCTCCTTCACTGGATATCGGCATATAATGTTCTCTGATCGCTTGTGCAACCGCTGGGGTTTCACCTTCCAACAGTGCATATTTTTCTCCCATGATTCCTTGCAGTTCAGGAAATTCGCCTACCATATTCGTCACAAGGTCGAATTTATAGATTTCAGCAGCGCGAGCCAATTCTTTCAATTCGGCATCGGACAAGCCGACTGTTTTACCGATGATTTGGCTGATTGCTGCTACCCGCTGCATTTTTTCATAGATACTGCCGATTTTTTCGTGGAAGGTCACGTTTTTCAGTTTCTCAACACATTCGGCGATCGTCAGTTTTTTATCTTCGTTGTAGAAAAATTCCGCATCTTCCAAACGAGCAGTCAAAACTTTTTCGTTTCCTTTGACAACGTTGTCGATTTTTACGCGGTCGCCGTTGCGGACAGAGATAAAATGCGGCAGCAACGCGCCGTTTTGATCACGTACATCAAAGTAGCGTTGGTGTTCTTTCATGGAAGTTACCAACACTTCTTCTGGGACTGACAGATATTTCTCCGCGTAGTCGCCAACAAACGCTGTTGGGTATTCTACAAGATTTGTTACTTCTTCCAAAAGGTCTTCATCCAATTCGATGGACCAGTTGTTTTCGTCAGCGATCTCTTTGATTTGTTCCACGATCAGCTCTTGACGTTCCAATGGATTTGCAATCACAAATTGTTCCGCTAATTTTGCTTCGTATTCATCCGCATGAGCAAATGTCACTGGCTCGCCCAAGAAACGATGTCCTCTTGAATGACGATCGGTTTTTACATCCAAGATCTCAAATGGGATCACTTCTTCATCCAGCAAAGCCACAAGCCAATGGATCGGGCGGATATATTCAAAATCATAATTGCTCCAATGCATCGTCACTGGGAAAGTCAGGCTGGTGATCACGTCTTTTAATCCGGTTAAAACTTCTTCCGCTGTTTTACCTTGTGTTTTTTTAGTAACGTAGACGTATTCGACACCTTTTAATTCGCGGAATGTAATGTCATCTGTCGTCAGTCCTTGACCGCGGACGAATCCTTGCGCCGCTTTAGACCAGTTTCCTTCCGCATCCAATGCGATTTTCTTAGCAGGACCCTTCACATCTTCTTGTGTATCCGCTTGTTTGTCTTCCACATTGGTAACATGGACTGCCAAGCGGCGGGGAGTTGAAAAAGCCCGTACTGTATCAAAAGACAGACGATTATCTGATAAAAAAGCGCTAAGCTTGTTTTCTAATTGTTTCATGCTCGGCATAACGACATGTGCCGGCATTTCTTCTAAACCGATTTCCAGTAATAGATTTTTTGCCATCTTATTTTTCCTCCTCGATCAGTTTTGCCGCAACTTCAGGATCCAACAATGGATAACCCAATTTTTTACGCTCAGCAACGAAGATTTTCGCAACCGCCCGAGCCATGTTGCGGATACGTGACAGATAGCCGGCTCTTTCAGTTACTGAAACAGCGCCGCGGGCATCTAACAAGTTGAACGTGTGGCTGCATTTCAAAATATAGTCGTAGGCTGGGTGAACAAGGTCTTGTTCGATACAGCGTTTGGCTTCGGCTTCAAATTTATCAAAGTTTTCCAAAAGCATTTCTTGATTGCTGATTTCAAATGAGTATTTTGAATGTTCATATTCGGGCTGTTTGAAGATCTCGCCATATTTGACACCATCGGCCCATTCAAGATCGTAAACACTTTCGACTTCTTGGATATAAGAAGCTAAACGTTCCAAGCCATAAGTGATCTCTGAAGTCACTGGTTTGCAAGCCAATCCGCCGACTTGTTGGAAATAAGTGAATTGCGTGATCTCCATTCCATCCAACCATACTTCCCAACCTAGACCGGCACAGCCCATGGAAGGATTTTCCCAGTTGTCTTCTACAAAACGAATGTCATGTTCTAACGGATCGATCCCTAAAAGCTTCAAGCTTTCCAAATACAACTCTTGGATATTTTCCGGAGATGGTTTCATGACGACTTGGAATTGATGGTGTTGATACAGACGGTTAGGGTTTTCACCGTAGCGTCCGTCTGCTGGTCGGCGTGAAGGCTCGACATACGCGGCGTTCCAAGGTTCTGGTCCAATCGCCCGCAAAAAAGTATACGGACTCATAGTCCCTGCCCCTTTTTCTGTATCATAGGCCTGCATCAGCATACAGCCGTTGTCTGACCAAAACTTTTGCAATGTTAAAATAATGTTCTGAACTGTCATTTTGTTCGTCATTGTTGTTTCTCCCTTCTTGATTTCCCGTTGTCACCGTTCTTTCAATCAAACATCAAGACACAGCAGATAATAGCGTTAAAACGCATTTTTCCATAAAAAAAGCCCCTATGTCTATACTGATTGATAGACATAGGGACGAAAAATTCGCGGTTCCACCCTACTTCCGAAAGATCGGCAGCTTCATTTTGTTCGTGCTCCCAAACGCCGCGAAAAAAAGTAACAGATTTGGCTTCCACTCTCCCAAACTCGCTGGATTGTCTCCTTGATTTCTTAATTTGTTCAACGCACCTTATTTAATTACTTACTATAATAGCTACTTGAATAGCTATTTGTCAATCCTAAAATCCAGAATGTGCACAGATCAAAAGTTTTTGCACGGTTCGTCCAGTTTTTTGTTCACTCCTGATCCTTCTTTTCATCTTTTTTCAAAAGGTTTTCCCAGCTGTACATCTGATCGATAAATTTTTTGCTCTTCAAATGCAGACCTACATACTCTTCATACAGTTGGTCGATCACTTTACGAATCGCCTGTTTGGTTTCCGGTTTTAAACGGATGGATTGGATCTGATCATAGGAGATCTTTGAAAACATCCGCAGAAAATAGATCGCCCGTGCATCTGCGTGATATCGATGAGGATCCAATGACCAGTGCTGCTGACATAAAACACCGCTGTACTTTGTAGAATAATCGAATTTTCCATCTGTTCTGCCGCAAACCGAACAATGCTCCCATACCGGTGAGATCCCGAAACGATTCAAAAGTTGGATCTCAAAAATATTCGTGATGATCTCTGCATCTTCTCCCTCATTGATCATCTGCAACGCCTGTTCAGTAAAACGAAATAAATGCGGATCGTAAACGCGATCATCAATGGCCGCGTCCACCAGATTCAAAAGATACGTTCCGTAGCCTGCCAGAAAGATATCTTCTTGGATCTTGCGAAAAGGCTGAATGTCTTTTGCACCATTCAAAAAAGAAAGACCTTCACTGCGGATATTGCCGAAATAAATAGCTTCGGTAAAATTCATTAAAGCAGGTGCCAGCGGATTATTCTTTTTATGGGCTCCTTTGACGTAAAACATTTGTTTACCTGAAGATTCAGTGAAAATTTTGACCAACTTGTCCTTTTCTTTATAATCTCGAGAAAATAAAATCAAGCCCTTTGACTCTGAAAGCTGCATCTCCTCACCTCGCTTTTAAAAATTTGAAAAAAAGTATGGAGTCAGCACTTTGCCGCTCCATACCCTGTTTTATTCAGCCAACTTTTCAAAAATCAATAGTCGTCTTTGCGATAGCCGTAATCTTGAAGATAATGCTGTTTATCCCGCCAGTCTTTTTGGACTTTGACCCATAACTCCAAATAGACTTTATCTCCTAATAAATGTTGGATATCCAAACGAGCTTTGGTGCCGATCTGTTTCAGCATCTTGCCGCCTTTGCCGATAATGATCCCTTTTTGACTGTCACGTTCCACAATGATCGTTGCTTGGATATGCACTTTGTCATCTTCATTGCGTTTCATGGAATCCACCACCACCGCTACCGAGTGAGGCACTTCGTCTCGCGTCAACAATAGGACTTTTTCGCGTACCAGTTCAGAAACGATAAAGTATTCGGGATGATCTGTGATTTGATCGTCCGGAAAATATTGCGGACCTTCCGGAATATGGGTCAAAAGAGTCGTCATCAGCGTTTCAAAGTTGTTTCCTTCAGTCGCGGAAACCGGTACGACTTCCGCAAATTCCATTTGCTTCGAGTAGTCTTCGATGGTTTGCAGCAATTCATCAGGATGGACTTTGTCGATTTTATTGACGACTAGAAAAACCGGAGAATCGACATTCTTCAAACGTTCAATGATCAAATCATCGCCTTTGCCGCGTTTTTGGTCGGCACTGATCATAAATAATACTGCATCAACTTCCCGCAATGCGCTGTAAGCCGCTTCCACCATGAAATCGCCGAGACGATGTTTAGGTTTATGGATACCCGGCGTATCAATAAAGATCAACTGCGCTTCCGGTATCGTGTAAACACCTTGGATCTTATTACGTGTAGTTTGCGCCTTATCACTCATGATCGCGATTTTTTGACCGACGATCCGATTCAGCAAGGTTGACTTGCCGACGTTAGGACGACCAACGATGGCGACAAATCCAGATTTATGTTCTGACATTTTCTTCCTCATTTCTTAATGGAAAAACCATTGATATAATTTAGGTAAAAAGATAAATGATCCCACCAGGATCGCAAACAGCGCTGTTAAAAGCACCGCGCCAGCCGCCATATCTTTGACTTTTTTACCGATGGGATGAAAATGAAAATCGGTAAACATGTCCACGATATTTTCAACGACCGTATTAATGATCTCCACTAGCCAGACCAAAAAGACTGACAACAGCAACCACAGCCATTCGCTTTTGTTCAAACTGAAAATCACACCGGCAAGGATCGCCACCAGTCCCAAAACGACATGTTTGCGCATATTCCGTTCTTCTTTGAAAACTGTTTTGATACCGGTGAAAGCAAATTCGACGGAAGCAATAAAATTTTTATTCTTCTCTGTATTCTTATCGTTCAAGGCCATACGCATCTAAAATTTCTTTCTGTAAGCCAAACATCACTTTTTCATCTTCCGGCGTCATATGATCATACCCATTGATATGCAAAAATCCGTGCAGCGCTAAAAATCCGATCTCACGATCATAGCTGTGTCCGTATTCCGCCGCTTGTTCTTTCGCACGTTCGGTTGAGATCATGATATCTCCCAAGACTCTTGGTAATGGAGCATCTTCCTCATCAAAAATGACAGGGATCTCATCTTCTCCTTCTTCTTCCAAAGCGAAGCTGATAACGTCTGTGGGAGCATCTTTCCCGCGATAATCACGATTGATCACTTGGATCGCGGCGTTGTCCATAAAAGTTACCGACATTTCAGTATCTTCTGGCAGCTCCAAATAATTTGCCGCAAATTGCAGCAAATCATCGATCTCACTGATTTTTTTTTCTGACACCGAATTGGTTTGATCCATAAATGTAATTTCCATTATACTTCGCTTCCTTCTTGTTCTTCTTTCATCTTCTCTGCTTCTGATTTCATTTTTGGATATTTGATCCGTGAATGGAAGGTACTGCACAGTCCATTGACCAGCGATTTTTCGATTTGATTGATCTCTTTCAATGTCAAACCAGTATCATCCAATTGCCCGTCTAAGATCCGGTCCACAATCAGATTATGGACAAAACTGCGGATCTTTTCATTGGTCGGATTATCCATTGCGCGAACCGCCGCCTCGCAGCTGTCAGCGATATTGACGACTCCTGCTTCTCTTGTTTGCGGTTTAGGTCCTGGATAACGGAAATCAGCTTCTGTTACGTCAGGATTACGTTCTTTGGCCTTCACATAGAAGTACTTCATCAATGTCGTTCCGTGGTGCTGAGCGCAGATATCGACCACCATCCGCGGCATTTTATACTCTTCTAAAATTTTCACGCCGTCGATCACATGACCAAAGATGATCTGCTTGCTGTCTTCCGGCAATAGAAAATTATGCGGGTTTTCCGCTCCGGCAGGCAGATTTTCTACGAAGAAATTCGCGTGTTTGATTTTGCCGATATCGTGATAATAACACGCCACTCGTGTCAAAAGGGACCGTCCGCCGATTTCAGCGACGGCATTTGCACTCAAGTTCGCTACCATCATGCTGTGATGGTAGGTGCCTGGTGCTTCTTCCAGCAGTTGCTTCATTAAAGGATGGTTCGGATTGCTCAACTCGTTCAACACGATGTCGCTGTCATCATTGACCATCAGTTCAATGTATTGGTGCAGCCCCATCGATAATAAAAAGGATAAAATATTGCCGGCTAGACCGCAGATGATCGTTGTCCAGGTTTTTGAATCAGAAAAATTCATTCCTTGGAAGATCACCAATACAATATTCATCAAGAATGGGAATACAACGATCCACATGACCGCGGACCAGCCTTGTTGAGAGATCTTTTTCCGTTTTACGATGGCACCCATCATCCCTGAGAATAGATAGGAGATCAAAATGATCGTCAATAAGTTGGTACCGATCGCTTCATAATAAATAAAGATCGCCGCGATCACTTGGAACATCGCCGCCAAGATCCCCGTCCGTCGATTGACGAAAAAGTTCAAAACCAATGGGATAAACGCAGCCGGATAAAACAATGGTACATAGGGGATCAGTTCCGTTTGAAACAATTGGAAAAATTTCATCAATACGATACTGAAAATCATCGACAGTGTATAAAACGTTACTGTATTTAATTGGCTTTCTTTACCATGAAATTGATTGGCGAAATAAATCATGACCGCTATCTGCAGTAAAATCCCTAGAACCATCGCTACGATCGGGAAGATCGAAGTATTCTGGCTAGTCAGCCCTAACAGCTTCAGTTTTTCAATGGCACTGGCATCAATCTGAGAACCTTCTCGAACAATGATCTCTCCTTGATAGATCATGACCGGCTGAACGGAATCACTGGCAGCCTGCCGCAATTCTTCTGTTCTTTTTTCATTAAGGAAATCATTGATCACGATCCCGCGATCTAATAAAAAGTTCATCACCTGCTTATTGTCATCACTGGTCGACAATTTAGCAACCGCTTCTTGCGCATGATTTTTAGCAGACTCCAGATCGCTTTCTCGGATCTGTTTGCCCATCTCAACATTAAGGATCGCAAGAGTATTAGTTTCTACTAAAGCAAGATCATCATCAGACAATGTGAAAACCAGCTGATAGAATTGATTAGGAAGCTGTTGATAGAACTCTACATCGTCCGCATCCAATTTTTCAAAAGTTTTTTTCAATGCGGCTACATGTTCTTCAATGGTTGGTTTGGGTACTGTTCCATTGTCTTTGGCATCTTTTTGCGCCGCTTGATACTCATCATCAAGGTTCGTTTTCACCTGCTGGATCAGTGTGAACAGCTGGTCGATCCGATCGTGTTGTTTCGCAGCCAGATCTTCCTGATAAGTATATTCAGGCGTGACTGCTTCTGCTGCCAATTTGCGTTTTTGTTCTGTCGCGGCAGTATTTTCGATCGTTTTATTTGAACGGATACTTTCACTGGCTACTTGACCTTCTTTATAGTCAATATTCTTTTGCTTTACACTGGTAAATAGGCACAAAAAAATAATGATGAAAAAAAGCAAGAAAAGCAGCGGTGTATATGCTCTTCCTAATTTTTCTCTGATTTTTTGAAGGGGTTTAATGAACATTTTTTCACCTCCTGAAAATGTCCCGGCTATCTGGGATCATTTTTTAAACTCGCTTTATCGTAAGCTTCAATGATCTCTGCCACGACAGGATGGCGGACCACATCTCCCGCTTCAAAATTGACAAATGCGATTTTCTGGATGGATTGCAGTGTTCGTTCTGCATGGACCAATCCGCTAGTCACTCCGCGAGGCAGATCGATTTGGCTGGTATCTCCATTGACGATCATTTTGGATTGATAACCTAAACGGGTCAGAAACATCTTCATCTGTGCAATCGTTGTGTTTTGCGCTTCGTCTAAGATCACAAAGGCATCTTCCAGTGTACGTCCCCGCATATAGGCTAACGGCGCGATCTCGATGATCCCTCGTTCCATCAAGCGATTTGTGTGTTCCATTCCAAACACTTGATACAACGCGTCATAAACTGGGCGTAAATAAGGATCGACTTTTTCTTTAAGATCTCCTGGTAAAAAGCCCAGATTTTCCCCGGCTTCCACCGCAGGACGTGTCAAAATGATTTTTTGGACTTCGCCCTTTTTTAAAGCCGCGATGGCTAAAACTACAGCTAAGAAGGTTTTTCCTGTTCCAGCTGGTCCCACACCAAAAACAACATCATGTGTGCGGATCGCATCGACATATGTTTTTTGCCCGGCATTTTTTACTCGGATCGGTTTTCCTGTCCGATCTTTCAATATTTCTTCGTTATACATGTCTGCAAAAAAATCCAGTTTGCCTCTTTGCGCCATGTTCAAAGCAGCTGCTACATCCGGCATACTGATGTGGATCCCACGTCTGATCAATGTTTGCAGTGTTTGAATGACTGCTTGTGCTTGTTCGGCGTTTTTTGCCGTACCTTGCACTTGAATAATCTCACCTCGAGCGCGGATCGTCGTTTGAGTCGCGTCTTCGATCAGATTGATATGATTGTCATGAGAACCCAGCAGCATGCTGATATCATCAGCTTCTGTTAATTTAATTTCCAAAGAAGTCGTTTCTTCTGTCAAATAGGTGCATCTCCTTCACTAAACTTTACTTCCTCATAATACCATACTCTATGTAAAAGAAAAATCGCTTGCTTGCAACCGTTTCAGTTTATCTTTTTCTAAAGAACTTCTTGAGATAGAAAAATTGGGACAAAGATCAAATGACCTTTGTCCCAATTCAAATCAACGAAATTATTGTAATAACTCCTTGACGATCGCATTTACTTGGTTGCCGTCTGCTTTGCCTTTGACTTGCGGCATCACAACGCCCATCACTTTACCAAATTCTTTTGGTGAAGCAGCTCCAGTTTTTTCGATCGCTGCAGCAACGATTTGACGAATTTCTTCATCAGAAAGCTGAGCAGGAAGATATTGTTCAACAATAGCAATTTCAGTTTTCACTTTTTCTGCCAGATCTTCACGATCGGCCTTTTCAAATTCTGTTAAAGAATCACGACGCTGTTTCATCTCACGAGATAAAACGGTCAATTCTTCATCTTCATTCAAATCGCGGCCGGCTTTGATCTGTTCGTTTTGAATCGATGCTTTCAACATGCGAATCACCTGCAATTTGTCTTTATCTTTTGCCTTCATCGCTTGTTTCATATCATCGTTCAGTGTACTTAGTAGTGACACACTACCAGCTCCAGTTCTTAAAGTAGTAGAAAATTAGAATTTTTTACGTTTTCTAGCTGCTTCAGATTTTTTCTTGCGTCGTACGCTAGGTTTTTCATAGAATTCACGCTTGCGAGATTCTTGTAAAGTACCGGCTTTTGACACGGAACGTTTGAAGCGACGAAGAGCATCGTCAAGAGATTCATTTTTGCGAACCACTGTTTTTGACATGTAAATTCCCTCCCTCCGAGCTTAAAAAGTAACCGTTTTTGTTCTTGAAATTAAAAACTCCAACAAACAAGACTGTCCTTAAAAAATTATAACGAAGTAAAAATTAAGTGTCAAGATATTCCACAAAAAATTACGCATAGTTTCATTTGAAGCTCCGTTTTTCCTGATAATTTACTCATTGACAATCTTCACAGCGTCCTAAGATCTCGAAACGGTGACCTTCAATCGTACAATTTGGCAGCTGTTCTTCAAAGAAATCCATTGGACAGATCATCAATTCCTTCGTTTTTCCGCAAACAGTGCAGATAAAATGATGATGGTGATGATGCTGGCCTTGGGAACAATGGAAACGAAATTTCATTTCTCCGTTGAGATCAGTCTCTTCTAAAAGATCGATTTCTGAAAAATCATGCAGATTGCGATAAACTGTGTCATAGCTGAGACCAGGAAACAACTGTGTCATATGCTCATGGACTTCCCGAGCGGAAACATATCGGTTACGCTTGACCAGATAAGAAATCAGCGCTTCTCGCTTTTGTGTATGCTTAAAGCCGTTGTTTTTCAATGTAGTCATTGCATGGTCTAATAATGGTTGGACCGTCATTCAACAAACCCTCCTTCAAATCAGAATGATTACGAATTAAATTCTTTTCTGTATGGTATAATAGATTATCTAAAAAAACAAGTGAGGTTTTTGCAAAATGACCAACGATGAACAGATTTTGACCTTTTTCGTGATCTCTGATTCCGCAGGAGAAACAGCGACTAAATTAGCTCAGGCCGCCATGGCTCAATATCCGACTGTCGAATTCAACCTTTTTCGGCGGACTTTTGTCAATGACAAAGAAACATTGCTGAAGGCACTGGCAGATGCCAAGAAACAAAACGCGTTAGTATTGCATACCATGATCCGGGAAGAATTAGTAGCGGTGATTAAAGAATTCTGCGATGAAAGCGGGCTTTTTGAGTTTGATATTCTAAATCCTGTCGTCTTAGAGATCGAAAATCGCACACAAGTGGTCCCTTCCCGCGAACCGGGAGCACTGCATCATTTAAATAAAAACTATTTCAGACGGATCAAAGCCATGGAATTTGCCGTCAAATACGATGATGGCAAAGATCCACGAGGGTTTTTGGAGGCCGATGTAGTATTGTTGGGGGTTTCTCGTACTTCTAAAACCCCGTTGAGTCTTTTTTTAGCTAATAAAAATTTAAAAGTCGCGAATCTGCCTTTGGTTCCTCAAGCTCATATTCCAAAACAATTATGGGAAGTCGATCCTAAAAAAATCGTAGGACTGACCAATGACCCGGATGTGTTGAATAGTATCCGCAAAGAGCGGATGCGCTCGTACGGATTAAATCCAGACACTGCCTATTCTGATATCGAAAAAATCCGTGATGAATTGAAATTTGCCAATGAGCTTTATGAAAAATTAGGTTGTGTGGTTATCAATGTCGCCACGTTATCCATCGAAGAAACAGCTTCTCTGATCATGAACGCCCTTGACCTTGAAGATCACAGTTACTATGTCAACGAAACAAACAACGATTAAGTCATAATAAAAAATCCCAACACCGAATGCTGAACCTCTGTGAAAGACAGTGGCAACCTGTGGAAACACAGAGCATGAAGTGTCGGGATTTTTATTTTAGAAATTGGCATTGAGTCATAGCCTTTTTAAAAGTCTTTCAGTTTTTTAAAAAACTTGAGTGCCTTCACGATCCAGCTGCAGAAATTCTACTGCCGCATTTGTATCCAATTGGCGCAGTCGATGAGTGATCGTGTCGCATTTTGATAAGGGTGCCATGATCATCACGGTCGGTCCAGCGCCGCTTAAAAAACAACCATAGCCGCCTTCTTCATGACTGATCTTCCGAATCTCATTGAAGTGCGGGATCAATTTTCTTCGATAAGGTTCATGAAAATGATCCTGTTCCATCATCTTTCCTGCCAACTCCAAATTTCCTTTGAAAATCGATGCTACCATGACGTTTGCAATACTGCTGGCTTTCACTGCCTCCGCAAACGGCATTTCATGCGGTAATACTTTCCGGCTGTCTTCTGTTAGAAGCTGCTCATTAGATATATAGGCGATAAAACCACAGTCAGGAAAATAGTATTTTACATAACTGGTAGCTCCATCCTGTATACTGGCAACGACAAAATCACCGCAGATCGCCGGTGCGACATTATCTGGATGCCCCTCAAAGCGAGCTGCCAATGTAACTTTGTCCATTTCCGAAAGATTCAAATGCGCCAAACGATTCGCCAGCTCGATTCCAGCTACGATAACCGAAGAACTGCTGCCCAGACCTCGTGCGATGGGGATATCTGTCGTCATTTTCAATCGATGGGGTCGTAAATGAGGCACCACTTTAAGAGCTGTCACGATCAAAAGATTATTTTCATCACTGGGAATCTCTTCTGAAAGATTATGTGTGACGGACCATGCCGAACTTTCTTCCATCACCTCAACGACTAAGTAACGGTTTAACGCAATACCGCAAGAATCGAAACCAGGACCTAGATTTGCACTGGTCGCCGGTACGCGGATCTTCATAGTTTTGCCACTCCTTTATGCAGATGCTGCCGCATGTCCTCTAAATCGCTCATTTTATGGATATCAACGTTTGTTGCGCTGATAGCTGTGTCTGGATCTTTCAATCCATTACCAGTAAAGACTGTGACGACAGTTTCTCCTTGTTTGATTTTCCCAGACGCTACATGCTGGATCACACCAGCTAATGAAGCAGCTGAACCCGGTTCAACAAACACGCCGTCTTGGCTGGCTACTTTCCGATATGCATTCAAGATCTCTTCATCAGTGACTGAATGGATAAATCCGTGTGACTCATCGCGAGCAGCTTCTGCCAATTTCCAGCTGGCCGGATTGCCGATACGGATCGCTGTCGCCACCGTTTCAGGTTGTTGGATCACTTCTCCTCTGACGATCGCCGCAGCACCTTCTGCTTCAAATCCGTGCATCCGCGGCAGAGCGGTTCCTTTTTTCTCATGCCATTCTTTGAAACCTTTCCAGTAAGCAGAGATGTTGCCGGCATTGCCCACGGGAATCGCTAAAACATCTGGCGCTTTGCCTAACTGCTCGCAAACTTCGAATGCTGCCGTTTTTTGTCCTTCTAACCGATACGGATTAACAGAATTGACCAATGCTACCGCTTCTGTCTGTGCAATATCCCGAACAGCTTTCAATGCCTCATCAAAATTGCCTGGAATCGAAATGATGTCTGCACCATAGATGATGGCCTGCGCCAATTTTCCCATAGCGATCTTACCATCAGGAATTACTACATAAGCTTTGATTCCTGCGCGAGCGGCATAAGCAGCCGCGGCCGCACTGGTATTACCTGTTGACGCACAGATGATCGCCTTTGCGCCTTCTTCTACTGCTTTTGCCACTGCCATGACCATTCCGCGATCTTTAAAAGAACCAGTCGGATTCAACCCTTCATATTTTCCATATAGATTGATTCCTAATTCCTTTGATAGGTTCGTCAACGGGATCAATGGTGTATTTCCTTCAGCCAAAGAAAGCAGAGGTGTTTTTTCTGTAATCGGCAGATATTCTTGATATTTTTTTAATAAACCTTCGTACATCGCTATTCCTCCATTATTTTCATGATACGTGCAATCGGATAAGACGGATTTTCCCTTGTAAATGATTCCAGTTGTTCTTTAAAGATCGGCTCTGTCAGTAAAGCGATCCTCGTATTGCTTGAAGAGACAAGCAGTGTTCCCGGAGCAAACAGACCCGCCTCTTCAAGGAGCTGCTGAAGTTCCCCTGAAACATCTGAAAGTTTAGAAAATTCAAAAGCCGCATAATAGCGTGCGGGAGTCGAATCTGTGCCAGCTTTCCATTTTTCCTCCGTCAATTTATAAAACGGCTCTGCCGGCAGATTGGTTTGTAGATTCTGGGCGATCGTGGCAAGATCGTTCAGCACACTGGTAGCAGTCGGTCCTGCTCCGGCTCCGGCTCCATAGTACATCGTATTGCCCATTCCAGAACTTTTGACATATACAGCGTTGTATTCATTACGGACAGCCGCTAGTGGATGACTGTGAGGTACCAGCATAGGCGCGACTTCCGCAGAAATCGTATTCCCTGTTTTTTTTGCTCGTCCGATCAATTTTACTTGATATCCAGCTTTTTTTGCCAACTGGATGTCTTCTGCATCAATATCACGAATTCCCTCAATAGACACATCAGACATTTCAAGAGATGTTCCAAAAGCAAACGCCGCCAACAGAATCGTTTTGTACCCACTGTCAAAGCCATCAACGTCATTGGTAGGATCAGATTCAGCGAATCCTTTTTGTTGGGCGTCTTTCAAACTTTCTTCATAAGATACATCTGTTTCTTCCATCTGAGTCAGCATATAATTTGTCGTTCCGTTGATGATGCCCCAAATCTCAGTGATGTCATCTGCAAGATACGCATGCTGTAATGTCCGCAAGATCGGGATACCACCGGCAACACTTGCTTCATAATAAAGAAAACGACCTTGTTCTTGTGCCAAATCCATCAATTCTTTGCCGTGCAGAGCCAATAGATCTTTATTTGCAGTCACGACATGTTTTCCATTTTTTAAAGCTGTCGCAATATAATCTTTGGCAGGATCAATCTTGCCCATGACTTCGACAATGATATCGATGGATGGATCCGCTAGGACAGCTTGAGGATCTTTAGTCAGCTGCAGATTGTATTGCTTGGCAAACGCCGCTTTTTCTGCTGGGTTACGGACAAAAGCCTTGACCACTTGCAGATCTACACCGCTTTTTTGCTTCAGAAGAGCGTGCTGTTTTGTTAAAAGCTCCACGACACCTTTTCCAACTACGCCTAAACCAAGAATCCCGATTGTTAATTTCTTCATAGTACCTCCTCACCAAAAGACGGTATAAAATCCGATCATTTTTAATATTTCATCTAGCATACCAAAATTATTTTAAAAAAACTAGGACTTTTCACAAAGAAAAGTCCTAGCGTTTTATTGATGATGGATGTGTTCAAGAGTTTGATGCAAAATATCGATTACATGATTGTCATCCAGACTATACAGTATGGTTTTGCCTTCTCGTTTTGATTTAACGATCCGCTTTTCCCGCAGCAATTTCAGCTGATGCGAAACCGCGGACTGCTCCATTTGTACGTTTGCGGCAATTGAAGTGACGTTGCGTTCTCCTTCATTTAAAGATAGAAGGATCTTTAAACGGGTCGGATCACTTAGCACTTTGTATAGTTGGCTGATTTTTTCGATATCTGTCAATGAATATTGATCCATGCTTTCCACTCCCATCAAGTCAAAAAATTTCAGCCGGTTTTTGACCCGTTATCATTTGTTTATTATTCCTTTGTGAAATCGTTGATCGCTGTTTCCAGATCGTTCACGCGTTTTTCTGCAGCTTCTTGAGAATCTGCTTTGACGCCGATATAGAATTTGATTTTTGGTTCAGTTCCGGATGGGCGAACCGCTACCCAACTTGTATCTTCCATCATGTATTTCAAAACATCAGATGGAGGTGTCGTCATTTTTTCCAAATTGCCATCTAAGCCTACACGAGTCAGCAATTTGAAATCTTCCGTTTGGATAACTGGTACACCGGCAAATTCAGATGGTGCTTCTGTCCGGAATTTGTTCATGATCTGATTGATTTTTGCTGGTCCTTCCAATCCGCTCATTGTTACAGAGATCGTTTTTTCCATGAAATAGCCGTATTCTTCAAAAATATCCTGCAAACCATCATATAATGTTTTGCCTTGTTTTTTGTAGTAAGCAGCCACTTCCGCCAACAAGATCAGCGCTTGGATCGCATCTTTGTCCCGCACGAATGGTTTGACTAGATAGCCGTAGCTTTCTTCAAATCCAAACATGAACGTTTGTGAGTGATCTTTTTCAAACTGTTTGATTTTTTCTGCGATAAATTTGAACCCAGTCAAAACGTTGATCATTTTAACTTGATAATTTTGTGCGATGACAGTCGGTAATTCACTAGATACGATCGATTTCAAAACAGCCGCATTTTCCGGCAGTGTACCGGCTTGACGATGGGCTTCTAAAATATAGCGGATCATTAGTGCACCGATTTGATTTCCTGTCAGGACTTGATAATTGCCATCAGGTAAACGCACAGCTGCCCCTAAACGATCGGCATCTGGATCAGTAGCGATCAATAGATCTGCGTCTTCTTTTTCGCCTAAACGGATCGCATATTCAAATGCTGAGTGTTCTTCTGGATTAGGAGAATGGACGGTGCGGAAATTCGGATCGGCTTCAGCCTGTTCCGGCACGATGACGAATTTTTCAAAGCCGGCTTGTTTCAATGCTTTTTCGCCCAGCATTTTACCAGTTCCGTGTAATGGTGTATAAACAAGTTTCAGGTCTTTGCCCATTTCTGCGATCAATTCTTGATCGATGGTGACAGCTTTTATTTCTTCTAAATATGGTTGATCTACTTCTTCGCCGATGATTCGGATCAAACCGCTGTGTTCAGCTTCTTCATCAGATAATACTTCGATTTCTAATGGATCGACGATTGAACGGACGAATGTTGTCAGACGATCCGCATCAGCCGGCGGCATTTGTCCGCCATCTTCGCCATAAACTTTGTAGCCGTTGTATTCCGCTGGGTTATGAGAAGCGGTGATCATGATGCCGGCAAATGCATGAAGATAACGCACTGCAAATGAAAGTTCTGGCGTTGGACGCAGACTTTCAAACACATAAGCTGGGATATCATGTTTTGCTAATGTTTTTGCTGCTTCCATCGCAAATTCCGGCGATTGGTGACGAGAATCATAAGCGATGGCTACACCGCGACGGCGTGTTTCTGGATCTTGTTCATCCATGAAAAGTGCCAATCCTTCTGTTGCCTGCCGTACAGTATAGATATTCATCCGATTGATCCCAGGTCCTAAGATTCCCCGCATACCGGCAGTTCCAAATTCTAAAGGCGCGTAAAAAGCATCTTCTAATTTTTCTGAATCATCTTGTAGTTCCTCAAGTTGTTGTTTTAGATTTTCTTCTAGATTGCTATTATTTTTCCATTGTTCATATACTTGTTGCCAAGACATGGAATAACACCTCTTTCTTTTTTACTTTTACCTTTTTAGTATAACACTCCTCTTTGTGAACGCCAACAAACAACTGTGGAACATCAAAAAAATGACAACCGCCAACTAATAAAAATACTAGTTTCGATTTACAGGATCCAAAGCCTGCGAAAAATAAAAAGACCGCTGCACAGACAGGCTTTGCAACTCTTCAAACGAGTTGTCGCAAAACCGGCTATCCAGCGGGTATCATTTATTAATTTGTAGTATTTTGTGAAGCTTCTTTATGTTCTTCTAAGAAATTGAAGACTTGTTGTCCTGCGATCCCGCCTTCACCGACAGCTGTCGTGATTTGACGCAATGTTTTTTCACGACCGTCGCCGACTGCGTAGACACCAGGTACAGAAGTCCGCATTTGGTCATCTGTAAGGATCCAGCCAGCTTCGTTAGTAACACCAAGATTTTTAACAGGTGCAGATAAAGGATCTAACCCAACATAGATGAAGATACCATTAGCAGATTCTTCATGGACTTCATTGGTCTTTAGGTTGCGCACTTTCGCACCGGTAACTACCATCTCATTGCCATGGATCTCTTCAACAACAGAATCCCACATGAATGAAATCTTTTCGTTAGCAAAAGCCCGTTCTTGGATGATTTTTTGTGCACGCAGTTCGTCTCTGCGGTGGATGATCACAACTTCTGAAGCGAATTGTGTCAAATAGATCGCTTCTTCAACCGCTGAGTCGCCGCCGCCGACAACCAATAATTTTTTATTGCGGAAAAATGCACCGTCACACACCGCACAATAAGACACACCGCGGCCGGCAAATTCTTCTTCACCAGACACGCCAAGTTTGCGATGGACACAGCCGGTAGCGATAATCACTGTTTTACCTTGGTAGCTTTCATCTTCTGTAACTACTTCTTTATAGTCGCCATGATCTACCACATCTTGAACGATCCCATAAGCGTTTTTTGTACCGAATTTTGAAACACCTTCGTACATTTTCATCGCTAATTCAGGACCCATGATCGAGTCAAAACCAGGATAGTTTTCGATTTCGGCGGTATTGTTCATTTGTCCGCCGGGAGCACCTCGTTCGATCATCAAAACAGATAGGTTTGAACGAGAAGCATAAAGCGCCGCTGTCATTCCGGCAGGTCCGGCACCAATTACGATTACATCATACATTAAAATCCCTCACTTATAATTTGTAAGCTAACTTTAGTCCAGTTTTTTCATTCTGTCTATTTTTCTGCTTACACGATCAACTAAGTTATCAAAAAAGCAGAACTTACCTTACAGATTATACCTCACTGCTTTGCAATTTGTACATATCTGCGTACAAACCGCCTTGGGCAAGCAGCTCGCTGTGATTTCCTCGTTCGATGATGTCGCCTTTATCCAATACCAAGATCAAATCAGCGTCGCGGATCGTAGAAAGACGGTGGGCGATGGCGATAGTTGTCCGCCCTTGACGCATATTCGCCAAACCTTCTTGGATCAATCCTTCTGTTTCCGTATCGATATTGGCTGTTGCTTCATCCAATACTAGAATTTTAGGATTTGTTACCATCGTTCTGGCAAATGAAATCAACTGACGCTGACCACTGGAATAGCTGGCACCCCGTTCAATCACTTTTGCATGATAACCGCCAGGTAAGTTTTGGATGAAACGATCGGCTTGAACAAAACGGGCAGCTTCTTCGATTTGTGCATCGGTGATCTCTTTATTCAACAGCCGGATATTATCAGAGATATCCCCGTAAAACATGAAAGCATCTTGGAGCACTAACCCGACTTTCTGACGGATCTCCTCCATCGGAAATTCCCGAATATCTTTGCCGTCGATCAAGATCTGTCCTTCACTGAATTCATAAAAGCGCATCAAAACATTGATGATGGAACTTTTTCCGCTACCGGTATGACCGACTAACGCGACCGTCTGACCGGGTTTTGCCACAAAGGAAATATTGTTCAATACATTATGTTTGCCGTCATAAGAAAAGCTGACATTGCGAAATTCGATCTCTCCGTCTTTGATAGTTTCCTTCGCATCAGGTGCTTGTTGCGGCGCGGCTTCTTCATTGTCCATGATCTTCAAGATCCGACTGCCTGCTACCATCCCGTCAGTAAAGACACTCAAAAAGTCCATCATTTGTGTCATCGGATTGAAAAACCCTTGGACATACGTAGTAAAAGCATATATCAAACCAACTTCTACTGGTGAATGCAGCGCATCAAAACCGAATAAAGCTAATGACAACGCAATGGCAATCGCGTAAAGAAAATTGATGATAGGCGCTAGCAAAAGCGAGTTGGTTTTGATCATATCAAAGCGGGTTTTCAAATAGTCGTTGTTGATATCTTCAAATTCTTGATTCAACCGGGCTTCTTGTCTAAATTGTTGAATGATCTGCATCCCAGAAATCGATTCATTGAGTTTCGTATTCAACTGACTCAATTTTTCCCGCATTTGGCGATAGATCCGAGAGCTGTATTTTTGATAGTACCAAATAACCACCAGCAGAATCGGCAGAAACAACAGGTTTGCCAAAGCGATGCGGGGACTGATCTGGAACATCGCGATAAACGATGAGACCACCGCGAATAGCCCTGTCAGAACCATCAAAAACACGTACCAAAATTCAAACAGTGTTTCCGTATCATTCGTTACCCGTGAAACGATGGAACCTGCCGGTGTCTGATCGAAATAACGCATCCCTAATGTATGCAGTTTTTCAAAAAGTTTCACGCGAATATATTGAAATGTTTTCAATGATGCCATGGAATATAAAAACCACTGAAAAAACCAAATGATCGATTTGATAATGACACCGAATAAATAAAGTGCCGCAAAAAACAAGATGATCTGTGTTGTTGCTGATTTATCTGTCAAATAATCGTCCATAAAGACTTGGATGATCCGAGGCAGAATGATATTAACGATGGACAACGCCAACGCAAAAAGGATCGCGATAAAGAAAGTTTTGCGAAATGGTTTTGCGAAAACGAACAACCGTTTGATGATGGTCTTCTGCTCTTTGAATGAGAGAGATTTTGACCATTCGGATTGATTCTGTTCCATTATTCTCCTCCTTCGATTTTTGCTTCTAGCTGTTGTTTGTCCCACATCCGTTTATACCAGCCGTTTAATGCCAGTAATTCCCCATGGGTCCCTCGTTCGATGATCCGTCCTTCATCCAATACTAAAATCTGTTTAGCATGCATCACACTGCTCAAACGGTGTGCCGCGATGATCGTAGTTTTGTCTTTACGGAAGGTTCGCATGTTTTGCAGGATGGCTTCTTCAGTCTTAGCGTCCACAGCAGACAGCGCATCGTCTAGGATCAACAGTTCAGGATCGACAGCTAATGCGCGGGCGATGGAGATCCGCTGTTTTTGTCCTCCTGAAAGAGAAACACCGCGTTCCCCTACCATCGTGTCATATCCTTCCGGCAGATCTTTGATATCCTCATGGATCACCGCCAATGATGCTGCCTGCTCCACGTCTTCTTGCGTATCATGAGGATTAGCAAAACGGATATTGTCCCGAATCGTCATAGAAAATAGAAAGTGATCTTGCGGTACATAACCGATTGAATGCAACAATGCGTTCAAGGAATAATCCTTGATATCATGGTCGCCAAAACGGATCGCTCCTTGGTATTCATCATATTCCCGCATCAACAGTTTCAAAATCGTGGTCTTGCCGGCACCAGTCTTCCCTACGATTCCTAACGTGTCTCCTTTTTTAAGAATAAATTTGATTTGTTCCAAGGTTGCTTTTTCATCGTCTGGATATTCAAAAGCCGCAATCTCCATTGAGATATCGCCTTGAGCCGGTGAAGTTACAGCGTCAGCTTTTTCAATAATGTGGGTACGTTCACCTAATAATTCCGATACACGATCGTAGCTGGCGTTCCCCCGTTCCAAAATATTGAACAGCCGACCGATCGCAAACATCGGCCATACCAGCATCCCGATATAACTGATAAATGATACCAATTGTCCAATAGTGATGGTATCTTCCATGATAAATTTTCCGCCGAGAATGATCGTGATCACATATGATATCCCAATGATGACTGTGATGAAGGGATCAAACAACGCGTCAAGGAAGTTCACTCGGCGGTTTTTTGTGATGGCATTGTCGATTTTGGTACTGAAATCAGCCAAATCTTCTTCTTCTTGACCGAAAGTTTTCAACACCTTCATCCCAGTGATACTTTCTTGCGTCTTATCGTTGATAGTGGAAAACGCTTCTTGCGCTTCACGGAATGCTTCATGGAGCCGCGAACCCAATATGCGAGAAGTCAGTGCCAATAGCGGCAGCGGCAGCAATGCGATCAGTGTTAGACGCCAATCGATAAACAAAACCATCGCGACGATCGTTATCCCGCCGGTAATGAATGAATCAGCAAATGTTAAGATCCCGGCACCAGCCACATTTTGAATGGCGTTCAAGTCATTTGTAGCATGAGCCATCAAGTCGCCGGTTCGATGCTTTTGATAAAATTCGTGGTCCATCTTAGTAAAATGATCAAATAACTGACGGCGCAGATCTTTTTCCAGACGAGCGGCGCTTCCCCAAATATTCGTCCGCCAAATGTAACGAAAAACATATTGAGCGACAGCAGCTACTAATAAAATCACGATCCAAAACACGATCACATTGATATGGATACTGTCTTCCGCGATTTCGTCGATAATGATCCCAATGACTTTGGGCGGTACCAGCTGGACAAACGCCACCAAAATCAAAAAGCCGACACCTAAGATATAGTGTTTCTTTTCTTTTTTGAAAAACCAACTTAGTTTCCTAAATATAGACATTTTTTTCTCCTTTTTAACACTCACCCTAACAGGCTTGAATTTTCTGAATAGTCTTGCAAATTGAGCTAATAAAAAACGGGCTAATCCTCAGCCCGTTTAAAAGTCACATTATGCCTTGAAAAACAACGATTATTTCTTCGATTGATTTTTCATTTGCTGCATCATCTGACGAATTTTCTTCTCAGATGGTTTCTGCCCCATAGACATCATCATTGTTCGTAACATATCCTCATTAACGGGAGGATTTTTTTCTAAATAGTCCTTCATATATTTACGCGCCAAAAAGAACCCGCCGACAGCGCCGATAACTAATGCGATAACTGCGATTAATACAACGATTCCTGTTGATACCATATAAATCTCTCCTTTCTCTTGTAGTCTCATTGAGTTATTTTACTAGATATCGCCTCAAAAGAAAAGGCGTTTACTTAAATTAGTCAGAGTTTTTTTGCGAAAAGATCTGTCCTTTTCTTAGGTTATTCACGATATTCTATAGAACAGTGGTCTAAAAATATTTAGAAATCGTTTTCAATATATTCGAAACATGTTATGCTAATAAAAACAGCGAGGTGATGCAGATGGAACAAACTTTAGTAATCATCAAACCAGACGGTGTCAAAAGAAAGCTCATCGGTCGAATCATTCAGCGTTTTGAAGATCGCAAGCTGACGATCCTCAAAATGCGACAAGGTACATTATCCCGCGATTTGGCAAAAGAACATTATCAGCATCTAGCGGAGAAACCTTTTTTCCATGAAATTCTAGATTACATGACTTCTGGACCTGTCGTTTTTATCGTTTTAGAGGGCGAACAAGCGATCGAAATGGTCCGTAAGATGGTGGGAAAAACCAATGCGTTAGAAGCAGATCCCGGCACGATCCGCGGTGATTTCGCCACGAACAAGTCGGAAAATATCGTCCATGCTTCTGATTGCGAAGAGGCCGCAACAATAGAGATCCAACGTTTTTTCGGTAGTTCAATGTAGAACTCAATCGACAGTCATGATATCAAAAGCCGCCCAGTATCTACTGGACGGCTTTTAAATATAGGTGATCATTTTTATAGCTAACGCTCATTTTCAGCTTTGAAGGATTTTTTCCAATAGATTCGGATCGAATGTTTGATTACGGAGCATCTCGATCTCAAAGCCATATGGCGCTTTTTTGTTCTTTTTGTCTTCGCCGACATACGGAGTTTCCAAGATTTTCGGCAGTTCTTTTAATTGTTCGTGATGAACGATATAATTCAACGCGTCAAAACCGATCGTTCCAAACCCGATATTGGCATGACGGTCTTTATGAGAGCCTTGGGGATTTTTTGAATCATTGACGTGAATGACCTTCAAGCGATCCAATCCGATGATCCGATCAAATTCCTCCAAGACACTGTCAAAATCTTCTTTGACGTTATAACCGGCATCATTTGTGTGGCAAGTATCAAATGTTACTGAAAGTTTTTCGTTCAACACAACACCGTCGATGATCGTTGCTAATTCTTCAAAAGTCCTTCCCAGCTCTGTTCCTTTACCCGCCATAGTTTCCAGTGCGATTTGCGGGATCTGATCACGCTCTAAGACTTCATTCAGACCTTTGATGATCTGTTGCAGACCGGCGTCGACTCCTGCACCGACATGAGCACCTGGATGCAATGTGATTTGTTTTGCCCCTAATGCTTGCGCTCGTTGGATCTCTCCACGTAAAAATTCCACCGCAAAGCCAAAGTTTTCCGGTTTTATCGTATTGCCTAAATTGATGATATACGGTGCATGCACTACAATATTGCTCAATCCATTTTCCGCCATGAATTGGCTGCCAGCTTCGATATTCAGCTCTTCAATCGGTTTGCGCCGTGTATTTTGCGGTGCTCCCGTATAGATCATAAAAGTCGTTGCCTGATAGCTGGCCGCTTCTTCTGCCGCTCCCAGCAACATTTTTTTTCCGCTCATTGAAACATGTGAACCAATCAACATCTTTTTTCCTCCCTCATTCGCATACCTTTGTATTATGGATAAAAAAACGCGGCATGCCAATTTTTTTGCTTAGAATCCGCCTAAAAACAATAACACAAGTGTCATCAAGACTAAACTGATCAAAAAGCTGACGGAAGAGCAGAACCCGACGATCTCTTCTTCGATCCCAGCCAGAACAGCATTGATAACATTGAATGTGGCGATCGGCGCTACTGCCAACAGACATAAAACCAACCGTACCAGCTGCGGCAGTGGCAGCCACAAGAAAAGAACGATCAATAACAAACCGATACCGTATCGTAAAAGCAGGCTTTGAACAACAAGTTTTTGTGCGCTTTTCGGCAACCGCAGTTCTAAATAAAGCCCAATCATAAACATCGACAAAAAAGTATTGGCCCCGGCAATCGGCTGTAAAACAGTCAGCAAAGCGCTTGGCAGATCCACCGAACCCAGCCGCAATAAAAGCATCACTAGATAAGCGGTATAAGGGATCGAACGAAACAGCTTGAGCAGAACGCTCTTAAGATCAAAGGTCTTATTTTTCCCCACCAACTGATCTACTAGGACTGTCGTACCGCCTGCCAGCATGATGCTGTTGCCTAGATCGAACATTGAGATCAATGGGATCCCGATCGGCAGAAAGCTCTGGACAAAAGGCAATGTGAAATTGCCGATATTGAAACCTGAACCCATGTACATCATAAACTCCTGTTTCAATGCCGCTTCTTTCCGCATAAGTCCCCAACTGATGCCGATCTGTAAAACGGTCAATCCGATACCTAATACTATCAGCAGCAATAACCCCGTTTCGATCTTCAACGCCGCAAAATTGACGATGATCGTTGCCGGTAAAGTGATCGTTAAAATAATTGTAGAAAGCGTTGTGCCATCTGCTTTAGATAAAATATTTAAGCGCTTTAAAAAATAACCTAAAAAAATAATTGCAAATAATCCTAACGCATTGATCAAAATCGTCCCCATACCTGCTCCTTTTCTTTCACCCGAACCAGCTCCAGATCTCGCTGATCAGTGTTCACCCGCACCGCTCTTATTGAAAGATCAACTACCTGAAAGATCAACTGCGGCGCTTTACTTTTCATCTTAACTGAAAACTACTGGGAATTAAAGCCTTGCCAATTGATTTATTTAACAATTTCTAAGCATTTTACAAGAAGACAGTGTTGCCTATTCATTTAGAACGATTTTTGCTATAATAACACGGTACACAAATAAAACTGAGGTGAAAATCGTGCCCCAAAATGGTAAAAGAACACAAAAACCTTTTTCTGAAAAGAGAAAAGGTTGGTTTTATTTCAATATTAGTTTACGCGTATTACATGCTTTATTACTAGTCGGTGTTTCTTTTTTGATTATTGGTACTGCCTTGTTTGCAGGTATCGGTGCCGGCTATTTTGCTTACTTAGTAGAGGACACACCTACACCTACCAAAGCGGATTTGCAAAAATCATTGGGGGATATTTCTGAGACTTCAAAGCTGACTTATGCTGATAATCAAGAAATCGCCACGATCCGCTCGGATTTGATGCGGACGACCGTAAAGTCGGATCAGATTTCTGATTTGATCAAAAAAGCCATCATTTCTACCGAAGACGAATATTTTTATCAACATAACGGAGTCGTGCCTAAAGCAGTTGTCCGAGCATTGCTTTCCGAAGCGATCGGTTTTGGCGGAGGCGGCGGATCGACGTTGACTCAACAATTGGTAAAACAGCAAGTCTTAACCAGCGAAACCACCTTTAAACGGAAAGCTAACGAAATCCTATTGGCAATGGAGGTTGAGAAATTTTTCAGTAAAGATGAGATCGTGACCCTTTATTTGAACGTCTCTCCTTTTGGACGCAATAACAAAGGTCAAAATATCGCGGGTGTCCAAGAAGCCGCAAAAGGAATCTTCGGCAAAGACGCCAAAGATGTCAATTTGGCTCAAGCCGCGTTTATTGCAGGATTGCCGCAAAGTCCTATCATTTATAGTCCTTATGACAACACCGGTAAGATCAAAGAAAATCTGTCAGCCGGCTTAGAGCGGAAAGATTTTGTCTTATTCAGTATGTATCGCAATCATGAGATCTCTAAAAAAGAATACGAAGAAGCCAAAAAATATGATCTGAAAAAAGATTTCATCAAACAGCAGGAAGTATCTGCTTCTGCTGATCATGGCTATCTATATTATACTGTTTTAGGGAAAGCACAATCGATCTTAGCCAAACAAATGGCAACAGAAGATAAGCTGTCAACTGAAGAATACAACAAAGAAGAAAATCAACAGAAATATCTGGAACGTGCACAAAATGAATTGGTAAACGGCGGCTACACCGTGAAATCAACGATCGATAAATCTATCTATGACGCGATGCAAAAAGCGGTAGATGATTATGGGTACCTTTTAGATACGTATAACGGCAGTCCAGAAGTCGGGAATATTCTTATGGATAACCGTACCGGTAAAGTCTTAGGTTTTGTGGGCGGTCGTGATTTTGCTGAAAATCAAAACAATCACGCTTTTGATACGAAACGTCCTGCCGGTTCGTCCATCAAACCAATGCTGGTCTACGGACCGGCGATCGATCAAGGTCTGATTGGAACTGAGACCCGGATTTCTGACTACCCTACTACTTGGCAAGGCGGAAAAAATAGCGGTGATGATATCGTAAATGCTACCAACAAAGGCTCCAAAACCTTCCAAACAGTCCGGGAAGCATTGAACGAATCGACGAATATCCCTGCTTATCACGTCTATCAAGATTTACAGAAAAATACCAGTGCTGATTTTGCTTACGAAAATTATTTGAAGAAAATGAATTATACGAACTATCCGGAATGGAGTTATGAATCCGCACCGCTAGGACCGATGGATGTATCCACTCTGGAACAGACCAATGGATTCCAAACATTGGCTAACGGCGGCGTCTATCAAGAAGGCTACTTCATTGAGTCCATCACGGATAATCAAGGCAATGTCGTTTACAAACATGAAGAAAAACCGGTACAAGTCTATTCCAAAGCCACTGCTTCTATCATGAACAATCTGATGCGCAGTGTGTTGGATGCTCAGATCACCACTCCCTTCAAATCTGCGGTCAACAGCCTTAACTGGGACTTGGCAAAAGCCGACTGGATCGGTAAGACAGGTTCTTCTGACTACTATAAAGATTCTTGGCTGGTGGTTTCTACACCGTCGATCACTCTCAGCAGCTGGGCTGGATTTGACGATCAAACCATCAAAAATGATCAAAACGCCGGGCAAAGGACAGGAACGTATCTCGCTAATCTCGCCAATCGGATCTATATGGCGAATCCGGATGTTTTTGGGATCGACCAGAAATTTACGCTGGATAACAGTGTTCATAAAGAAAAAGTCTCCAAATTTACTGGCACTTTACCAGGCAGAGCGACAAATAACAATCGTACATTCCAAACACCGCAAGATACGGTTACTTCTTATTGGGCAAAAGATAATGTTCCTGAAGCAAGCTTTAAATTCGGGATCGGCGGTACTAATGCCAATTATCTAGATTATTGGAACAAAGCTAATCGCAGTACTTCCACTTCAAGATCTCAAAATAATTAGAGCCTAACAAAAAAGGTCTCCCGCTTGAAAATCAGCGGGAGACCTTTTTATTTAATTCAGGAAATTATTTTGTTGAACCTTTTTCATCGATACCGTAAGGAAGAATAATTGTTTTTTCTTCAACTTCTTCTTTATTCATCAATTTTGTCAACAAACGCATCGATACAGCACCGATGTCATATAATGGTTGAGTGATACTTGATAATTGTGGACGAGCAACTTCTGTCAGCAGTGAGTTGTTGCTGGTCAAAATTTCAAAGTCTTCAGGAACTTTCACGCCTTCATCCAATAAACCGTCTAATAACCCGATCGCCAATTCGTCATCTGTGACAAATGCAGCTGTCGCGCCGCTGTTGCGGATACGAGAAACTAATGACAAACCGTCTTTGAAGTTGTATTTTGCTTCGAATACCAAGCCTTCATTGTAAGATAATCCGTTTTCTTCCAAGGCTTCTTTATAGCCGTTCAAACGATTTTGACCGTTGATTGGATCGATCAATGCACCGCTGATAAACGCGATTTTCTTATTGCCGTTTTTCGCTAATGTATTGACTGCGTCTTTTGTCGCGTTTTGATAATCGATATTGACACTGCCGACTTGTTCGTCAGGATCGATCGAACCTGCCAACACAACTGGTGTTTTTGAACGAGAAAATTCGCCACGGATCTCATCTGTGATATGATGACCCATGAAGATTACGCCGTCTACTTGTTTTGCCAATAAATTATTCAGTACGTTGACTTCTTTTTGATTGTCGCCGTCTGAATTTGCCAAAATAATATTGTATTTGTACATTGTTGCCACGTCATCGATCCCGCGAGCCAATGAAGCGAAATACATATTGCTTACATCGGGGATGATCACGCCGACAGTTGTTGTTTTTTTGCTTGCTAATCCGCGGGCAACCGCATTTGGACGATAATCCAAACGATCGATCACTTCTAAGACTTTCTTGCGTGTAGCAGGTTTTACATTCGGGTTACCATTTACGACACGTGAAACTGTAGCCATAGACACATTTGCTTCACGAGCAACATCATAAATCGTAATTGTCTGTTTTTCCATTTTATTATTTCTCCTATTCAGTTGTTTTCAGAAAATGCCATTTACATTTCTTTGTAAGAATATCATGTTATTTGCAAGAATGCAACCGTTTTAATTTAGTTTTCATGAAAATTATGTTTTTATTTCAAATATTCCTTTTGAGGATTTAGTGGTAAAATAAAAGTATTCACTCTTGGAAAGAAGGAAAAAAGATGAATCAAACAAAAATACAAGAATTGCGGCAATGGATGTCAGAACAGCAATCGGATCTTGCTTATATCAGCGATCCCGGCCATATCGCCTACTTTTCAGGCTATTCAAGTGATCCTCATGAACGAGTGCTTGCACTTTTTGTCCCATTGAACAAAGATCCCTTTTTATTCACACCCGCTTTGGAAGTCGAAGACGCTCAAAACAGCGGCTGGGCTTTTGATGTAGTCGGTTATCTGGACAGTGAAGATCCTTGGAAAAAAATCGCTCACGAAATCACGACACGCTACGGCAATCCGCAAAAAATCAGTTTGGAAAAAAACGCGTTGACTGTTGATCGTTTTGAAAAGCTGCGGGAATATTTTTCTGCTGATTTTTCTACGGATGTGACACCAGTTATCCAACGGTTGCAGTTGATCAAAACAAAAAATGAGATCAATACCCTGCTGGAAGCTGGAAATTGGGCAGATGTCGCGTTTGAGATTGGATTTGGCGCTGTCAAAGAAGGCGCGAAAGAACAAGAAATCGTAGCTGAGATCGAATACCAATTGAAACGTCGCGGCGTTTCGTCAATGAGTTTTGATACATTGGTCTTGACTGGAGATAACGCAGCCAGTCCTCATGGAAATCCCGGCAGCACTGCTGTTCAAGCCCATGACTTGGTGTTATTCGACTTAGGAGTCATCTGGAAAGGTTATTGCAGCGATGCTACCCGAACTGTCGCTTTCAAAGAACCTACCGCTTTCCAAAAAGAAATCTATCAATTGGTACTAGACGCACAGCTTGCGGCGACAGCTGCGGTAAAACCTGGGATCACCGCTGGAGAATTAGATGCAGTGGCGCGGAAAGTCATTGAAGACGCCGGCTATGGTGAATATTTCAATCACCGTCTAGGACACGGCATCGGCACAACAGTTCATGAATATCCTTCTCTTGTGGAAGGAAATGATCTCGTCATCGAAGAAGGAATGTGTTTCTCTTTAGAACCAGGCATCTATATTCCAAATAAAGTCGGTGTGCGGATCGAAGATTGCGTATATGTCACTAAAGACGGCTGTCAACCGTTCACGACAACAAGCAAAGAATTGACCATTATCGAGTAATCCGAAAAAACGGCGTTCCGTAAAGGAGCGCCGTTTTTGTCTTTGTCTATAGCTATTGATTAAGCTTCTGGATTGCTTTTTTCCAATTCATCTTTCAAAATTTCTTTTGATTTTTTGAAATCAGAAACTGTATCTTCTTTATCAGACCAATCAGATTTTTCGCTTTTCACTTCATCTTTTACTTCTTTTGCAGTGTCTGCAGCTGCGTCTTTCGTGGTTTTTTTGACATCTTCTACGATTGGTTTTGCTTCTTTAGCGCCTTCTTTGATTGTATCCTTCATATCACCAGCAGTATCTTTCACATCGATAAAGATATCTTGAGCATCTTCTTTAGCTTCATCCATCACAGAACTGCTGTCAGATTTCAACTCGTCTGCTGATTTTTTGAAACGTTCAGAAAGATCGCCAGTATGTTTTTTGAATTTCTCAGCAACATCTTCAGTCGAATCTTGCAAATCTCCTGCTGACCGTTTTGCTTTTGATTTGATCGTGCCAGCTACTTCTTCGGCTTGCTTAGAAAGGGTATTAGCTTTTTCTTTTGCGATTTCTGACAGATCGCCGGTTTTTTCTTTCGCATAATCTGTATAATCTGACGCTTTGTCCATCAAATCATCTTTTTGTGCCGCTAATTTCGTACGTAATATCTTCCCTGATTCTGGTGCCAACAACAATGCTGCGATCGCCGCTGCCGTTCCGCCAATTACCGCTCCTAATAAAAATCCGCCTTTTTTACTCATAGTTTTCCCTCCATTTTTTATTGGTTTGTTTTATTCCGTTGTTTGAAAAATTTCATCGCTGTTTGTCCAACCTTGCCAGCGACAGTTGCTTGAGCAGTCGTTTTCCCTACTGATCCTACTCTGCTTACGAGATGTTTTCCTGAACGATTCAGATCTGATACGCTTTCGCTCAAATCAGCGACTGCTGTAAATAATGGATCGATCGTCGCTACTTTACCGTTGACGTCATTTAGTAAAGTATTGGTTTTTACTAACAACCCCTCGACTTCGCTTGATAGTACATCTACATCTTTTGTTACGATTCGTATCGTGTTGTTTGCTTCCGATACTGTTGTATTGACTTTTTCTACTGCTTGGTTGATCCCGTCAACTGTTTTTGAAAATTGCATCAACAGTCTGATGATAAACACAACCAGCACAGCAAATGCGATAGCTGCGATCAAGGCAGCAATTTCTCCACCGCTCATAGTTTATCTCCCTTCCTAAGATCTTACTTTAAGGATAGCATTTCATATTTTTTTACACAAATAAAAAACAACGACTTTTTCGAATTTAACGCCCTAAAAGAAAGAAAACCGTTACAGATAAGCTCTATAACGGTTTTTTAAAAAGTTATTTTGTTTTCTTTGGTGCTGGATTTTCTTCAGATAATTCTTTTCCCAACTCGATAATGAAGTTCCGCAGATCATCTTTGACTTCTGGATGTTTCAAGCCGTATTCGATGCTGGTCTTCATAAAACCGAATTTATCTCCCACATCAAAACGTTTGCCTTTGAATTCGTGGGCAAAAACGCGTTGCGTTTTATTCAATGTATCGATGGCATCTGTTAATTGGATCTCATTGCCGGCACCAGGTTTTTGATGTTGTAAAATATCAAAGATCTCCGGAGTCAACAGGTAGCGGCCAATGATCGCCAGGTCACTTGGTGCTTTATCTGGAGATGGTTTTTCTACAAAGTTTTTGACATTGTATAAACCTGATTGTACTTCTTCTCCAGGATTGATGATCCCATATTTTGATGTATCTTCATGAGGGACTTTCATTACCGCGATCGTTGAAGCATGGGTTTTTTCGTAATCATTGATCAATTGTTTGGTCAATGGGATCTTGTCTTCCATCAAGTCGTCTCCCAACATCACGATAAACGGTTCATTGCCTACAAAAGCACGTGCTTGCAAGACAGCATGACCTAATCCGCGGGGATGAGATTGACGAATGAAATGCAGATTGACATCTGTGGTTTCTTCTACCAATTTCAACAGTTCTGTTTTGCCTTTTTCTTTTAGATTGGTTTCTAATTCGATATTGGCATCAAAGTGGTCTTCGATTGGGCGCTTTGCTTTTCCAGTAACGATCAAGATATCTTCGATCCCTGATTTCAATGCTTCTTCTACGATAAATTGAATCGTTGGTTTATCCACGATCGGCAACATTTCTTTGGCCATCGCTTTTGTCGCAGGCAGAAAACGCGTACCTAGTCCTGCTGCTGGAATTACTGCTTTTTTAACTTTCATTTTTTTTCGCTCCTCACCCTTTTATTTCAATGAAAATTCATTTTCAACTTTGCCGTCTCGCAACATGATGTTTTTAGCAGCTACGTTGATATCTTCATTCTCATATAAAACACGATAAATCGTTTCTGTGATAGGCATTTCTACATTCAGACGCTGCGCTAATTCCATTGCTGCTTTGGTAGTGGCTACACCTTCTACGATCATGCCCATATTTTCTAACACTTCATCTAAACTATGGCCTTTTCCTAAAAGATTACCGGCCCGCCAATTTCGTGAATGGACACTGGTACATGTAACGATCAGATCTCCCACGCCGCTCAAACCGATAAAGGTCAATGGATTGGCCCCCATCGCCACACCTAGACGGCTGATTTCAGCCAATCCTCGTGTCATGATGGCAGCTTTCGCATCATCGCCGAAACCTAGTCCATGGATCGCACCGGCACCGATCGCAATGATATTTTTCAATGCCGCACCAGTTTCAACGCCGATCACATCATCATTCGTATAGATTCGGAAATAATCATTCATGAACAACTGCTGAACATATTTTGCAGCTGATTCGTCTTCGCTGGCTGCTGTAATCGTCGTAATATCGTGGACCGCGACTTCTTCTGCGTGGCTAGGTCCGGATAAAACAACGACCGCTTGACGTTTGTCCGCTGGGATCTCTTCTATCAGGATCTCTGAGATTCGTTTATGAGTATCTTGTTCCAATCCTTTTGATGCATGGATGATCACCGGTTTATTTTTTACATATTTTGTAAATTCTTGCGCCACTGAACGGATCGCTTTTGTCGGTACAACAAAAAGAACAGCATCTGCGCCTTCGATCGCTTCGCGGATATCTTTAACAGCTGCGATATCATCGGGAAGTTTTATATCCGGCAAATAGTGACGGTTGGTATGATACGTATTAATCTCGTCGATCTGTGCAGGATTATTTCCCCAGATTTTAACTTCATGACCGTTTTCAGATAAGACTTGTGCTAAAGCTGTTCCCCAAGAACCAGGACCAAGCACAGCAATTTTTTGTTTCACAATGGAAACCTCCTTATAATTCAATAAAGCACCTCAATTTTATCATACAACATGACACTTGTCCTGTTATATTATGAATTGATCACTGCCTTGCGTGCGGTCGTAATAGGTCAGTTTCTGACTTTTCTTCCGCCGCCAGAACAGCACACCCCAAGCACCGATGAATAAAACAGCAGAGAGCAGTTGGGAAACTCGGATATTGCTGAACAGATATAAGCTGTCGGTACGCATCCCCTCAATGAAGAAACGACCAAAACTATACCAGATCAAATAGCCTAAAAAGACTTCGCCTTTTTTCAAGAAATTCTTTCTTTTACGCAAGAGGATCAACAAGATGAAACCGAGCAAGTTCCACATAGATTCATATAAAAACGTTGGTTGACGATAGATCCCGTCGATATACATATTTTCTATAATGAAATTAGGCAAATGGAGGCTTTCTAAGAAGCTTCTTGTCGTATCGCCGCCAAATGCTTCATGATTCATAAAATTGCCCCAGCGTCCGATCGCCTGCGCCAAAATAACACTTGGAGCAGCAATATCTAAGAACGTCCATACTGAGATGAATTTATATCGACAAAAGAAAAACAGCCAAATACCGCCGGCGATCAATCCGCCATAAATCGCCAGACCGCCGGAACGGATATTGAATATCTGGATCGGATCTTGTAAATAGGGTTCTAAATCAAATAAGATGTAATACAGCCGTGCGCCAACTAGCGCCAGCGGCAACCCAACCAGCATAAAATCCGTCACATCATCAGCCTTTAATCCGGCTCTGACCGCTTCACGGGAACTCAACCACATCGCTACTAAAATACCTGTAACGATGATCAGCGCATACCAATAGATCGAGATACCAAAAAGCTCAAAGGCTACTCGATTCACCATTCCTACCATTCAAATCGCTCCTTCATTCTATCGAGTTTTCTTCGATCAATTTGCTCAATCGATCTTCAAACGTTTTTGTTGCATCATATCCCATGACTTTTGCACGATAGTTCATCGCTGCCACCTCAATAATGATGGCCACGTTCCGTCCGGTTTTCACAGGGATACGGATCTGCGGGATATCTACTTCAGCGATTTGGATAGAATCGTCAGCTGAGCCAAGCCGATCGTATTTTTTCTCTTTCGACCATGCTTCTAGATAAACTGACAGCTGGACTTGCATCGATCCTCGCACAGCACTGGCACCAAATAAGTTCATGACATCAATGATCCCGATTCCGCGGATCTCGATCAAATGCTGCAGGATTTGCGGCGGTTCACCCACTAATGTCAATTCATCTTGTTGATAGACATCTACACGATCATCGGCGATCAGTCGGTGGCCGCGTTTGATCAATTCAAGAGCTGTTTCACTTTTACCGATTCCGCTGTCCCCTTGGATCAACACGCCTAACCCATACACGTCTACCAAAACGCCGTGTACGCTTGTGCGGGCAGCCAGGTCGCTGCTCAGATATGTCGACATTTCACCTAATAGACGCGAAGTAGAGATCGGTGAGCGTAAAACAGGGATATCGTTTTCTTTACAAGCTTGGATCATTTCTTGGGGTACTTCCAATCCCCGCGAAACGATAAATGCCGGTGTATCTTCACTGCACATTCTGCGCAAGACCATCAGCCGTTCTTCCGGCATCATCCGCTGTGCAAACGTGATCTCTTTACTACCAAAAAGCTGTAGCCGATCATGTGAATAATAATTAAAATAACCTGTCAGCTCTAGGCCGGGTCTTGAAATATCACTGGTTGTAATAGCCCGTTGCAAGCCAGCTTCAGTTCCGCTGACTACTTCCAGACTTAGTTTTTGGACCATCTGGTTGACTTTGACACTTTCTGCCATTGGTTTTCCTCTTTTCTAAATTATAGATTACTGTCTCATTTTATCATTGTAGAACAAAAGTTACTAGAAAACACCGTAAACTTGTTGGAAAGTTCCCAGAAATCCCTCAAAAAAATGACAACAAAAAAGAGAATGAGCCGCCATCGATGAAGATGGGACACATTCCCTTTATTGATTTTTTCTTAGATTATGATCTGTTACGATCAAGTTGACTAAAGACATGATGACCGCCACAAGTACCGCGGCCCCAAATCCGGAAAATCCGAAATTCGTCTGTCCGACGAACATCGAGGTCAGCTTCAGCATCGCCGCATTGATCACGAAGGTAAATAATCCCAACGTCAAAAATGTCAGCGGTAAAGATAGAAACGACAAAACAGGTTTCACAAAGCCATTTAAAATCGATAGGACAAAACTAGCGATGATCGCTGTCCAGATACTTTCGACATGGAACATGCCATTAGGAAGTAAAACAGCTAGTGAGATGAAAGTCAACGTGTTTACGATCAGACGTTGAAAATAGGTCACTAGAAATCACTCCAGTCGTCATCATCGATTTTTTCCGCTTCTTTTCTTGATTTTGTTCCTTTTTTATAATTGTTGCTTTGGTAGTATTGGTTGTTATGCCCGTAAGGACGGTTGCTTGGACGGCCAGAAGGGATGATCACTGCCAGCACGATATACAAGATGACCGGACTTGCTAACAAAACAAAACTTAAAAATACGTAGACCACACGAACGATCGTTGGGTCAATGCCTAAGTATTCTGCGATACCACCCAAAGTTCCTGTCAAAACAACATTATCTGTCGATTTTGTTAGTTTTTTTCTCATTTTCTTTCACCTCTATCCCTTCCATTTTACCTTATCTGAAGAGGATTTTCACCCCTTCAGATAAGTCATTTTGGTTATTGTCGATTTTTTATTTGTCAGTGTTTTTCAAGAAGATGCTGCCGGTTGTTGTTGAAACTTGGATTTGTGCCAATTCTTCATCTGTAATGCGGCGGAATTGCAGCATTTGGTTCATCCGATCTTTTTTCTCACGGACCACTTCATAATCTGTCATGCGGGAATTGATGCTGCCTAAGCTGGTTTTGGCTTCGCCTTCCATGCTTAATTCTACAGGTACAGCGATCTTCACATTCCCATTGACTGAACTGGCGTCGATACGTTTGACGTTGGTATCGTTCAATGTCAAGCGGATATCCCCATTGACTAGAGAAACACCCAACGTTTGCGGTGTAGTTGTCATAGTGACTGTACCATTCACTGTTTCAATGATAGAATCTAATACTTTTCCGTCGCGAACAGTGATTGATCCGTTGACACCGTCGATTTCTAACATGGTTGCTTGGATCATTTGGAAGTCGATGCTGCCGTTTGTTGACTTCGTATACACATCTTTTGCTTCCAATTCATTGACCAACACATCGCCGTTCAGCAGTTTGATAGAAACATGGTCGTACATTCTTCTTGGTAGATAGAATGTCAAATCAGCACGAACCCGTTTGTTAGGGACTTGGAAGGAGATATGATCATCATCAACAGTGATTTGACTGCGTTCGCTGAATGCATCAAATGGTGTTGCAGCGGTCATTTTTCCGTATAATTTGATCTTCGCGTCGACTTTGACACCTGGTTCATCCCAAGCTTTAAGTTGGATATCCCCATTGGCAACTTTCACGTCGATGATCGTTGCAGCTGTTTCGTCATACTCAAAGGTATGTTCGAATTTTGTTGCTGCCATTCCCGGAACTTTCAAACTGATGTCTTTCCATTCCACATTGTCATTGACTGTTTCGGAAACAGTTTGGAATGTTTTCTTCAATAGTCGACCAAGATGTGTCCCGGCTTCCACCATTTTTTCACTTGCTTGGTTCAGTGCATCACTTGCTTGTTCTTTCCAATCATCTGGCAAGTCGATCTTCGAATTGATTTTTTCTTTGGTTTTCTCTTTGGTTTGCGACCATTGATCTTTTTTGATGCTCTTCAACTGGGCTTCCAAGTTGATTCGTTCTTCAACCAATTCTTCCAGTGAAGCTTCAAGTTCTTTCAATTCTGCTTCGATTTCTTGACGTTCTTCAAGTTCTTCTTCATCTAAAGCGTCTAGTTCTTCTTTCGTATTCAGTTCCATCAAACGCATTTGTGCGTCTTTGATCTCTTTTTTGACGCCGTCGATCTCTACGTTGACTTCATCCAATTCAGCCGATGCTTGATTGGCTTTTGTAGCAAGACTGTCTAAGATTTCTTCCAATTGCTGTTTGTCTTCTGCTTGTTTTTGTTTTAATTCTGCTTCATGATCAGCAGGTTCATCATCTTGCAACAGGGTATCTAAATCATCATGCTTTTCGGCAGTTACTTTCTCATTGGCTTGTTGGATTTGTTCTTCGTCTTTTTTAGTTGCCATACTTTCTAGCAAATCTAAGGCTTCTTCCGTCGAAAGTACACCTTTTTTTACTAAATCCAATACACGTTCTCTTTCATTCATGGAAATTGCCTCCTCAAATTGTTTATCTGCAAGTTTTCCTTACACGTATATTATGCCTTCATTTCTACCAATTGTCATAGGACTAAAGTAGGAACTTTTTCTAATCCTCAAGCAGTGTCTCTTTCTCCTTCCATCATAAAACAGATTTCAAAGCAAGAGAAATACTTTGTTTAAGAAGATGCCTGATAACTTTGTAAAAAAAGCTTGCCAACTGAAATATGTTGGTCAAGCTTTGATTTTTATTTCTATTATATGCCTAAACTAATTCGTCCCGGTTAGTATTCAATTCTGTGATTTTACCGGTTGCCAAGTAAACGATCCATTCACAGATATTCGTGACATAATCTCCGATCCGCTCCAAATATTGAGCGACATACAAATAATCTGTCCCGCTGATGACTGTCTCAGGATTTTCCTTCATGCTGTCGATGGTCTTATAGTAGATCTTTGAATAATAATCATTGACCCGATTGTCCATGTTTGCAATGACCCGTGCATCTTGTTCATTTGTTTTAACATATGCGATCAGAACATTATCCACCATTTTTTTTACATAATCAGACATATCAGAGATCTCTTTTTCAATCTCGGCGATCCGAGTCTGACCTTTCACACGGATCGTGGATTTCGCGATAGATACCGCATGGTCTGCCATCCGTTCCAAATCCGAGCTGGCTTTCATTACCGTAATGATCATCCGCAAGTCAGTTGTGACCGGCTGCTGCAAAGCGATCATCTCGAAACTTTTTTTCTCAAGACGGGTTTCCATGTTGTTGATCTCTTCGTCATGATCGATCACTTCTTGCGCCAAATGTTTATCGTGTTTGATGTAAGCTTTTACGGATTTATGCACCGCATTGCTGACCATCATACCCATTTCATAAAACTGGTTGTGCAGGTTCAATAATTCTTCTTCAAACTGCGTACGCAACATGTAGGGGTTCCTCCTTATCCGAATCTTCCGGAAATGTAATCTTCGGTTTCTTGTTTATTTGGTTGTAAAAAGATTTTTTTCGTGTCGTCGAACTCAATCAAATTCCCATCTAAAAAGAAAGCTGTTTTGTCAGAGATCCGGGACGCTTGTGAAAGGTTGTGTGTCACAATGATCATTGTATAGTGTTCCTTCAACTCTAAAAGTGTGTTTTCGATTTTAGCAGAAGAAACAGGGTCTAACGCGCTGGTGGGTTCATCCAGCAAGATGATTTGAGGATTGACCGCCAATACACGGGCGATACAGACCCGCTGCTGCTGACCGCCGGATAATGACAACGCGCTGTTATGCAGTTTGTCTTTGACATCATCCCAGACAGAAGCTGCCTTCAAACTTTCTTCAACGATCTGATCAAGCTTTTGTTTGTCTTTTTCACCCTTTAATTTTAACCCATAAATGATGTTTTCGTAAATGGAGAAGGGAAACGGATTCGGTTGTTGGAATACCATCCCGATCTCTTTTCGCAATTCTACGGTATCTTGACGGGGACTATAGATGTCTTGTCCTTTATAAAGCACGCTTCCGGTAATCGTCACATCAGGGATCAGATCATTCATGCGGTTCAATGAACGCAGATAAGTGGATTTTCCGCAACCGGAAGGTCCGATCATTGCGGTTATTTCACCTTTATTGATCCCCATGGTGATGCCTTTGAGCGCTTCTTTTTTTCCATAGTATAAATGCAAATCTTTTGATGCAATGATTTCTTCTGACATATCTGCCTCCATCTTTCTTTTCCAGCAATAAAAAATCAGCCAAAATGACCAGAAACGTAATCTTCTGTCGCTTGGATTTTTGGACGTGTAAAGATTTTCGTCGTCTTATCGTATTCGATCGCTTTTCCAAGATAGAAGAACGCCGTATAATCGCTGATACGTGCAGCCTGCTGCATGTTGTGTGTCACGATGATAATCGTATAATGTTCTTTCAAATTGACCAGTGTTTCTTCAACCGTCCCGGTGGAGATCGGATCAAGAGCACTTGCAGGTTCATCCAGTAAAAGGATATCAGGTTTCATCGCAATCGCCCGTGCGATACACAGCCGTTGCTGCTGACCGCCAGAAAGCGCCAGCGCGCTTTTGTCGAGACTGTCTTTGACTTGATCCCACAACGCAGCTTGCTTCAAGCTGGTTTCTACGATCTCGTCTAATTTTTGTTTATTTTTTTCCCCATGCCGTTTCAAGGCAAAAGTGATATTTTCATAAATGGATTTACTGAAAGGATTCGGACGTTGAAATACCATGCCGATCCGCTTGCGCATTTCATATACATCGACATTGTCACGGTTGACGTCGACACCTTTATACATGATCTGACCAGTGGTTCTTGTATTGGCGATACCGTCATTCATCCGATTCAACGAACGCAGATAGGTGGACTTCCCACAGCCGGAAGGTCCGATCAATGCCGTGATCCGATTCTTTTCGAACTCCAAATCAACGCCTTTGATCGCTTCGTTCTGACCGTACCAAACGTGCAGATCTTTTGTATACAAATCAACTTCTTGCTGTTTATCCATTGTAATAATATGTCGATCATCTAAACTATATTTACTCATGTTTTGTATCTCCTTAAGCCGATGTCATTTTCTTGTAAAGGCGTTTGCCGATCGCTCGGGCGCCAAAGTTGAATAATAAGACCGCGATGATCAAAACAGCAGAAGCTCCCGCGGAAACTTGAACGCCATCTGGCATCGTTCCTTCTGTATTGATTTTCCAAATATGAACAGCTAATGTTTCGGCTTGACGAAAAATACTGATTGGACTTGAAACACTCAACGGATTCCAGTTAGAGAAATCCAGCGCCGGTGCACTTTGACCTGCCGTGTAGATCAATGCGGCCGCTTCACCAAAAATACGTCCTGAACTCAAGATGACCCCAGTCAGAATACCGGGAGTCGCTTCTGGTACAACGACACGGATCACGGTTTCCCAACGAGAAAGCCCTAATGCCAGACCAGCTTCACGTTGTGTGTAATGGATGGCTTGCAATGATTCTTCCACTGTTCGCGTCAATAACGGCAAGTTGAAGAAAGTCAGTGCCAACGCCCCGGAAATGATCGAAAATCCGTATTGGAATTGAATAACAAAAACTAAGAAACCGAAAAGCCCGACAACAACAGATGGCAGTGAGCTTAAAATCTCGATCGATGTACGGATAACTTCTGTCAGCCAATTTTTCTTCGCATACTCTGACAAGTAGATCCCAGCGCCCAATGAGATAGGGAAACTAATGATCATGGTCACCAACAGTAAGTACAAGGAGTTGAACAATTGGATACCGATACCGCCGCCTTCTTGATAAGCTCTAGAAGGCTGAGTCAGAAATTCCCAAGAAATGTGCGGTACACCACGCACTAAAATATAAAGAAGCAGTGCGGCCAGAATCAGAACAATGATTCCCGAAATAACATATAGCACGCCTGTAGCAATTTTATCTGAACGTTTGGCATTCATTATTTCAAGGCCCCTTTCTTCCCGATCATCCGAATGATGATGTTAAACAGCAATGACATCAATAACAGGATCAACGCCAATGACCATAGAACATTGTTTTCCACTGTGCCCATGATCGTATTCCCGATCCCCATCGTCAAAATAGAAGTTAATGTAGAAGCCGGTGTTACTAAACCAGTAGGCATCAAGGCGGCATTACCGATTACCATTTGGATTGCCAGCGCTTCTCCGAAAGCACGAGCCATCCCGAACACTACCGCAGTCAAGATCCCTGGGACAGCTGCCCGCAGAACCACTTTATAAATCGTTTGCCAACGTGTCGCACCCAATGCTAATGAAGCTTCGCGATAATAGCGAGGGACAGCTTTCAACGCATCAGCTGTCATTGTTGTAACGGTAGGCAAGATCATAATGAACAAGACGAAGGTACCGGCTAAGATACCGAAACCTGTTCCGCCAAAAACGGAACGCACAGCCGGAACGATCACAGAAAGACCGATAAAACCATAAACAACTGAAGGGATCCCTACCAGCAATTCAATAACCGGCTGTAAGATCTTTTGACCTTGTTTAGGAGAGATTTCTGTCATAAATACTGCAGCACCAATCGCAAAGGGTGTCGCAATGATCGCAGATAAAAAAGTCACGATAAAAGAACCAGCGATCATCGGCAGTGCGCCTACCATCGGCTTGCCGTTAGATCCGATTTGACTAGGATTCCATTCTGTCCCAAACAAGAAATCAAATAGATTGATTTTATCCGTGAAAAAAGTTGCTAGACCTCGGCTGGCAACAAAATAAAAGATAGAAAGTACCACTAATACGATCAGTGCGATACATAGGAAACTGATCAATTTTCCCCGCTGTTCCATCCGTGAACGTTTTGACTTTGTTAATAATGCTTTTTTTACATCTTCCAAGAGGGCTCCTCCTCAATTTGAGTGTTTCACTTTCATACATGTCAAGTTTACGCTGTTAACATCAATTTGCTTTTAACTTATTGTAAATTTTATGTAAAGAAAGATTACTCTACAATATTTCCTTGCCAGTCACGTTCGACTTTCATATCAGAAATAGGGATATAGCCTAATTCGCCCACTACATTTTTTTGTACATCATCAGATAACATATATTCCATGAATTCTTTTGTTAATTTTTCCGGTTTGCCTTTGGTGTACATGTGTTCATAGGCCCAGATTTTCCATGCGTTAGTCGTAACATTTTCATCGGTAGGCTCCACGTTATCCACCTTCAATGTTGCCACATCGTCTGTCACATAAGAAAATGCCACATAACTGATGGCTCCCGGTGTGTCAGCAACGATTTGACGTACCATCCCGCTGGAATCCTGTTCTTGCGCACGAATCGCCGTTTTTCCTTCAAGGACCCATGTTTCAAACGTACTGCGCGTACCACTGCCAGAAGCCCGGTTCAAAATGACGATCTGCTGATCTGCGCCGCCGACTTCTTTCCAATTAGTGATTTTTCCTAAAAAGATATCCCGCAACTGTTCCATGCTAAGATTATCAACACCGACTTTTTTATTGACGATTGGTGTGATACCTACTGCCGCAACTTTGTGATCTTGCAGTTTAGAAGCATCGATCCCGTCTTTTTCCTCCGCAAATACATCAGAATTCCCGATATCGACAGCCCCTGCTTGGACTTGGCTCAATCCGGTTCCGCTTCCGCCTCCTTGGACATTGATAAACTTCCCTGGGTATTTTGTTTGGAATTCTTCTGCCGCTGTCTCTACAAGAGGCTGCAATGCGGAAGAACCCACCGCTGTGATGGATTCGCCACGATCGATCCACTTCGCACAGCCGGAAAGTAATAAGATCATTCCCAATGCCGGGAGTAAAAATTTCAATTTTTTCATTTGATTGCTCCTTAGTTAATTGATTAAAACAAGTCTATTTTAACATTATATGCTGGAAATACGAAAGTACTATTTCTTTTCCAAGCTGTTCTTTCATTCATATTGTTGCTCAAAAAAATATAGAAAAAAAACTATTAACTATCATACAGCTATGCTATACTATTCGTGAAAAACGTCATTAAAAGAACATACTGGAGTTTGTTTCTTGCTTCCCCAAAACGAGAAATACTGTAAACTTGCAAGAATGTTTTATGACGTTTTCAGCATTTCACACGCATCTTCCCCATATGCAAGTGAAATGGAACAAGCTGAAACAAATAAAATTTGTTTCAGCTTGTTTTCATTTATTCTCCAAAAAGCACCCTTTATAATAACGGTGAAACCAGACGTCCCAACCCTTCTTTCATCTTGATGATGATTCCTCTTTGTTTGTAGCGTTCCTTTGTCAAAACCTGTGACCAGCGAGAATCTTCCATCAAGGCTTCTCTCACTTGTTTCGTAACTTCTTCATCATAAATAAGCGCATTGACTTCAAAATCTAATTGGAACGAACGAACATCGATATTTGCCGACCCTACCGAAACGATGCCGCTGTCGATGATCATGGTTTTCGCATGGATAAAGCCGTTTTCATAGGTTTCAATGATTGCGCCAAAATCGATCAGTTCCGCCGCGAATGAATAAGTCGCCCAGTAAACCAGAGGATGATCGGGTTTATTAGGGATCTGCATCCGCACTTTCACTCCCGAAAGCAATGCTACTTTCAACGCTTCATGGATCGATGAATCCGGGATGTAATAAGGTGTTTGAATCAAAATCTCTTCTTTTGCCATACTGATCATTTTCAGATACATGATTTTGATTTGTTCATATTTCGAATCCGGTCCGCTGGTAACGATCTGGACCGCTTTTTTGCCATGGTTTTCTATTTTAGGAAACAGCTCTTTCGCATATTGGACTTCTTGCGTATGCTGAGAGTTCCAATCCATCAAGAATCTGTTCTGCAATGAATACACAGCTGATCCCACGACCCGCAAATGGTTGTCCCGCCAATAGCCGAATTTTTTTACCAGTCCCAAATATTCGTTGCCGACATTAAATCCGCCAGTATAACCGATCGTGCCATCGATCACCACGATTTTTCGGTGATTGCGATAATTGATCCGAGGATTGAGATATGGCACAAATAATGGAAAGAAAAATGCCAGCTGTCCGCCATATTCTCTCAGCTCTTCAAAAAACTTCGCTGTCACTTGAGTCGAACCCCACGCATCTAACAAGATTCTGACTTTTACTCCTCGCTTGGCCGCATCTGTCAAAGCATCTCGTACCTCGCGCCCCAGTTCATCACTGCGATAGATATAATATTCAAAATGGATATGATGTTTCGCCTGTTTGATATCTTTGATCAGCTGATCGAATTTTTTACGACCATCAGTGAATAATTGAATACCATTATCGCTCGTGTACAAGGAACGTTCCGAAACAGTCAGCATATAGATCAATTGACGGGCATCGACACTGCCTGTCGTTTGTTCAGGAAAGATACCGCATTTGAAGTCACGACGCTGTTCTTCGATTTCTACATTCTTACCGATCTTTCCTTGCATCTTTAAATCGAAAATCTTGTCTTTGGAGATCCCTCTGCCAAAAAATATATATAAAATAAAACCTACCACAGGGATAAACATCAAGACCAGCAGCCATGCCCAAGTTTGTGCCGTTTGTTTACGTTCACGAAAAATGATGATGAATGAAAGCAGGATATTGGCAACCAATAAAACTGTCGACAAATTTTCAGTTATATACCGCACGTTTTTCCCCCTCTGCTTTTTCTTTTACTAATAAAGAATAACCAAGTTGAGAAGAGAAGTAAAGCAGTAGAGGCTTAACAAATCTCAAGAAAACCTTTCATTTCACAAGAAAACAAAAAAACATTCCCCCGTTTTGGAAGAATGTTTTTTGAATGCCAGATTAAAATTTCAAGAAACGGCGCATTGAGATCACTGAACCTAACGAACCAATGACAACACCAATGACTACCATCAGCAGACAGATCTGCCACGTGAAGGTTTCCGGCTGCAATAGGCTGTAGTTTGAACGCAATAGTGTCGGATTGACCACTCTGTAGACTTGTTGATATCCAAAGAACATCAGCAAGACAGGGATTACAGCACCTAACAGACCGATCCAGCCGCCTTCAAGGAAGAATGGCCAACGGATATAGCCGTTTTTCGCACCTACCAGACGCATGATCTGGATCTCTCTTTGTCTTGACAAAATAGTGATCCGAATCGTATTGGAGATCAAGAACATCGCTACAAACAATAGCAAGACCGCAGCAGCTAATCCCCAAGTTTTGATCCCATCTGCGATATCAAAGATCCTATCTGAGTTGGCGCCGCCATAATCGGCTTTGAAAACGCTCGGCAGTTCAGCAGCTTCTTTGGAGATTTGTTTAGTATAATTAGGATTTTCCGCGCTGACGACGAATACATCATAAAGCGGATTGCTGTCTCCTTCAAATAAACTCCAAGAATCTCCCATCGCGTCTTGGATCTTTTTCAATTCATCATCTTTGCTGGAAAATTTGACTTTATTGACGTGATCGATCCCTTTTAATTCTGTTTCCAATTTATCAATATCTTCTTTTTTTGTACCAATATCGATAAAGACAGACACGTCGACGTTTTTCTCGATGTCCTGTGCTAATTTTGTAGCGTTCATGATGACCGCCATAAAGATTCCTACTAATGTCAAGGTGATCGTTACGGCACTGACAGAAGCGACAGTCATCCAGCCGTTACGTTTTAAACTTTTGATACTTTCAAGCAAATGCCGAAAAAAAGTTCTAATCATCGTATCCATATTCCCCTTCCGCTTGGTCACGAATTATTCGACCATTTTCAATAGCGATCACGCGATGACGGATCGTGTTTACGATCGTGCTGTTATGTGTCGCCATGACAACCGTCGTTCCTTGGCCGTTGATCCGATCCAATAATTTCATGATTTCCCAAGAGTTTTCAGGGTCTAAGTTCCCGGTAGGCTCATCAGCGATCAATACTTTAGGTGTATTCACGATCGCGCGAGCAATGGAAACACGCTGTTGTTCCCCACCTGATAATTCGCTAGGAAAAACCCGTACTTTGTGTTTCAAACCGACAAGATCCAAAACTTCCATGACGCGCTTTTTGACATCACGGGGTTTGCGCCCGATAACTTGCATCGCATAGGCAACATTTTCATAAACTGTCTTTTTAGGAAGCAGTTTGTAGTCTTGGAAGACGATACCGATTTCCCGACGCAAGAGGGGAACGTCACGATTTTTTATTTTCAACAGGTCATGACCTGCAACATTCAATGTACCTTTTGTTGCTTTTTCTTCACGATACATCAGTTTGATAAATGTTGATTTACCTGCCCCAGAAGGACCTACAACATAGACAAACTCACCTTGATCGATATTGATCGTGATATTACGGATGGCTGTTGTACCGTTTGAGTACTTTTTCATTACATCCTTCATTTCAATCATGGTTATCTCTCCATCTTCTTTTATTCAGTACTGACGTATTATAACACGAGAATATTTCAGCGTTTTTTCACAACTTTACAGTTATATTTCATTTGAATGAAACTTGACGCTTATTCGTGATTTAATTTCATTTTCAAGTAAGCATCGATAAATCCATCCAGCTCGCCGTCCATCACTGCCTGTACATTCCCAGTCTCGTAATTGGTACGGTGATCTTTCACCATGGAATAAGGATGGAAGACGTATGATCGAATTTGAGAACCCCAGCCGATCTCCATTTGTTCTCCGCGAAGTGCAGCCGCTTCTTGTTCTTTTTTCTCAATTTCCAGCTGATATAGTTTAGCTTTTAACATGCCCATCGCTTGTTCCCGGTTTTTCAATTGAGAACGTTGTGCTTGGCTGGCAACGACGGTCCCGGTTGGTAAATGGGTGATCCGTACCGCAGATTCGGTTTTATTGATGTGCTGTCCGCCAGCACCGCTTGCCCGATAGGTATCGATCTTCAAATCATCTGGATTGATCTCGATATCGATCGTTTCATCCAATTCAGGCATAACATCCACTGAACAAAAAGAAGTATGGCGGCGATTTGCCGAATCAAATGGCGAGATCCGTACAAGACGATGGACCCCTTTTTCTGATTTTAAATAACCGTAAGCGTTGTAGCCTTTGATCAAAAGTGTCACGCTCTTGATCCCTGCTTCATCGCCGGCTTGATAATCCAGCACTTCCACTTGATAATTATGCTGCTCGCTCCAACGGGTATACATTCGTAAAAGCATACTGCCCCAATCCTGCGATTCTGTCCCGCCGGCGCCTGGATGCAGTTCGATGATGGCGTTATTGTGATCGTAAGGACCATCCAATAACATGGACAATTCGTAATTTTGCATTGCTTCATCTAATTGCTGGATCCGCTCCGACAATTCCTTTTGCATCTCCGCATCCGGTTCTTCTTCCAACATTTCTTCCATGATCGAAAGTTCATCTACTTCATCAGCTAGCTGATGGAACTGGTCATAAGCTTCTTTACGAATATTATTTTCGCTAATAACTTTTTGAGCAGTCTCTTGATCATCCCAAAAACTTGGGTCAGCCATTTTTGCTTCAGCTTCGGCGATGTCTTCTTCTAACTGATCTAAGTCAAAGAGACCCCCTAAAGCTGTTGATTTTCTCTCGCATCTCTGTCAATTTATTGCGGATTTCTGCTGACTCCATCTAATAAATTCCTCCTTATTTTTAATCAATTCAGGCTGGAACATTGCTCAAATGAGCGATATCCCAGCCTCTTGATCAATACCTGTTTCATTTTTATACGTCCAGTCTAAGACTGTTAGGACGCGCTATTATTTTATACATTGGATCAGGCGTTTTTGCCGTGGCAGTTCTTATATTTCTTGCCGCTGCCGCATGGACATGGATCGTTACGACCGACTTTTTCCACATGGACTGGTTTTTGAGCGGCTTGTTCTGCTTCTTCCGGCTGTTGTTCAGCTTCGCCTTGTGCAACTTGTTCCCGTTGTACATTTTGGCGGATCTCTGCTTTCATGAAGAGACGAGTCACTTCATATTCGATGGCTCCGACCATATCCTCAAACATGTTGTAGCCTTCTGTTTGATATTCTACCAACGGATTGTTTTGTCCGTAAGCCCGCAGACCGATCGATTGACGCAATTGATCCATCGCATCGATGTGATCTGTCCATTTCATATCTACCACACGCAAGATCACGACTTTTTCAAATTCCAACAATTGTTCTGGACTGTTCAATTGATTGGCTTTTTCATCAAAAATCCGTTGTGCTTCTTGGAATAAAAAGTCTTTGATTTCTTGCGGTGTTTTTCCTTTTAGATCATCAACAGAGATCGCGTCTTCATGAACCAGTGTATTACCGGCAAAATCAACGATTCCTTCAAGATTCCACTGGCTTTCTTCTAGTTGCGTATGGCTGTCTACCGCACGACTGATCGTCCGTTTCACCATATTCATCAAGGTTTGTGACAGGTCTTTGTCTTCCATGATGACTTCTTGGCGTTGTCCGTAAATAACTTCCCGTTGTTCCCGCATAACATCGTCATATTGCAGAACGTTTTTCCGAGTATCGTAGTTGTTTCCTTCTACGCGTTTTTGTGCGGATTCTACTTGACGTGTCAGCATCTTGCTTTGGATCACGGCATCGGCGTCTTCAATCTTCATACGATCCAAGAAAGCTTTGATTCGTTCGGAACCAAAACGTTTCATCAAATCATCTTCCAATGAAAGATAAAATTGAGATACACCGGGGTCTCCTTGACGTCCAGAACGTCCCCGCAACTGATTATCGATACGGCGTGATTCATGGCGCTCAGTACCAATAACTGCCAAGCCGCCTAATTCAGCGACACCTAAACCTAATTTGATATCAGTACCCCGACCGGCCATATTAGTAGCGATCGTTACAGCGCCTTTTTGTCCGGCATTCAGGATGATTTCCGCTTCTTTAAAGTGATTTTTCGCGTTCAATACTTCATGAGGTACTTTTTCTTTATCCAGCATGTTAGACAATAATTCAGAAGTTTCTACCGCCACAGTACCTACCAAGACTGGCTGACCTTTACGATAACGTTCTTTGATATCTTGAACAACAGCATGGAACTTGCTTTCCAATGTTGGATACAACAAATCAGCACGGTCATCCCGGGCAATCGGTTTATTTGTTGGGATTTGGAAAACTTGCATATTGTAGATTTCACGGAATTCTTCTTCTTCTGTTTTAGCGGTACCGGTCATCCCGGATAATTTCTTGTACATCCGGAAGTAGTTTTGGAATGTGATAGTCGCCATTGTTTTTGTTTCGTCTTCGATCTCAACGCCTTCTTTGGCTTCGATGGCTTGGTGCAATCCGTCTGAATAACGGCGTCCGTCCATGATCCGACCAGTAAATTGGTCAACGATCAAGACTTTTCCTTCTTGCACTACATAATCGATATCCCGCAACATGATGTAGTTGGCCCGCAGCGCTTGATCCAAGTGGTGAGTCAATGCTGTATTTTCGATATCATACAAGTTTTTCAATCCAAAAGTTTCTTCGGCTTTTTCAATACCGCTTTCTGTTAACCCAATCGTTTTGGACTGGATATCGATCTTGTAATCTTCTTCGTTTTTCAAACGTTTTACAAAGTTATCTGTCCGTGTATAAAGAGCAGTTGATTTTTCAGCTTGTCCGGAAATAATCAAAGGTGTTCGAGCTTCATCGATCAAGATCGAGTCTACTTCATCGACGATAGCATAGTTCAATGGACGTTGTACCATTTGATTGCGATACACCACCATGTTGTCCCGCAAATAGTCAAAACCTAATTCGTTGTTCGTGCTGTAGGTAATATCGCAAGCGTAAGCCGCGCGTTTTTCTTCGGAGGATTTTGAATTGATGTTCAATCCGACTGTCAATCCTAAGAAATTGTACAGCTCGCCCATTTCTGTGGAGTCACGAGTTGCCAAGTATTCATTGACGGTAACAACGTGGACGCCTTCGCCGGAAAGTGCGTTCAAGTAAACCGGCATCGTCGCAGTCAACGTCTTCCCTTCACCAGTTCTCATTTCTGGGATATTTCCGTCGTGCAATACGATACCACCCATCAATTGCACATGGTATGGATACAGTCCTAATACACGTTTTGCGGCTTCACGAACGACAGCAAAAGCTTCTGGAAGCAATTGGTCCAATGTTTCGCCTTTTTGATAGCGGTCACGGAATTCATCCGTTTTCCCACGCAACTCTTCGTCGCTTAATTTTGCCATGTCATCTGCATATGTTTCGATACGATCCGCGATAGCTGACAATCGTTTTAATTCTTTTTTGTCATTTTCGATCAGTTTTTTTAAAAAATTGGCCATCAGTATATGACTCTCCTTTAATTTCCATTTTTCTCTGTACTCAAAGAAACTCTCCTTCCTATTCTATCATTAGTTTTATTCAAATGAAATAGCCAGAAAGTAGAAGAATTTTTTCATTTAAAAAAATTAACTTTTAATGTTTGTATGCATTCGAATGCTTTAAAAAATGTACGTAAATAAACTCTTTTATCCTGCAACAACTATTACTTATCTACAAAAAAAGGAGCTCTCAGAATTGAGGGCTCCCTTTTTAAATTCATATACTAAACTATCAGTCAGTTTCGATCAAACCGTATTTGCCGTCTTTACGACGATAAACGATGCTAGTGCCATTTGTTTCTGCATCTTCAAAAATGAAGAAATTATGTCCTAACATGTTCATTTGCAATACAGCTTCTTCACTGTCCATTGGTTTTAGAGAAAGACGTTTGGTGCGAACGATGTCTAATTCAGATCCATTTTCTTCTTCCGGTTCTTCATTAAAAACCGCTGTAGTCGCATCAGGTAATGCTGTTTCGCGTGATTTGCGATTGATCTTCGTTTTGAATTTGCGGATTTGACGTTCTAGTTTATCAACCACTAAATCCACACTTGCATAAAGATCTGGTGAAGTTTCTTCCGCGCGCAACACTAAGTATGGAAGCGGGATCGTTACTTCAACTTTTGCTGTTTTTTCAGTATAAACTTTCAAATTCACATGTGCTGTTGCATCAGGTGCGTCATTAAAATAACGTTCTAGTTTTCCAACTTTTTTTTCGACATAGTCGCGAATCGCATCCGTAACTTCAATATTTTCGCCGCGTACATTGTATCTAAACATAACAATTGCCCCTTTCGTCTACCAATAAAAGAAGGAGAAAGGACCACTCTTTGTCCTTCTTCTTACCTTTATTATATCGAACTCTAATCTATTTGCAAACTTAAACGCTAACAAATTCATCAACTTCTAAAATACGTTATTTTACCGCGCAAGTGAAAAAGTACGAACCTGCTGTGCTCCGGCATCGAGCAAGAGCTCGGCACCATGAAAAAGTGTTCTGCCTGTTGTATACACATCATCCACCAATAATATTTTTTTATTTTTGATTTTGTCAGCAGGCACTTCCAATTCATAAGGCTGCTCCATCGCCAGACGTTCACGACGATTTTTATGAGCTTGCGGTGTCAAATCGATCTTTCTTTTTAATAGCGTAACAGATGGTATATGCGCGGCTTTCAACAGCTCTTCTGCTTGATTGAAGCCTCGTTGTGCCAAACGTTCTTCTGATAATGGAATAGCACAAATCAAAAAATCCGAATACTTTTTTAAATAATTTTTGATCTCAATGGCAAAAGTTTCCCTTAGCCGATAATCCCCTAAGAATTTATAGGCGTGAAGCCATTCTTGAAATCCCGTGTTATACCGGTAGAGGGCTTTGTGGGCAAAATCATACTCAGGATAGATGGTTTTCCAATAGGCGCAATCTCGACAATCTTTTTCTATATTCATGCAGGTGGAGCAGCAATCTTCCGGTGAAATCTTTTGCAGACGCTGGCGACAGTTGTGACAACATTCAGGCTTGATCAGCCATGGCAGTAAAATCTCTGTCATTGTCAGATCACGAATGATTGGCTGGCAGCACCATGTACATCTCATATCGTTTCCAACCATTTTTTCGCTAAACGATTCATTTCACGGATCTCTTTGCAGGCATCTCTGATTGCTTGAGTTTGTTGATCATACATAAACAAAACCTGCCCATGATTGAAAGCTCCTTTCCGATCAACGCGTCCTGCTATCTGGACCAGTGCTGATTTGCTGAATACAGGATGATTGGCTCCTATCACAATCACAGAAATATTAGAAAATGTCACTCCTCGTTCTAAAATCGTGGTTGAAAGCAAGACATCATACTGCTTGTTACGCATCTGTTGAACTTTCTCCAAACGGTTTTCGTCAATCGAAGAAACACATTCGATTTCTTTATCCGGCAAATATTTTTTCAAACTTTTTGCCAGCTCTTCCATCCACACAATCGTTGGGCAAAATACTAAGACCCGATTATCTCTTAACAGCATTCTGATATAGTGCAGGAATTTTTTTAATTTAAAAACAGAACTTGGTAATTTTTCCCAGTGATTGAACCATATCAATTGCGGCTGGATCAGCGGTCTTTGATGAAAACGCATTGGGATCTTTTCGATTTGATGGGTTTCTTTGATCTCCTGCAATAATCGTCGAGAAGGTGTGGCTGTCAAATAAACTAAACAACCATCTGATTTCACTGCCTGCTTACTGGCAAAATACAGCCGCTCATCGCCTTCATAAGGAAACGCATCGATCTCGTCAATAATCAACAAATCAAAACATTGATAAAAGTTCAGTAATTGATGTGTAGTACAAATCAAAAAAGCTGTTTCACGATAATCTTCTTCAGCCCCGCCATGATACAACAGGATATCTTCTTTGGGAAACACCGCCTGCAAGCGGGGAAACAACTCTCGACAAACATCGATCCTAGGTGAAGAAAGCGCCACTCGCGCTCCCTCTGACAACGCACGATAGATCAAAGGAAACAGCATTTCTGTTTTTCCTGAACCAGTAACTGCCCAGACCAGTGTCTTGCCCCGATCTTGAAATTGCCGCTCCAGCTTTTCAGCAGTTCGCTGCTGATAATAAGTCAATTCTCCTTCCCATGCAAAACAGACCGCTTCTCTTTTTAAAGAAACAAGAGGTGCCACCAGACAATCTTCACTGGTGATCCGGCCAAATCCAATACATCCCGGACAATAGTAGTTCCCATTAGGCAGTTGGACCGTTTGTTTGGTAAAACGGGCACCGCAGCGATTGCATTGGATGTGTTGATTGCCTTCAACCATTCCATCACGAACAACACCTTTTGCTGAATCCGCCAATGTTTTCGGCAGGATCTGCTGTCTTCCGACGTATTCCTTCATTTTCATCACCCGTAAATAATTACGCGATAAAGCACGAGATTATTTCTGGGAAAGAAAAAATTTTTTTCTAACAAAAATAACAGCCAGAACCCTCCAACAAAATACTCTCGCAACCTCACTTCACCAAAAGATTTTTTGACTGCTTGCTGTTTACTTTGGTTTCATTCCAATCTTGGATTTTAAAAGGAATTTTTCCGTAAAGTCTTCTACGGTCGACTGCTAGTTTTAAATATCTACTCATTATTTAAAATTTGTCTTTATCCAAGCAAGCGCCTCTTTAGCAGGCTCATCGGTCACTAGATCTGGAGGGATCGGGTCTTCCCCGTATAAATTCCCATGTATATCCCGAGTTTTTGTTCCGGCTATTGCTAACGCATGTTCCTTATACAAAGGCCAAATCGCAACTCCTGAAGCAAGGCCGGCAGTCGGCTTACCGAATATTTTGACATTAGGGTTGCTTTTCAAAGCGATCAGTGTCGCTTCCGCCGCACTAGCGGTCTGCTCATTTATCAAAACACCCACCGGGACATCTTGTAGTTTTCGGTCGGAGGGGGTCTCAAAAATCTTTTTACCTCGATAGCTCCATACCTTGTCCTGCAAATTGTAAGGATACTCTCCTTCATTAGTAACATAAGAAAAAACTTTGCCATCAGTTATCAGACTTGAAACAGCAGCAAGCATCGGGCCCATCGATCCACCTGTGTTCCCTTGAAGATCGAGGATGATCCCTTTGATGTTGCTATTTTCAAAAGCCGCTAAAGCCATCGAGACATATTTTTCTGCGTGGCTGTCTTGACTACTCTTGAAAGGCGGAAGAGATAAAGTGACGATCCCGTCTTCATTAGAGACTTTAGGAAATGTCTGCAAATTTTCGTTGAAGTATTTATTACCAAAGGATTCATCGATAGTTATATAACTGGAATGCTCACCGCCTGCCAGTTTCGACGCCTGATTAATGATGGGAATTATCTGTTCAAAATTCTCTGCACCTTTGACTTCATCCATAAGCTCAGGGATATCTTTTTTAAAATTATTTTCCTTTGCAAAGATACCATGTTTGTCCATGATATAAAATGCGTCACGAGCTAATCGTTCCGTACTGGGAGGAAGAACATATATAGGCCGAGAAAAAAGTGCCACACCAATATAAGTTCCTCCGAAATATAAAATAAGAAAAAGAAGTAAAGAAACTGACAAACTACCATATACCACACGTTTCATTTTATCACTCCGTTAAACAATCTAGAATTCCATCCTTTGATTGTCATTTTATCAGTTGATGGATGTTTTAAAATTCTGTTTGTCGCAAATCAAAATTCTTTTTTCTGAGTGCTTGCTGACGGATTGCCTTTTTCTGACTTCTTTTCTTTTGATAATTCTCAAACATGTTCCCCACCTCCAATATAATTATTTGTAATTTTATATATTTTCAGACTTTTTATTTTTAAATATTTTACAACTATTTTCTCTCATGTTAATTTTTAGAAAACTAAAAAAGACAGACGCCAAATCATCAGCATCCGTCTTCCTGTTTACATAATTATTATTCGCCCATCAGCGTCAATGCTTGTTGCAGGACTTTTTCACCGTTCATCATGCCGTAGTCAGCCATGTTGATGACATCTAACGGAATTCCTTTAGGTGCCAGACGTTTTTCAAAGTCGCCCTTCATAAAGCGCACTTGAGGTCCTAAAAGTAAAACGTTTACATCCTTTTGAGCAAGATTATTATCAGCGTCTGAAGCAGATACTGCGAAGATATCAGCATCTAATCCTTTAGCTTCTGCCGCTTTTTGCATTTTAGTCACTAACAGGCTGGTACTCATCCCTGCTGAACATACTAACATAATTGTTTTTTTAGCCATATTTATCTCTCCTTTGGAATTGCTAAAGAATAATTTTTATTCCTGATTCTATTATAAAGTAACACGCCGTTTTGTCAACGCTTTCTTTCAATCCAGAAGCCAATTGGATTTGACTAATTTATTAAAAACAACAAATTCTTTTTCTAGATTTATATGGACTGCTTCATAACCGGCATTGAGCCATGCATAAGCGCCTTGTTCCGGGTGTTTATAGTCATTGGCCCACCAATCCGTTTGTGTCCGGGCAGAGCGAGGCAGACCGCTAGCAGGAAACAGCAGTTCATCGAATTGAGTGAACGTCAACGTAACTTGCGAACCGCCATTATTCTTTAAATAATGGGTGATCACATCGTATTTTTTCTTGCGTTTTGCCATATACCTCACCTCTTTTTTATTATCGCCATTTTTTGAAAATTAAGCAACTATTATCTTGAGTTGCCTTCGTTAGTTCAGTTGCAACTTGTTTTTCCATTGACTATACTTGATTGTAAAAGGAGGCCGCCATGTTAGACGAATATTTTACCATCAAAGAAGACGGTCAAGCGGAGATCGAGATCAAAAAATCCCGCTTTATCTGTACATTGAAACGAGTGGAATCAGAGGAACACGCAAAAGAATTCATCCAATCGATCAAAAAAGAGCATTGGAAAGCCAACCATAATTGCAGTGCTTTTCTGATCGGCGAAAAAAATGAGATCCAGCGCAGCAGTGATGATGGCGAACCCAGCGGAACTGCCGGTGTCCCGATGTTAGAGGTACTCAAAAAAAATAATCTGATCAATGTCGCGGCAGTGGTCACTCGTTACTTCGGCGGCACCAAATTGGGGGCTGGCGGATTGATCCGCGCATATTCACACGCCGTTTCCAATGGACTGCAAGAAGTCGGTGTCGTGCATGGAAGATTGCAGCAAGAAGTCCGTGTGACGATTGCGTATCCACTTTTAGGCAAGCTGCAAAATTTTTTAGAAAAACAAGCCATCACGGTTTCCGATACCTCTTTCACCACTGAAGTCATCGTCAGCTGTATGATCGATGAAAAACAGCTTTCCCACTTTTACGATCAAGTCACTGATCTGTTGAACGGGGCCGTTCAATTTGAAAAAGGCGCAGTTAGTTACGTAGAGACCTTGATTTAAAAAAAGACGCTACAAGCAAAATCTGTTGGCAGATCTGCTTAGATAGCGTCTTTTTTTATCTTTCTAAATAAAATTCAAAGCGGTTCCCGACATATTGTGTCCGTACATATTCAAAAGGTGTACCGTCTTCCAGATAAGAAATTTGACGTACCCGCAAGATCGCATCTCCGCGTTTGATCTGCAAATATTCCGCGATCTGCTCCGATGCCAGCATCGCTGAAACTGTTTGATTGGCATCGCCGATTTTTGCACCTTTTTCTTCTAATGTTTTATAAAATGATTTAGTGATTTCCGCCTTGCTGAATTCATGGATCAATTTTTCCGGGATGCTTGCCACTTCAAAACAAATCGGAAGATCATCGGCATAACGGATCCGCTCCATCCGCAAAATCGTATCCTCGCTTGTTAAGTGCAGTTTTTCCATTTCCGATGAACTGGGTGCTGTGACAAAATAAGACACGACTTTGCTAGAGGGTTCTTTCCCTTGTGAAAGCATGATCTCAGTGAAGCTGGTAGTCCCCGACATTTTTTCTTGGACTTTTTGACGGGCTACATATGTCCCGGATCCGATTTTACGATCTAAGATTCCTTCGTCTGCTAATGTTTGAATAGCTTGCCGCAATGTCATTCGACTGACACCGAATTGGATCGCCAGCTCTCTTTCAGAAGGCAGTCGATCACCGATCCCCCAGACACCTTCTTCGATTTGTCTTTTGATTTGATCATGGATTTGGATATATACTGGCAAATTCTCAGACATGACCGATTCCTCCTCGTTACTTCTTAACGAGTATTATAACTGGTATATACCTAAATTAGCAACTAAAAAAACGAAAAATAAGATCCTTACAGAGAATAATCATACTATTTTTCCTCTATGATATAGAAAAATATTCCGAAAATATCCTATATTTATTGGCGTTAACAGATGAATGGTTTTCTCACCATACATTTTTCGTTGAATCATAGAAATTATTTTATGCTTTTTGGTATAGGTTATTTGCTGGCGACAGGTTCTTTAAGATGCTTATTGGCAGTGGCCATCATCAGACGGATCCGATTTAATTGATTGACTAATGAAACACCGGGATCATAATCGATTGCCGCGATATTTGCTTGCGGGAACCGGCTGCGAAGTTCTTTGATCATTCCTTTGCCCACCACATGATTAGGCAGACAGCCAAATGGTTGCAGACAAACGATATTGTCGACACCGCTTTTTAGCAGATCGATCATCTCACCTGTCAAGAACCACCCTTCACCGGTATGATTCCCGATAGATAAGATTTGCTCGGCATCTTCTGCTAATTGGTAAATCGAATGGATTCCTGTGAATCGTTTAGACGCACGCAAGGCTTTATCCATCGGTTTTTCGACTTGTTCCAACATTTTGATGGCAAATTCAGCCAGCATCTTGCTTTTTTTCGACATTCCCAAGTTTTCGTATTTCCAGATTTGGTTATAGAAAGAATAGCTTAGAAATCCGGCGATATCCGGAACTACCGCTTCGGCACCTTCTGCCTCTAATAGACGAACGATATCGTTATTAGCGATGGGTGAATATTTCACCAAGATCTCTCCCACCACGCCGACTTTTGGTTTGACTTGAGAAGATAACGGCACATTATCAAAATCAGCGATGATTTTTTTCATATTATGATTGAATAAAGCAAAAGAACCATTGCGAACATTTTTCTCGACTTTTGACAGCCATTGTTGATGCAGACTGTCGATTTGTCCTTTTTTCAATTCATAGGGTCGGGTACGATAAACTACCCGCTCGAACAGATCACCGTATAAAAAAGCGATCGCCAAGCGTTTAAGTAACGGTAATGTGAATTTAAAGCCCGGATTGGATTCGACACCGGTATTTCCCATTGAGATAGAAACCACCGGCACATTGGAAAATCCAGCATCTTTCAACGCTTTGCGCAACAGCGGGATATAATTGGTAGCTCGACAGCCCCCGCCTGTTTGAGTCATCAGTACACTGGTATTGTTCACGTCGTAAGCGCCGCTTTGAAGCGCTTGGACCAATTGTCCAATAGAAATGATCGCGGGATAACAGGCATCATTATTTACAAATTTCAAACCGACATCCACAGCGTTTCGATCTTCTGCCGGCAGACAGACAACATTATAACCTGAAGCTTTCAGCGCACTGTCTACTAAACCGTTTTGATGGATCGGACTGAGCATCGGCAACAACAGTGTATGTTTTTTTCGCATTTCTTTAGTGAAAATGATTTTTTCCGGTTCTTCTATTACTTTGCCCAGTTGATGTCCTGACTTATCTCGTTCTTTGACAGCTGCTTTAAGAGAACGCAAGCGGATCCGGATCGCACCCATGTTCGATCCTTCGTCGATTTTCAAGACGGTATAGATTTTGCCGTATTGATCCATGATTTCTTCGACTTGATCGGTAGTTACTGCATCTAAACCACAGCCAAAAGAATTTAATTGAACCAGTTCCAGATTTTTGGTTTTAGCAGCTACTCGCGCGGCCGCATATAATCGAGAATGATAGACCCATTGATTGACTACTCGCAAATTCCCCACATCACCTAAATGCGAGATGCTGTCTTCTGTCAGGACGTGGAATCCTTCTTGAGTAATGATCTCAGCAATACCATGATTGATCTCAGGATCTAAATGATACGGCCGACCGGATAGAACGATCCCCCGTTGGTTTGTTTGTTGCAGTAAAGCCAGTGTTTCTTCGCCTTTTTGATGGATATCTTCCTTGAAAGACGCCAATTCCTCATATCCATGACGCAGCGCCTTATCGACTTCTTCTTTGGAAACTCCGAGATCTTGAAATGTTTGGTATAACACTTCGGAAACTGCCGCTTCGTTTGCCAGATTGAGATACGGATTGCGATAGTCCGCACGTTTTTCACGAATCGCGTCTACATTGTTGCGGATGACATCGGGATAACTTTGGACGATGGGACAGTTGAAATGATTGTCCGCGTAGAGATTTTCTTTTTGTTCAAAGACTACTCCGGGATAAAATACCAGATGGATTCCTCGATCGATCAAGTTTTGGATATGTCCATGAGCAAGTTTCGCGGGATAACAGACTGTATCGCTAGGAATCGTTTCGATACCTTTTTCATAAAGCTCTTTGCTGGAGCGGGAAGACAATTCCACCCGAAAACCCAAATCAGTGAAAAAAGTATGCCACAACGGATAATTTTCATACATATTCAGCACCCGGGGGATTCCGATCACGCCGCGGATCGCGTCTTTTTTTCGAAGGGGACGATAGCCAAAAAGCTTGCGATATTTATATTCCACCAAATTGATTTTTCGATCTTCTTTTTTGATTTTGATCTGAGCACCACGCTCGCAACGATTACCGGTGATATATTTTCGACCGTCTGAAAAAATCGTGACTGTCAAAAGACAATTATTTTCACAACGACCGCAATGGGTAAATTCTTTTTCCGCGGCAAACAGGTCTAATTCAGCCAACGATAACAGACTGCTTTCTTCGCCGATTTGATAATTTTCCAATGCAATCAATGCGGCACCATACGCACCCATCAATCCCGAAATAGACGGACGCACGACTTGCCGACCGCTGATTTCTTCAAAAGCCCGCAAAACGGCCTCATTGTAAAACGTTCCTCCTTGGCATACGATCTTCTCACCGAGTTCTTCTGGGCGTCTGACTTTGATTACTTTATACAAAGCATTTTTGATCACTGAATAGGAAAGTCCCGCAGAGATTTCCCCGATCGAAGCACCTTCTTTTTGGACTTGTTTGACCTTCGAATTCATAAATACAGTACAACGAGAACCCAGATCCACTGGTGCTTTTGCTTGCAGTGCGGCAAGAGCAAATTCTTGGACTTGATAGCCTAACGACTTAGCGAAGGTTTCAATAAATGAACCGCACCCTGAAGAGCAGGCTTCGTTCAATTGGATAGACGAAAGCGCACCGTCTTTGATCGTCATTGCCTTCATATCTTGTCCGCCGATATCCAAAATGAAGTCGACACCTGGTTGAAAATGATCCGCTGCTTTGTAATGAGCCATCGTTTCTACTTCCCCGATATCTACTTTTAACGCATTCTTGATCAAATGTTCGCCGTATCCGGTGATGGCTGCTTTTCCGATAAAAACGTCTTTCGGTAATTTGCGATAGAGTTTTTTCAATACACCGATCGTCGTTTCTAATGGTTGCCCTTCGTTATTACCGTAGTAGGAATATAAGATACATCCTTCTTCGTCGATCAGTGTGACTTTTGTGGTTGTGGAACCGGCATCGATTCCTAAAAACGCGACACCGTGATGCTGTGTAAGCTGTTTTTCTTTCACAGTCGCTTGAGCATGACGCGCGCGAAAAGCGGCCAATTCCTGTTCATCGGCAAAAAGCGGCGGCAATGTATGATCGGATTTCAACTTTTCCTGCGTATTTATAGCCAACTTTTCCAACAGCTCATCGATCGTGACAGTGGCTGCATCTTCAGCGTAAAAGGCCGCCCCCATCGCTACAAACAGTTGTGGATTGTCTGGAAAGACCACATTTTCCGGCAAGATCGCCAGCGTTTCGATAAAGCGTTTCCGCAATTCTGACATAAAAAACAGCGGTCCGCCAAGAAAAGCGACATTTCCTTTGATTTTTCTTCCTGCTGCTAAACCGGTGATCGTTTGATTGACAACTGCCTGAAAAATACTTGCTGCAATATCTTCTTTTGCCGCGCCTTCATTGATCAGCGGCTGAACATCGGTCTTGGCAAAAACACCGCAACGAGAGGCAATAGGATAGATCGTTTGATGATTTTTAGCCAGCTCATTGAGCCCGTTTGCATCTGTCTTCAAGAGTACAGCCATCTGATCGATAAACGCACCAGTTCCTCCAGCGCAGCTGCCATTCATTCTTTGTTCTAGCGATCCTTCAAAAAACGTGATCTTTGCGTCTTCTCCGCCTAACTCGATCACACAATCCGTTTCTGGTATGATTTCTTCCACCGTTCGCGTACAAGCGATCACTTCTTGGACAAACGGGACATCCAGTACTTCCGCCAAACCGATTCCACCTGATCCGGTAATTGCAACTGCTAGCGGTTGTTTGACCACTTCTTGCGCTTCTTTTAAAATTTTTACAGCGGCTTTTTTGATATCTGCATTATGACGCTCGTATTTCGCAAAAATTATTTGATCTTCTGCGTCCAGCACCACCAATTTAACCGTTGTCGATCCGACATCGATCCCTGCTCGTAAATTCATATTGGTCACCCTTTTTCATAAAAAGCAAACACTTTGTTGATTATCTTACAAAGTGTTTGTTATACTGTTAACAACATTTTAAAGATAAACTATCATGTTTACAACTTACAATATTCCCACGTTTGTGAGATAAACAACAAATGGATGTTTTTTGTCGGACAAAAAAGGAGAAATTCCAATGGCTAGAAAAATCGATCTGCGCGTAAAGCGGACAAATAAAATGATCATGGATGCGTTTATTAAATTGGTGGAGGAAAAAGGGTATGATCAGGTGACGATCCAAGACATCGCAGACGAAGCAATGATCAACCGCGCTACTTTTTACGCCCACTACAAAGATAAGCCGGACCTTTACGAAACGATTTTTACTCAGGCGGTCACTGCATTCACCTCGATCCTTGATTCCTATGAATTACTCAAAAACAACCGCATCAGATTAAAGGAAATCGAATATTTACTGACGAATATTTACCTTACCATCAAGCAAAATCGCGCTTTTTATTTAACGATCATGGATGGCGCAGTCAATGAATCCTTGCGAAAAAAAATCGCTGAGATTTTGACGGAAAAGTACGCAGATATCTTTACTCGTTTGAAGATCACGGAAAATGATATAGAGGTACCCCTTGATTTCATTATCGAATACATGACGTCGATTTTCTTTGGGACACTCCACTGGTGGCTGACCACCGATTCAGAGATCACGCCGCAACAATTAGCTCCCCTCGTCATCAAACTTGTCAGCAACGGACATTTGACTGTTTTGGGTATCCAGATCGAAGACTAAACAAAAAACCTCTCACTAAGCTAACGCTTTTGAGAGGTTTTCTTATTGTAAATCATTATCAATGATTTTTTGCATGCCATTTGATTGTGTGGCGTGTAGGTCTTTGTTCTTTGACTTTGACTTGGGCTTTTTTGACATCGACTTCTACTTTGTAACGCTCAGCTTTTACGATATCATAAACTTTTTCAGCAACTTCTGTGATCGTCTCTTTGATTTTCATTTCCAACGCCTCCTTGCTTTACTATTAGCTTATCGCAAAGCGTTTTTTTCAGCAACTAAAAAGAAAAGGCTGCTGGAAAGCTGTTAAACGGATCACTTGGATCGTTTTTAGTATTTCACTTTTAAGCAGCGCATCGCATTCAAGACCGCCAACAAAGTGACACCTACATCGGCGAAGACTGCCGCTCCCATCGATACAAATCCGACTGCTCCTAGGATCAAGACGATTCCTTTCACCGCCAGCGCGAAAATAATATTTTGTTTGACAATCCGCAATGTTTTACGTGCCAAACGAATGGCTTGAGCAAGTTTTGTCGAAGCGTCATCCATGATCACGACATCAGCAGCTTCGATTGCTGCGTCACTTCCTAAACCGCCCATCGCCACGCCAACATCAGCTGTTGCCAATACCGGTGCATCATTAATACCATCCCCGACAAAAGCAGTTTTTCCAGTCGTTTTGCCCATGATTGCTTTCAAGTGTTCAACCTTGTCTTCCGGTAATAATTCACTGAAAACGTTTGTTAATCCTAATTTTTTAGCAACATCATTTCCAATCGTTTGATTGTCTCCAGTCAGCATCACCATTTCTTTTACGCCGGCCTTTTGCAAATCGCTGACAGCTTGCTTGGCATCTTCTTTGATCTGGTCAGCAATAACCAAATAACCGACAAATCGATGATCGACCGCTACATAAATGACTGTTCCAGGTTCATTGACTGGTGGCAGATCATATTCTTCAAACAATTTTCTATTTCCCACAAGAATCTGCTTGCCGTCCACTTCTGCTTGGATACCATGACCGGCGATCTCCCGGATATTGCTGGCAGTCGGTACTTCTTGAGAATAAAATGCCGTGATGGAGCGCGCGATTGGATGATTGGAAGATTGTTCCGCTGCAGCTGCATAGCGCAAAAACTCATCTTCCGGCAAATCGGTCGCGATCGTTTGAACGGCAAATCTGCCCTCTGTCAACGTTCCTGTCTTATCAAAAACAACTGTATCGACTTTCGCTAAAATCTCTAAATAATTGCTGCCTTTGACCAAGATCCCTGCTTTGCTGGCACCGCCGATACCGCCGAAAAAGCTTAAAGGTACAGAGATCACTAATGCACAAGGACATGAAATGACTAGAAACGTCAATCCGCGATACAACCATTCATGGAAATCTTGTTGGAAGAAAACAGTCGGCACGGCTACTAGCAGTACCGCTAAAATAACGACAGCCGGTGTATAATAGCGGGCAAATTTAGTGATGAATTTTTCCGCAGGTGCTTTTTGACTGCTGGCATTTTCAACTAAATCAAGGATCCTGCTGACAGTAGATTCACCAAAGGGTTTAGTAGCTTCGATCACTAGACGTCCTTCTTGGTTGATAGCACCGCTTTGTACCATCTCTTCTTCTTTGACAAACCGCGGGATCGATTCACCTGTCAATACAGAAACATCGATATACCCGCTTCCTTCTTTGACGATACCGTCTAGCGGGATTTTTTCACCAGGATAAACCGAAAGCAGTGCACCAGGCAAAACATCTTCCGGCGCCACCTTTTGTTCGCCTTGAGAGGTTATGATCCTTGCCATATCCGGTTTCACAGCCAGTAATGCCGCAACGCTTTTACGAGAACGGCCCACAGCATATTCTTGGAAATATTCACCGATTTGATACAACCACATCACTGCTACTGCCTCAGGAAATTCGCCGATCGCTAATGCACCGATCGTGGCGATAGTCATCAGAAAGTTTTCATCGAAGATCTCTCCATGCAGTATATTCATGACTGCTTTTTTAACAATATCGCCGCCGATCAAAAGATACGCCAGCAAAAATAAAATGCTCTTTCCGACACCTGACGGCAACACCATCGCTCCGGCAAACAATAACCCGGTCACCCCGATTCGCAGCAATGTCCTTTTTGACTGCTCGTTCGGTTTGATTTGATCTTGCTTTTGCAGTGGAACCATCTGAACATCCGGCTCCATTTTTTTGATCACTTTTGCCGCTTCTGTTTCGATTTTTTGTTCCGCGTCTTTTTCGCAGGTAATCGTCATTTTTGTCGTCGCGAAATCCACCGACGCTTGTTTTACTTCCGGCAATTTATTTACCGCCTGCTCGATTTTCATCGCGCAGTTTGCGCAATCCAGTCCTTGTAACAAATATTTCTTTTCCATTAGTTCTCCCCCTCTCGCAAAACATATGAACGACCTTTCATTTGTAATCATTATACATGAGTACTCTTTCATGTGTCAATGGGAAGCCCTCTCATTTTTACTGATTTTTACGCCATTTAAGAATATATGCTGCACACTGATCCAAAAGAAGAAATAGAATCAACCCTAAACAACTCAATATCAATATACCGCCATACATCGCCGGATAATCTAAACGGGTCCAAGAATCCATGATGAAATAGCCCATACCGTATTCAGTACCGTAATTTTCTGTAAAAAACAGGATCGATAACGCTGTGCCCAGAGAGATTCTAACAGCCCCAAAAATCGCCGGCAAACTCGCTGGAACAGTGATTTTAAAAAACTGTTGCAAATTTGAAGCACCGATACAGCGATATACATCGTAATAATATTCTGGAATGTCTCTTACACCATCCCGCACCGCGACGGCTACTTGAGGCGCAACGATCAAAACGATCATCAAAATCTTAGAAAGATCACCCAATCCGCCCAGCAGCATAACGATGGGCAACAATGCCATCTTAGGGATAGGATAGGTCAAATAAAGCAGTGGATCAAATAGCTCTCGCCACTTCGCCATGCGCCCGATCATAAGTCCTATCCCAAAACCCAATAACACAGCACAGATCATCCCCATCAGAACTCTCAAGAAACTGGCTTGCAAATGCTTTATGATCCCTTTCGAAAATAATAAGGGCAGATTTTTCAGTACAATAAAAGGTGAAGGCAACAGATCTTTCTGAACAACCAGACTTGCCAGTTGCCAAAACAACAGCAGAAGAAAAATTGCCAGCAGAAAATTGACCCAGCGCTTTAGTCTTCGCTTGTTCATACTTGAAGCTCCCTTCTAAGCTGTTGATGCAATCGAAAAAGTTCCAAAGAATCTCGCCGCTGATCCAACGATCCTTGTTCTTGTTCTGTGAAGGGACTGGCAACCACTGTTTTTATTCTGCCGGGCTTTGCGCTCAAGACAATAACCTCATGTCCTAAAAGCAAAGCCTCATCAATATCATGAGTGATAAAAAGTGTTCGAACAGGATGCTTTTGCCAGTTTCGCCAAAAAAGTGTCTGGACTTTTTCTCTTGTAAAAGCGTCCAATGCGGAAAAGGGTTCATCCATCAATAATAGATCAGCTTTTGTAGCAAACGCCCGCGCGATCGCGACCCGTTGCTGCTGTCCGCCGCTCATTTGATTGGGATAGTAATCTTGCAATCCATCGATTTCCATATCTACAAATAATTGTTGGATATCCTGTTGTTTCATTGTTTTTTTACTGATCTTCACGCTTTCGGCAACTGCACTCCATGCAGTTTGCCATGGCAGCAAACCATAATTTTGCGGCATAAGCGCAATCGTGTGGTTTCTTGGAACAAAAATTTCATCAGTCAACGTGATCTTACCGCTAGAAGGTGTGATCAAACCCGCAAGCAGTCGTAATAGCGTTGTTTTTCCAGCGCCAGAAGGACCGATCACGGTATAGATTTTGCTTTCTTCAAAAGAAAACGACACATCTTCTAAAATACATTGATCGTCGATCCTATATGAAACATTTTCCAAACGCAGCTGTTTATTTTGTTTATTTAAAGTAGACATCGCTCAACACATCTTCTGGTCTCAAATTTTTTTCCAACAAGCCTTTATCATGTGCCCAAGTAAAAACTGTTTGAATATCTTCTTTACTTGCTTGTTGGATATGAGGATAATCCGGCACTTCGATTTGTTCTTTCAGCTTTTCGGGAAAGCCGATCTTATCAATGAACAGTTGAATATACTCTTCTTTGTCGTGAGACTTCAGCCAATCGACTGCTTCATTATATGCGTCATACATTCCTTGCAGTGCCGCTGCTTTTTCTGAAATGACTGTTTCTGGAAAACAAAGGATAAACGGATTGATTCCGATCTTTCTCGTAGAATCCAAAACTTTCATTCCTTCCGCTTTTGCCATCGTCACGAAAGGTTCCGGTAAGATTGCCGCCGCAGCTTGATGGTTTTTCAGCAATTCTAAACGGCTAGGCACTTGCGGAACATCAATCAGCCGAACATCGTCTTTTGTCATATCGACGTTTTTCAGCATTTGATCGACGGAATATTCCGGTCCTTGGTTATTCATGATGACGATTTGTTCCCCTTTTAGATCTTTTAAAGAATCCGCGTCCTTTTGATTTGTCACTAAATCAAATTGACCATACGTGGAACTGGTGATCTTGACCTTCATTCCTCCTTGTAGATAATTCGTGAAAGCCACCAAATCTGAATTGATGCCATCGACTTCTTCAGCTTGAAAAGCAGCATCACGATCTTTTGCCGACTTGAAGGTTTCCAATTTGATCTCTACTCCGTGTTTTTTATCAAATCCTTGTTCATGAGCGACGATCAGCGGGATATTATCGGTAGACGGCATGACACCTATCTTGATGGTATTCACTTCTTCTGTTGCAGTACTTTCTTCCGATTTGTTTCCGCAAGCACCCAAAAAAGCGGTCAATGCCAGCATCCCTAATAAAACAATACTCTTTTTCATCTTTTGCCTCCTAATTAGTGAAAATATATACAAACCATTTTTTATTGTAACACGCAGACAAAAAAAAGAAAGTCAGCTTTGCTGACTTTCTTGATCATTCCTGATTGTTGTCATCTTCATCGTTTTGTGAATTTTTATTTTTATGACGCTGTTTTTCTAAAACAGATTGGCGAAACTGCCGATTTCCCAAGAACTTCAACGTGCACATCAATGGCTGTCGATTTTCTCCTACCAGACCGATCAGTTCGATGAAGAGTTCCACACCAAAAGCCGTACTGATCAAAAGCAGGACGATCGCCCAATTGCTTGCGTAATTCATCAACAGTGCTATAAAAGAAAATACCAATGCCAACGCATAAATCGTCAAAACAGCACCCCGATGAGTAAAGCCCAAGGACAGTAAACGATGGTGCAGATGCATTTTATCCGCGGAAGAGATCGGCTGTTTATTGAATTTGCGACGAATGATCGCATAGACCGTATCTGTGATCGGCACACCTAAAATAAACATCGGTGTCAGGATCGTGATAAAAGTCGCGTTTTTCAATCCTTGCAGTGACAAGATCGAGATCATAAAACCTAAAAACAGCGCGCCGGTATCCCCCAGATAGATGGTGGCGGGATGGAAATTATATGGGAAAAAGCCCAAAATGGCAGCGACTAAAGAGAAAATCACGATGGCCAGAAAAACGCCTCTTTCCGGTAAAAAGAAATAACTGATCAAACCGATGGTGGAAAGACCAATGATCGACACCCCAGCTGCCAATCCATCCAATCCATCGATCAAATTGACCGCATTGGTGATCGCTAAGATCCAAAGCACTGTGACAGGCAGACTTAGCCAACCCAAATCGAAACGACCAAAAAACGGCAGTGTGAATGTGCTGATACGAATATCGGCTATAAAAAAAATCTCCAAAGCCGCGATAAGCAATCCGATTGTTTTTTGCATCGGGCTCAGCTCAAAAATATCATCCAGCAGACCGGTGATCACCACGATCAATCCGCCCAAAAGCATCGGCCAAACATAATGAAATGTCAGTGTGTCGTTATATTCCCAAAGCAATGCGATACAAAAGGAAAGAAAGATACTCAAACCGCCGGCTGTCGGCATTGTTTTGGTATTGATCCTCCGCGCTCCCGGTTTATCGACGGCTCCGATCTGAAAGGCCAACAATTTGATTAGCGGCGTTAAAATCAGAGAAAGCAGCATGGTGGTGACTAATTTAAAAATAAAGCGAAATGTAAATCCCATTGAACTAGCTCACTTTCTAGATAGTTAATCTTGATCTTTGTTTTTGTCGTCTAATTTCGTGGAAATTTCCGCGACCAGATCTTTTCGTTCTGTCAATTCCTTACCGGTCTTCATCTCTGCAAAGATCCCATTGATGACTCCGCCGATAATAATGATCGTAGCAGCGAAATTCAGCCAGATCATCAAGACGATGAAACTTCCGATAATTTGATAACCGCTGATCCGAGAAGCAAAATATTTCGCGTAAAGACCGAATAATTGTCCTAGCAGCATCCAACCGACAGTAGCAAAAATCGATCCGGGAAGTGTTGAACGAAGCTTTATTTTTGCATTAGGTACCAGCCAGTAAATAATCGTCAAAACGATCAATAAGATAACGATCGTCAACGGCCATTTGACTGTTTGGAACGTATCGATCAGTGCGTCTGGAAACTGCAGAACCGGCTGCAAAATGTCTAAAAGGATCTTGCCAAAACCTAACACCAGTGCAACGCCGACGATCGCTCCCATAAAAAATATGATAGTGATCAGCGATACTAAACGCACCACGATAAAATTCTTACGATCATCTACACCGTACGCTTTGTTCAGCGCTTTTTGCAGAGCGTTGACACTTTGACTGGCTGACCAGATCGTCACTAACGCTGAAATAGAAAGCAGTCCGCCAGAACTTTGTGTCAAAAGATCTTCTATAGCCGGACCGATGAACTGATACACCTGTTCCGGAATCAATTCTTTGGCATAAGGTAAAACCTCTCCGGGATCGATGTTCAAAAAAGGCAGCAGATTGCCGATTACGATCATCAATGGAAACAGAGAAAGCAATAAATAATATGCAACAGCGATGGATGAAATCCCCACCTCAGAAGTTGATATCTGTCGTTTTGCGATGGTGAAAAAACGCATAAACGTTTGATTGTCTTTTATTTTACGGATAATATTCATTGCGTCCTCCGTTTCATTCTAGTAATTAGTAGGTTCCTTCTTCGCCTTGAGATGTCAAAATTTTAGGACCTTCTTTTGTGATAGCAATGGTATGTTCATATTGACAGCTTAACCCGCCATCTAATGTGTAAGCAGTCCAGCCATTTGGATCCATTTTCATTTTCCAAGTACCGGTGTTGACCATCGGCTCGATAGTGATCACCATGCCTTCTTTCAAGCGCAGTCCTTTACCTGCTTCACCATAATGGGGAACAGCCGGACTTTCATGGATCGTAGGTCCTACGCCATGTCCGATAAAGTCCCGAACGACGGAAAGACCTTCCCCTTCAACGTAAGTTTGGATCGCATGACCGATATCACCGATTCGATTGCCGACAGTTGCCTGCTCGATTCCCAGATACAGAGCTTTGCGGGTAACTTCCATCAAATGATCGATCTCAGGTGTTGAATCCCCTACGATATAAGCCCAGCATGAATCAGAAACTGCTCCTTTGAGTTCGATACACATATCCACTTTGATCAAATCACCGTTTGCCAACGGTTTTTTGCGGGGAAATCCATGACAGATTTCATTATTTATACTGCAGCAAGTAGCATACTCATATCCTTCAAATCCAATTTGAGCTGCGATCCCGCCATGACTTTCAATGTAATCTCGGACAAAAACTTCAATGTCCCAACTAGTGATGCCCGGTTTGATAAACGTCCGCAACTGTTTATGTACGTCTGCCAATAATGCTCCGGACTCATTCATTAATTCAATTTCTCTTGGTGATTTCAATGTAATCATTCTATAGTCTCCTCTTTTCAAATCGCTTTTATTTTACCATAGTAAGATTTTTTCGCCAAATCCGCTTGATTCCTTTTGTGAAGAAGGTTGCTTTCCCTCCGACTTTTGTTATAATTAATCGGAGTATTTTACAAAAACGCGAAGAAATCACAGGAGGAACATCATGACCTTAGCAAAAATCGTTTATGCCAGTATGACTGGGAATACTGAAGAAATCGCTGATATCGTTGCTGAAGCGATGGAAAATTTAGAAATCGACGTTGAAATCAATGAATGTACACAAGTTGATGCTGCTGAATTTGAAGATGCGGATATCTGCATCGTTGCATCTTATACATATGGAGATGGCGATCTGCCTGATGAGATCATGGACTTTTACGAAGACTTGCAAGAGCTTGATCTAAGCGGCAAAATCTATGGCGTTTGCGGTTCCGGCGATACATTTTATGACGACTTCTGCAAAGCTGTCGATGACTTTGACGCAGCGTTCGCTAAGACTGGCGCAGTCAAAGGTGCAGAAGGTGTCAAAGTCGACTTAAACGCGGAAGAGGAAGATATCGAAAACCTGGAAGCTTTTGCGAAAAAAATCGTTGAAGCTGCTCAATGATTTTTCCATTGAATTTCCACTATGACTAATAAAAACTAGGGACGATCTGTTTGATCGAGATGTCCCTAGTTTTTTTATTTCAGCTGTCAGCAGCTTGTCACAACTTAATAGCTCAACTGAACGATATTTTCTTGATTCAAGATACTGTCAATGCTTTCTTGGATCATCAGCTTGATTTGGTCTTCAGATGGATGGATGATCCCTGAAGATTGTAATGAAGCGATTCCTGTTGCGATGATCCATGTTCCTGTATGTAATGATTCGATCATTTCTGCCGATAAATTTTGATATTGTTCTTCTTCTTTGACAGCATTTGAAAAATAATCGTATGAGAATGACTGGATTTTCTCTCCGCCGCCATATTCTTCTAAATACAATGCGCGGTATAATCGGCGATTAGATGTTGCAAAACCTATGTAATTCAATGCAAGGTCGATGACCGTATGTCCCGTATGTTTAACTGGGAAAATATCTGTTGCCAGATGATCCAATATCTGATCGATCAGTGCTTCCTTCAAATCCTCCATATTCTGGAACTCCAAATAAATCGGCTGCGTGGAACAATTCATTTGCGCGGCGATATTTCGAGCAGTAAAACGTGAAAAGCCTCCAGAGGCTACAACTTCATATGCGGCATCTAAAATTTGGTTTCTAGTAATCATTTTCTTTCTTGCCATGATATTTTAATCTCCTTATATGTTTTTGTGCATCGCTTTCATAATTTATAAAAATATTGTAACATGTTTTTTATCAATGACAAAAGGACTTTTTAGATAAAATGACAATTAAAATAAGTACTATAAAAAAAACAAATATTTTTTAACTCATTTTGCCAAGATTAAAGTTTGGTTGTGTTATCTTAATTTGAGTGTTATCATAATTTTGGTTCTCTAATTTATTTTATACATACCTAGGAGGTAAATTATGACCCTGAAAAACTTTAAAGAAAACTTAGAAAATTATGCTCGATTGATTACTGAAATCGGTGTCAATGTCCAAAAAGGTCATACTATCGTTGTCCAAATCAGCGTGGATCAAGCAGAACTTGCTCGTTTGATCACTAAAAAAGCCTATGAATTAGGCGCGGCGGAAGTGAGCGTGCAATGGACTGACGACTTTGTCCAACGAGAATTTTTAGCATTCGCTGCAGATGATCGGCTAGAAACGATCCCTCAACACAAAGTAGATCAAACTGAGGATTGGATCGCTAAAGGCGCCAGCCGGATCAGTGTTGTTTCCTCAAATCCTGATGCCCTTGCCGGTATCGACCATCAACGAGTAGCGACCTATCAAGCTGCTAGCGGCAAAGCGTTATTGAACCTTAGAAAAGCGACCCAAGCCAATAAAGTCAGTTGGACTGTTGTAGCAGCAGCTGGCCAAGATTGGGCACAAAAAGTCTTCCCTGATCTTTCTCCGGAAGACGCACAAGATAAATTATGGGATGAGATTTTTAAAACCACTCGGATCTATGAAAACGATCCTGTTGCCGCATGGAAAGCCCATGACGAAAAATTACAGAAAAAAGCCGATGAACTAAACAAAGAACAGTTCACCGCTTTGCACTACACTGCACCTGGGACGGATATCATCATCGGCCTTCCAAAAAATCACCTTTGGGAAGGTGCCGGCAGTTACAACGCCCGCAACGAGAAATTTATGGCAAATATGCCGACGGAAGAAGTCTTTACTGCTCCTGACAGCCGCCGGGTTGACGGATATATTTCCAGTACAAAACCATTAAGCTATGCAGGGACGATCATTTCCGGTATGAAATTTACCTTTAAAGACGGCAAGGTCGTTGATTTTTCAGCAGAACAAGGACAAGAAGTCCTGAAAAATCTGTTAGAAACTGATGAAGGAGCGACACGTTTAGGGGAAGTCGCATTAGTTCCAGATCCTTCACCGATCTCGCAATCCGGCATCACTTTCTTCAATACATTGTTTGACGAAAACGCCTCTAACCATTTGGCACTGGGTTCTGCGTATGCATTCAGTATCCAAGGTGGAACAGAGATGAACGAAGAAGAGCTGAAAGAAGCTGGTTTGAATCGCAGTCAGACTCACGTAGATTTCATGGTGGGATCTGATCAAATGGATATCGATGGTATTCGCGAAGATGGTTCTACCGTACCGATCTTCCGCAATGGCGATTGGGCTTAAAGGTTACCTAAAAAAAAATCGAGGCGCTGCTTCGATTTTTTTTAGTTTCTAAAGATAGTAAATAATCAGCTTTTTTGGTAAAATTTACTAAGGTAATCGTTGGCTGAAAGGATGAATATAAATGACCCCAAATCGCGAAGATTATTTAAAAATAATTTTAGAACTAGGTGGCGATGGAAACAAGATCAGCAATAAGCAAATCGTGGCCGGCTTAGATGTCTCCGCTGCTTCTGTCAGCGAAATGATCTCTAAACTAGTCAAAGAAAAATTAGTCGAGCATTCGCCATATCAAGGGGTTCAGCTTACACAAAAAGGATTGGAGTCAGCCAGTACACTCGTCCGCAAACATCGGCTTTGGGAAGTATTTTTAGTAGAACATCTGAATTATTCCTGGAATGAAGTTCATGATGACGCCGAAGTTTTGGAACACGTGACATCGGAACATCTGGCCGATCATTTGGAACACTATCTGGGCTATCCTGAATACTGCCCTCATGGCGGTAAGATACCGAAACATGCAGAGACGATCCACGAAGAGAAACGAAAAACCTTGACCGATTATCCGGTCGGTACAGCAGTACGGATCGCCCGTGTCTTGGATGAACGAGAATTACTGGATTATCTGGTATCCATTGATTTGAAGATCCACGAAGAATACAAGATCATTGATATCGCAGCATATGAAGGACCTATCACCATCAAAAATCCGCAAAAAACTTTAGCGGTCAGTTACAAAGCTGCCAGCACGATTTTTGTCGATCAATTAATCAAGGAGTGAATGAACCATGACGGAAAATAAAAAAGTCTTGTTCACCATTTTTGGCGCAACAGGCGACCTTGCACAAAGAAAATTGTACCCTTCCTTGTTTCGTTTATACCGAAAAGGAGACATCGACGAACAATTCGCAGTCATCGGTACTGCACGTCGGCCATGGAGCGATGAACATTATCGCGAAGTCGTGAAAGAAACGGTCGCTTCTTTGAAACCTACAGAAGAAGAAGCAGAAAAATTCGCTTCTCATTTTTATTATCAGTCCCATGATGTACAAGATACTGAGCATTATGTGACCTTAAAAAAACTGACTGATCAGTTGGATGAAAAATATCAATTAAACGGCAATCGCCTTTATTATTTAGCAATGTCGCCGAACTTTTTCGGTGTCATCGTTCAACATTTGAAGAGCCAAGGTATGATGGATTCTACCGGCTATCATCGCGTGATCATCGAAAAACCATTCGGCTCTGATTACGAAACAGCAAAACAATTGAACGAAGAGATCACTGCTGTCTTCTCTGAAAAAGAAATCTATCGGATCGATCATTATTTAGGCAAAGAGATGATCCAAAATATCTCAGCGATCCGTTTTGCTAATAATATATTCGAATCGATGTGGAACAATCGCTATATCGACAACGTTCAAATCAATTTGGCAGAAGACCTCGGTGTTGAAGAACGCGGCGGTTACTATGATAAAAGCGGTGCATTAAAAGACATGGTTCAAAATCACGTTCTCCAAATCTTATCATTATTGGCGATGGAACCCCCTGCTGCTTTTTCAGATCACGAGATCCGCACAGAAAAAATCAAAGCATTGAACGCTGTGCGCGTCTATACCGAAAAAGAAGTTCACGAAAACTTTGTTCGCGGCCAATATGACAAAGGCACATTGGATAATAAAGATTTCCCTGCTTATCAGCAAGAACCAAATGTCAGTGAAGATTCTACGACTGAAACATTCGTTGCCGGCAAATTCAAGATCGATAATTTTCGTTGGTCTGGTGTTCCCTTTTATGTACGCACCGGCAAACGCTTGACGGAAAAAGGCACGCGGATCAATATCGTCTTCAAACAAGTTCCTGTCAATCTCTTTAAAGCAAGAATCGACGAACCTTGCAAAGATAAAAAACTGCCGCAAAATGTGTTGACGATCTATATCCAGCCGACAGAAGGATTCAGTTTGTCCTTGAACGGCAAAGAGATCGGTCAAGGCTTCAATCCGCAGCCAGTGAAATTGGATTATCGCAACAGTGCGGAAGCTGTTGAAAACAGTCCGGAAGCTTATGAACGGCTGATTTTCGATGCTTTGAACGGCGACAGCACCAACTTCACTCACTGGGATGAAGTTGCTCAATCTTGGCGGATCGTTGATGTCATCCGTCACGCATGGGATAAAGTCGATCCTGATTTTCCTAATTATGCTGCCGGAACCATGGGACCTCAAGCCGCTTTTGATCTAATAGAAAAAGATGGCTTTGAATGGATCTGGCAACCGGATAACTGGTACCGAGAACGAGGACTATTGAAATAAACACAAAAACGTCGAGGAAAATTCCTCGACGTTTTTTAGTATAACTGGCATTCTTCTAATCAATTGCTATTGGTGATTATGCTTCGAAACCTTCTGCGACTGCATCTGAATAGTTTTCTTCGACGATATGCGCGCAGCGTCCGCAAAGAGTTGGCAGTTTTTCATCTACCCCTACATCATTTCGGACTTGACGGCATCGATCACACACATGTCCGTCAGCTTTTTCCACTAACAACGCAACATCTGCAAATTGATCCGCTTCTTCAGGAGCCTGTGTACCAGCAGGTTTAACTTCAAAATAATCTGGTGACACGATCAACAATTGCGCAAGATCAGCATTGACTGCTTGCAATACAGCTGAAGTTTGTTCATTTGGATAGACAGTTAATTTGGCTTCCAATGATTTTCCGATCAGTTTTTTGTTCCGTGCATTTTCCAATGCCTTCAACACATCATCTCTAAATGTCATAAAGGCTGTCCAAGTATCCATCAATTCTTGTTGATTTGGATATTCTTCATAAGCAGGAAACTCAGCTAATTGGACATAGTCTTCTTCTTCCTTCAAGAAAGACCAAACTTCTTCTGCTGTGTGCGGGATGATCGGTGTCAACAATTTCGTCAAAGCGACAGCTGTTTGGTAAAAGACTGTTTGCATGCAGCGGCGTTGTGCGTCATCTTCTGCTTCGATATAAACGACATCTTTAGCAAAGTCCAGATAGAAAGATGACAAATCTACCGTCAAGAAGTTCATTACTGTCTTGTAGATGTGCAAGAAGTTGTATTTTTCATATCCTTCTTCACGGATTTCTTTGATGACTTGATTCAAACGTACAGTCATATATTTATCGACAGAACGCAAATCTTCGTAAGCTACCGCATCTTTGCTTGGCTCAAAATCAGTAGTGTTTGCCAACAAGAAACGCATCGTGTTTCTGATCTTGCGGTAAACTTCTGCGACTTGTTTCAAGATGTCCATAGAAACCCGAACATCGGCTTCATAATCGACACTGCTTACCCATAAGCGCAAGATATCCGCGCCCATTTGATTGATAACTTTATCAGGAGCGATCGTATTGCCTAATGACTTACTCATTTTTCGGCCTTCACCGTCTAATGTAAATCCTTGAGACAAGACGGCTTTATAAGGTGCTACCCCATTGATCGCAACACTTGTTGTGATACTTGAGTTGAACCAGCCGCGGTATTGATCAGAACCTTCTAGATACAAATCAGCCGGGAATGATAATTCTGGTCGTTGACGCAAAACAGCTTCGTGTGAAGAACCGGAATCAAACCAAACATCCATGATATCTTTTTCTTTTGTAAATTCGCCGTTTGGAGAGCCGGGATGAGTAAATCCTTCTGGAAGAAGATCTTTTGCTTCTTTTTCAAACCAGATAGTCGATCCGTGTTCCGCAAATAATTTTGCTACATGCTCGATGGTTTCCGGTGTAATGATTTCTTCTCCGTTTTCAGCATAGAAAATCGGAAGCGGTACGCCCCATGCCCGTTGGCGGGAGATTACCCAGTCGCCGCGATCGCGGATCATGTTGTATAGACGCGTTTTGCCCCATGGAATGACCCAATCCACTTTTTCCACTTCATCCAAAATGTTTTGACGGAATTTATCGATAGATGCAAACCATTGTGGTGTTGCCCGATAGATGACCGGTTTTTTCGTCCGCCAGTCATGAGGATAACTATGGGTAAAGAAGTCCAATTTCAGCAAAGCGCCTTTTTCTTTTAACAAATCAGTGATCATTGGATTTGCTTTATCATAGAAGATGCCTTCAAAACCAGGAGCTTCTTCTGTAAACAGACCTTTTGAATCAACCGGTGACACAACCGGCAATTTATATTTATTACCAGCGATATAGTCATCTTCCCCGTGTCCAGGAGCAGTATGGACTAATCCGGTACCGGCGTCTAAAGTAACGTGATCACCTAAAATCACTAATGACTCGCGATCATAAAATGGATGACGTGCGGTCATGTATTCCATTTCTTGTCCGGCAAATTCTTTTAGCACTGTTACATTTTCCCAACCAAGTGCAGATTGGACTGCTTCGATCAAATCTTTTGCCACTACAAATTTGCGGCCGTCAGCTTCGACTTGTACATAAGCGAATTTCGGATTTACCGCGATCCCTTGGTTTGCTGGTAATGTCCAAGGTGTCGTTGTCCAGATAACAAAAGCGGTATCTTCATCAAGGATTCCTTTGCCGTCTTTTACATTAAAAGCAACATAAATCGATGGAGATTTGACATCTTTATATTCGATCTCAGCTTCTGCTAATGAAGACTCGCTTGATGGTGACCAATAAATTGGTTTTAATCCTTTATAGATGTATCCTTTTTCTGCCATCTTCCCAAATACTCGTACTTGTGCTGCTTCGTAAGAAGGATCTAAAGTGACATAAGGATGTTCCCAATCGCCGGCAACGCCAAGACGTTTGAAATCTTCTCGTTGTTTATTTACTTGGGAAAGCGCGTATTCACGACATTTTTCCAAGTATTCAGCCATTGACATTTCTTTACGTTTTACACCTTTGTTTGCCAAAACCTGTTCAATTGGCAGTCCATGTGTATCCCATCCTGGAACGTAAGGGGCACGGAAACCGGACATTGATTTGGACCGGATAATGATGTCTTTACTGATTTTATTTAATGCGTGTCCTAAATGGATATTGCCATTTGCATATGGAGGTCCATCATGTAAGACAAATGATGGTTTTCCTTCATTCAATTTTTGGCGGCGCTCATAAATTTTTTGTTCTTCCCAATCTTTTTGCCATTCTGCTTCGCGATTTGGCAGATTGCCCCGCATTGGAAAAGCGGTTTTTCCTAAATGCAATGTGTCTTTGATTTTCATCTATGACTCGCTCCTTTTTTGTGAATTAACAAAACTTTACACGGATATCTTGTCATTCGTTATCCTTATAGAAAATAAAAAAACGCTCATCCCTGAACCGGGACGAACGTTTGTCGTGTTACCACCCAAAATTTAAAACCTATCGCTAGATTTCCTCTTGTGATCGCTAACGAGATCACCCGTTGACTGCTACTAAGATTCGCAGTCAAAACCGATAGAGGATCTTTCTACTTGCAGGGTTTCGCTGGACTCTCACCATCTCCAGTTCGCTGACAAAATGCAACTAGCTTTTCTGTTCTATCTATTGGTCTTTATCTTCGATTTTGTTCAAAAGTTCTTTTGCGTCATCAAGAGTGGTGACTTCCTTTTCAGGGACACCGATGATTTTTTCACTTGATTCTACAACTGAAACACCGTCAGTTTTGTTTGTTTCTGCTTCTGAGTTTACTTCAGAAACATTTTCGTTGTCAAGCTCTTTTGCTACAAGTTCTTTGAAAACTTCATGTCCATCTTGGACATAGCTTGAAAATGGTTTTAAGATCTCATCCCACTCAGGACTTTTGACTTGTTCTAATTGTGATTGCAGCATCAATGCCAAGTTTTGATGGAAGACACGTGTCTTGGTCTTCAGATCATTGGTTTCTGTTGCTAATTGCCGCGCGTTTTGTGTCGCGTCATTTAAGATCTCTTTTGCCCGTTGTTGTGCAGAAGATGTTAATTGATGTGCTTGTTTTTCAGCGTTGGCGATCATTTCATCTGCTTTATTTTGGGCAGATGTCACGATGACTTCTGATTCTTTGCTTGCGCTTGTTTTGACTTTATCAGCAGTATCTTGCGCAACGATGATCGATTGATTCAACGCATCTTTCAACTCGTTGAAGTATTCCAATTTTTCTTCTGCATGTTTAAGGGCTTTTTCCATCTCACGATTTTTTTGTACCAATTCTTCGTAATCGCGAACAACGATATCTAAGAAATCATCGACCTCGTCTTGATTATATCCTCTCATTTTTACAGAAAAACTCTTGTTTTGGATGTCTAATGGAGATAATGCCATAATTCATTCCACCTTTATTCGTTATTTACGTAATACACCAAGTAACAGCCTGATCTTTTCTTTTTTTGTTGTTCCTTCCAGCCCTTGTATCTGTAAACGACCAAATCCTCTTACTGAAACGATGTCCAGTAAATCCAGAACAAAATCTGGTCGTGCTGCCTCTGTCCAGTTGACTTTGACTTTACCGGTTTCGATCAACTGTTTCGATCGTTGCCGGGAAATATTATATACACTGGATATCACTGTATCCAAACGCAAAGAACTGACAGTCGTCCGTTCTTCTGTCCAATTGTCTTTTGGAAGTAAAATCTCTGTATAGCTTTTTTCTTCCAATCGAACACTGACATTGCCGATTTTAGTCACTTGTAATTGGACAAAGCTGCTGACCTCTGAAGCCACAAAGACTTGCCAATTGACACCATCAGAAATGATGTCCCCAAAAAACTCCCGTTTGATCCCCGTGCTCACAAGTGTCCCTAAAACTTTCCCATGACTCAGTGTAGCAAATTTAGTAGGATAATTGATCTCAAAAAGTGTGATCTCAAAATCCTTGCTCGTTGCTTCATAGTAATCGGGGAAAATCAAACAGCGTTGTCGCTCGGCGTGTTGGTATCCGCCGTAAAACTGAAATTTCAGATCAGCCGTCTGCCGCACAAATGTTTCTAAAATATATGCTTGGCGCGGATCTAAAAAGTCGGTAAGATACGGCGCATATTGCATTTGAACTTGCTCAATCCAATCTTGAACAGCGTCAATAAAAGGGTATTCTTCCGTACGAAAATGCTGATAAACATTTGTATCCAAAGAAATCCTCCCCTTACATTCAAATTAAAAATCTTGTTATGATCATGATCAACGCTTCGCTCGCTAAGTTCAAAACAATAATAGCCACTGCGATCGTGAAATCAATCGGACCAATATGCAGCGGCAAACGATCAAATAGACTTAGGTATGGTTCGCAGATTTTTCTTAAAAATCGACCGATCGCCGATTGATAACCGCCGGGAAACCATGAGAGCAGCGCGTAAACCACTAATAATATCGTATATAGATAGATTGCTCTGCTAAAGTAATAAAGTAATAAATAAATAATTGCTTCCTCCTTGGTTCTACAAATCAAAAAGATTGGTATCAACTAGATTTTGGGCAGCTCCATCGATCTCAACACCCTTTGGCGTACATAAAAAGATTTCGTCCCCCACTCGTTTGATATCACCATCTTGCGCATAGACTGTTCCCGTTAGGAAGTCAACGATACGTCTAGCTTGTTCTTCCTCCACAAGATGAAAATTTACCAATACAGATTCGTTGTTTAAAATGTGTTTAGCGATATTCATCGCTTCTGAATAGACACGCGGTTCAATGATCGTGATTTTACCCGCTTGGCTTTGTTTTACTTCATTTTGTTTTCTGCTTGGTCGCGTTGCTTGGACATTGGCTTGCGGCTGATGCAATGAAACAACTTTCTTTTCTTCATGTACCACAGGCTTTGATTGCGTCTGCTGTACTGGTTTTGTTTGTTGTGTTTGTTTTCTGATGACTGTTCGCGGTACTTCTTTTTTTACAGTCTCAGCCTTTTCCTGATAACGCGGCGTGGCAGACACAGGTTGTTTTTGCAGAACAGCTTGTTGGACAACGGGCTGTTCTGTTGTAGCATAACCATCAAACTCGTATTCTTCATCAGCCAACCCAAAAAAATTAGCTGCTTTACTCAAAATCGACATCTAATTTCCTCCTTTTACATGTCTTTAACTAATGCTGTTCCTACCCGTATGAACGTTGCGCCTTCTTGGATAGCAACGGAAAAATCGTTACTCATCCCCATACTTAATTCCGTACAAGGTGCATAAGATAAATGGCATTCTCTGACTTTTTCTTGAAGTTGCCGTAAGGTTCGGAAAATCTCGTGTTGTTGTTCTTTTGTTGAATCAGCCGGCGCCATCGTCATTAACCCAACAACTTGTATACGATCGAACGCCTTCAATTCTTCGATAAATCCCGAAAGTTCCGCAGGTGTGATCCCCTGCTTGCTTTCTTCACCTGAAACATTTACTTCAACAAAACATTTGATAACATGCTCTGCTCTTTTCTGGATCTCAGCAGCCAGCTTCAAACTGTCTAATGCATGGAAATAATCTATCTCATTTATAACTAATTTTACCTTTCTGCGTTGTAAATTACCAATAAAATGCCATGTAATCTGCGGAAAATCAGCCAGTTCTTGTTTTTTTTCTAAAAATTTTTCAGCACGGTTTTCGGCACAATCCAAGATACCAGCTTGGACCACCTGTTTCGTCTTTTCGCTGTCAACCGTTTTAGTCACGGCGATCAAAGTCACCGAATCTTCTTTTCTACCAACAAGAGCACATGAGTTCTGTATCTCTTGTCGGACCTCCCGCAAGTTGTCAGAAATCATGTGCTCTGCCTCCTATCGTTTGCGACGGAAAAATGGCGGTGTGCTCAATTCATCGTCGTCATTTGATTTCACTTCATCACGATTGAATGTATCGAATTCTTTCTTTTCGATCGTATCAAATTGTGTGTCATCCACTTTTGGGCGAACGTTTTGTTCTTTACGGATGTCCCAATCGCCGAACCCATTTTCTTCTTCTTGCAATGGTTTAGCTTGATCCATATCTAAAACCGGTTTTTGGGGTACATTATGAAGTTGGGTTTGTCGAGAAGTGCGGTTGGATCTAGGCTCCTTTTTTGTTGGATCGATCCCTGTCGCGATGACTGTTACACGGATCTCATCGCCCAATTCTTCATTGATGGAAGTACCTAAGATGATGTTCACATCACCTGTCGCAGCATTTGCCACGATATCAGAAGCATCTTGTGCTTCAAATAATGTCATATCCAACCCGCCGGTGATATTCAGCAAGACTTGTTCAGCGCCATCGATAGATGTTTCCAACAATGGAGAAGAAATAGCTTTTTTCGTTGCTTCGATCACACGGTCTTCACCGCTGGCAACACCGATTCCCATCAATGCAGTTCCTTGGTTTTCCATAACAGTTTTCACGTCAGCAAAGTCCAAGTTCACATAGCCTGGTGCTGTGATCAAATCAGAGATGCCTTGAACACCTTGACGCAGCACATTGTCTGCTTCGCGGAAAGCTTCCAGCATAGGAGTCTTCTTATCAACGACTTCCAACAAGCGATTGTTAGAAATGATCAATAATGTATCGACATTTTCTTTTAATTTTGCGATTCCTTCAGCGGCAAAACGTCCGCGTTTTGGTCCTTCAAATGTAAATGGACGAGTCACGACACCGACTGTCAATGCGCCGATTTCTTTTGAGATCTTCGCTACGATCGGTGCTGCACCAGTACCGGTACCGCCGCCCATTCCGGCAGTGATAAAGATCATGTCCGCGCCTTCTAAGGCTTCACGGATCGATTCTTCACTTTCTTCAGCTGCTTTTTGGCCAACTTCTGGTTGAGAGCCGGCACCCAAACCACGCGTATATTTAGGGCCTAATTGGATAACTGTTTCTGCTTTTGAGTTTTTTAATGCTTGGACATCAGTATTGGCAGTAATGAATTCTACGCCTTTTACGTTTTCTTCAATCATACGGTTGACAGCATTTCCGCCGCCGCCGCCGACACCGATCACTTTGATCACAGCGCCGTCATTGATGTTATTATCAATTGAAAATTCCATAGTGTTTACTCCTCCTGAGATTGATTAATCGAAAATATTGGAAAAGAAGTCTTTTATCTTATCCGTTACGCTTTCTTTTGGTTTATCTTCTTCTTCTTCGTAAGTTTCTTCAGTCGTATCATAATTTTCATAGTTCACTTCTTGCTGTACTGCAGCCGGTTGTTGTTGGACTGGTTGGACTTTTTCACCAGTAACAGCGATTTTAGCTAATTGATACACTTCACTTAAATTCGCTGTATAGTCAACGATACTGATAACGTTCGTAAACACTGGATTACGAAGTCCCATGTGATTAGGCACATACAGTTTTACGTTTACTCCGAAAACTTCTTGTGCTAAATCGACCACGCCTGGCAAACTGGCAGCACCACCTGTCAAGATGATCCCTCCTGGCAAGCTCAAAGCGTCGATTTCTTCCAAAACTTCTTTTGATTTGTTGAAGATCTGTTCCATCCGTGCTTCGATTACTTCTGACAAATAGCGTTCGTCAATTTTCACCGGTTCGGATTTGCCGATCACATCGACTGGAAATTCTTCGCTGGCAGAAGTACGCTCAGGATAAGCATCGCCATAATTGATCTTTAATGCCTCTGCATTATTGAATGATGTATTCAATACCGTAGAGATATCTTTTGTTACGTATTCGCCGCCTTCTTGATTGACATGAGTAAATTTCAATTGTTTGTCATGCATCACAGAAGTCGTTGTTTGTCCGCCGCCAATGTCGATCACGATCGTTCCAAAGTCTTTTTCACCATCGGATAAGATCGTTTCGGTCAACGCAAGAGGTGTGATCACCAATTCATTTACGACAAGTCCAGCTTTTTCCACGCATTTACGGATATTGTGAAGAATTGTTTTAGGTCCTGTGTATACCATACCGAACATTTCTAAACGAACACCGATCATTCCCCGCGGATCTTTGATACCTTCAAAGCCGTCAACGGTGAATTCTTGTGGTAAAATCGCGATGATTTGTCTTTCTGGAGGGGTAGAACGAACGAGTGCTGCGGATGCCACATTGCGTACATCCTCATCGGTAATTTCTTTTGAATCGCTGTTAACAGCGATCATTCCTTGGCAATTTTCGACTTCTAACAGATTTGCTGGCACGCCAACACTCACACTGCGGATTTGGATACCGGCTTTTTCTTCTGCTTGTCTTACTGCGCGTTGAATCGCATGCACCGTTTTTTCGATATCAACGATGATTCCGCGATTGATTCCTTCTGATTTAGCATTCCCTACGCCAATGATATTCATTTGGCTGTCCACATATTCAGCAACCACTACTTTTACTGAAGTAGTACCGATATCAAGACCTACATACATTCCCGTCTTTGCCATGAATGGGATTCCCTCCTACTTTATTCCATATACCGCGAACAAATATTGTTCGTAATTTATATATCATTTAGATAATTTATTCACTGTTACCAATTCTACCATAAAAAACCGCTTTTTAGAAACCTGTTAGAGAAAAAATCTCCGAAAATTTTAGCCAATTTTATTGATTGTTTTCTGTGTTTTCTTCCGTACTCGTTGTAGTCGTCTCTTCGTCTTCTTTCGGGTAAGGATAGGTGAAGATTCCTACCTCCATATCGACGACTCCTTTTTCTTTCATATCCTTGGCAACTTGGGGATAATAACGCATCTGTTGGGTAAGATTCGAAATATTGACGATTACTTGATTGCCGTCATTCATGTACAGTTTCAACAGTTCATCATTGCTTTTCGTCGGTGTATATTTGATCTGCGAGATGCCGCTGCGGATTTTTGGTGTCAGTTTTTGATAGTTCTGCAGGACTGCTAAAATTTTCTTTTCTGATTTAAAATCTTCCAAAATAGGCAGATTCTGTTCATCTTTTTTCAACGTTTCATCCATGACCTGACCGTTTTCCAAAATCGGCGAGTATTCGTTTCCTTTCGCTAACATTGCGACTTCTCGATACTCAGTCACTGTTAAATGGAATTGATTGAAATTCTCGATCGCCACGCGTGTACGTTTGATCCGCGGCTGTGCTTTTTCCAATTTTTCTTGATTTTTTTCTCGATGAAAAAATTGGCTCCATAGATTGTCCTGCAGTTTGAAATCAGCTGCTTGCAGAACCGCTTCTGTTGTCAATTTCCTATTTCCTGTCACAGTGACCTTTGCCAATTTACTCAATGGCGACACATAGTAGATCGTAAACAGTAATGGGATGGAAAACAAAATGATGAGAAAAGTAAGTCGGCGATAAAGTAACGAATCACGCTGCATCTTCAATTTAGGCAAACGATCAGCGAATGATCCGTTGGCTGGTTCACCGGAAACTTCTTCAGACGTTTCCTCTGTCTGTTCATTCGTTTCCGTCGGTTCTGCTTCAGCAGGTTCTTCGCTTTCTTCATGTTCTTCCCCTTGGCCGTCAATAACTGCCGGTGACCACGTAGGCTCATCGCCTTTTTCTTTCAGATATTGCAGATTGGCTTTTTGCCAAGGCGTCAGCTGTTCTTCGCTGGTCTGCTCTTCGGCTTCATTTGCCTTGTCTTCCTTCTCTTTTTTACTGATGATAATCACCACCTTAATAATTATGACGTTTAGATCACTTCTTTTACTAAACCATATAAGCGTTCAGCTGCATCAGGGATTCCTTGTTCTTTGGAAGCCGCAGCCATGCTGCTTCGTAGTTGCTGATCTTCCATGATTTCATCAATCGTGGCAACCAGCAGATCTCCAGTCAATTCTTCATCCCGGATCATTTTGACAGCGCCGTGATCTGCTAGACTCTGCGCGTTTTTCGTTTGATGATCGTTTGTAACGTAAGGACTTGGGATCAAGATTGCTGGAAGCCCCAGTGCAGTAAATTCAGCGATAGAGGTTGCTCCGGCACGCCCAATCAGCAGACTGGAATTTGCCATGACCTCCGCCATTTTATCAATATAGGGTTGAACACTGATATTTGTCAATTCTTCTAAAGAAAAATCAAGATTCTTTTTGATTTCTTCAAAATATCGTTCACCAGAAGCATACAATACTTGATAATTTTTTTCAGCAAAGCGGGGCAATGCGTCGACCACCGCACGATTCAACTTTAATGCACCTTGGCTGCCGCCAAAGATCAAGACCGTTTCTTTGTCTGGATCTAAATGATATTCGGACAGAATAGACGTTTTGGCAACGTCGCGGACTTCTGTGGCACGTGGATTACCAACGAGCACTGTTTTTCTTTCAGGGAAAAATTGGGCAGCGTCAGGAAAAGCTAGCGCGACCCGATCAACGTACCGGCTCAAAAATTTATTTGTGATACCTGGCACGCTGTTTTGTTCATGGACGATCGTAGGAATCTTCAACTTGGCCGCCCCATAGACAACTGCACCAGAAACATAACCGCCAGTCCCAATCACGACATCTGGCTGGAATTCCTTCAGAATTTTTTTTGCTTGATGGATGCTTTTGATAAAAAGTTGGACCGTTTTGACATTGTCAAAGGAAAGCTTGCGCTTGAATCCTTGTATCTCTAATGTTTTGAATGGAATATCGGTTTTAGGCAGAATCTTATTTTCCAACCCTCTTTTTCCGCCTACGTATAAAAATTCAGCGGAGGGGTCCTGTGATTTCACATATTTGACAAAAGCCAGTGCCGGATAGATGTGCCCGCCGGTACCGCCTCCAGTTACTAAAACTTTCACTCAGTTTCGCTCATTTCTTTTTGGATTTTCAATGTTTCTACTGCAGCAACAAATCGATCACCGCGAACTTCAAAGTTTGGGTATTGATCCCAGCTGGCATTTGCAGGCGATAACAAGATCGTATCTCCTTCTGCACTTAGATCATACGCAAGAGGAACCGCTGTCTCAACGTTTTCAGTTAAGATGATCTCAGGGATCCCGGCTTTTTTGGCAGCTTCTGCTAGTTTGTTTTTCGTTTCTCCAAACAGCAGTATAGCTTTAAGCCCTTTTAACGATGGGATCAAATCATCAAATGAATTTCCCCGATCCAAACCTCCAGCTAATAAAATCAATTTCTGATGGTCGAAACCGCCTAGCGCCATTTCTGTCGCCAAAATATTGGTTGCCTTAGAGTCATTGTAGAAACGACGTTGTTGGATCACATCAACGAACTGTGTCCGGTGAGGTACACCGGTAAACTGTGCCAACGCTTGCGCAATAGCTTCTGAGGCGATCCCTTCGATCTTAGCTGTAGCTATCGCAGCCAGTGCATTTTCAATATTGTGCTTGCCTGGTACTCCCAGCTGATTGGCTTTCATGATAGCTTCTCCGCGGAAATACAGTGTATCTCCTGCAAGATAAGCTCCATCAACTTCTTCTTTTGATGAAAACGGAACAACTGTTGCTTTCGTCTGAGCACTTAACTTCCGAAGTTCTTCTTGGTCCCAATTCAAGACCAAATGATCTTCAGCAGTCATATTTTCTTGAAGATGCCATTTAGCTCGGACATATTCTGCCCGTGTTCCATGATAATCCAAATGCGCTTCATAAATATTCGTGATCACTGCTATCTTAGGATGGAACGTTCTAAGTCCCATTAATTGAAAGCTTGAAAGCTCCATAACTAATATATCATCACGCTTTGCTGTTTCAGCAACAGAACTGGCAGGAAAACCGATATTTCCTGACAAGTGGGCGCGTCCTTTCGACAAACCGTTATTCAGTGCCCGTTCGATCATTGTCGTGGTAGTTGTTTTTCCGTTAGTACCGGTGATACCGATGATCGGACATTCCGCGATCTGATACGCAAGTTCTACTTCGGTTATGATCGGGATTTGTTTTTCTAGCGCTTTTTGAACAAGGGGTTGAGAATACGGAATTCCCGGATTTTTTACGATCAAAGAAAAACCTTCATCCAGCAGCTCGATAGGATGCTGTCCGGTGATCACTTTGACCCCTAATGCTAAAAGATCTTGTGCCTCAGGATTTTCGTCAAATGGTTTTCCGTCATTAACGGTAACAAGTGCGCCCAACTCATGTAACAGTTTGGCCGCACTAAATCCACTCTTTGCTAATCCCAGCACAAGAACTTTTTTATTTTCATAATCTTTGATTTTCTTCATTTTTTCCATCTCCTACAGAACGATCACTAAAGTAACGATTGAGCAAATCAACGCAACGATCCAAAAAGTGATATCGATTCGCCATTCAGACCAGCCGCTCATTTCAAAATGATGGTGGATCGGTGACATTTTAAAGATACGTTTGCCTGTCAGCTTGAAGGATGTCACTTGCAGCATCACGCTTGCGGTTTCACATACATAGACTAATCCTATCAGCAATAGTGTCCATTCTTGATGCAGAAGAATCGAAATTGCTGCCAGCAATCCGCCTAATGCCAATGAACCTACATCACCCATAAAGATTTTAGCAGGTTTTTTATTGTAAGGGAAGAAGCCGATCAATCCGCCGATGACACTCAAACAAATGATCAACACATCGATTTGATTTTGTTTCCATGCGATGATTCCGTAAGTCGCAAAGGAGATGATCCCCAGAACCGACACAAGACCGTCGATCCCGTCTGTTAAGTTGACAGCATTGGAGAAGCCCACCAACCAGAAGACGACAAAAACGCCGTAAATGATCGACAGATTCAGATCATAGCCAAAAAGATTCAATGTATTAGCGTTGCCGTCCATCAGATAAACACCGTAGAAAACTACTGCTCCAACGATTTGACCGATCAATTTTTGCAATGAAGTCAAACCCATATTCCGCTTTTTGAAAAGTTTGATAAAATCATCCAAAAAGCCTAGCAGACCATATAGAAAAAGGATGAACAGCAGAATGAACAATGCTGGTGTCAAACTTTTTTGCCAAGCTCCGACCCAGATCCCAGTTAAAATACTGGCGATCAGGAAAACGACACCGCCCATCGTTGGTGTTCCTGCTTTGACATTGTGCCACTTAGGACCTTCATCTCTAATTTCTTGTCCAAATTGTTTCATTCTAAAATAACCGATAAACAGCGGCATCATCGCAAAAGTCATCGCAAAGCTGCTTACGACCGGCAATAGCATTTCTGTCCATTCCATCTTGTTCTCTCCTCAAATCAATTATTCTGCAACGTAAATGTTACTTTATCTGTCTCTTTTATTTTTTCAAATGGTTCAATACTTTGAGCCACACAATAGCCTTCTCCTTCAAAATCAACCGTGATCCCCAACAGGTCGCCTAATTTCATCAGATCCGATTTTGACCAGCCGGTGGTATCCGGCATATCGAATTCATCGCCGGTGGTTTTCAACAGCAGTCGTTCTGAAGACATCAATTCTGAACCACTTGGCGTCGATTGTTCTTTTACTTTATCCCCATCACCGATGATCACAGGATTCAATCCGCTTTTTGATGCGTCGCCTGCGGCAGTATCCACATCGAGATTACGATAATCGGCCACTGTAATCGTTTCTGAATCATGTTTTGTAGGCTGATTTTCATCTGCTTCTTTAAGATCCATCGCACGTTTTAATAAAGGATTACCGATATTCCCTAGGGCTTTTTGTTCCCAAGTTTCTGGTGTTTTCATCGTCATATACAAGATATACTCTGGTTTTTCCGCTGGGATCATCTCAACGATCGAATACAGATACGCTGTCGCACCTTCCAGATAACCGCCGTTTTCGCCGACGACTTGCGCTGTCCCTGTCTTAGCGGCGATATTATAACCAGGAACTTTGTATTGGTTATAGGCACTTCCGTAATTTTCACTTTCAACGACATCCCGCATATACTCGCGGACTTTTTCCGAAGCCTCTGCCGAAATCGGATGACCGACGACTTCCGGTTCATTGACTCGCTCTTTGCCTGTATCTGGATCAGCAATTTTACTGATGTATTGTGGTTTCAGCATCTCACCATCATTGGCGATCGCCGTGAACGCCTGCATCATTTGGAAATTTGTCACACCGATCGCTTGACCAAATGAACTCATTGCTTGGTCGACGACGTTATCGCCAGGTAAGATCCCGGTATTTTCGTCAGGCAATCCGGAGTAAGTACTTTTTCCGAAACCAAATTGATGCAAATAACGAGACCAGCGACTCCAACCAAGTTTCTCTTCCAGTTTTACCATTCCGACATTACTTGACCAAGACAATGCTTGGCGCATCGTCAATACACCTTTTGCACCAAAGTCATGGTCGTTGATAGTAGTGTCTGCGACCTTGATCTTTCCTGATACGAAGGTCTCATTTTCATTGAAGACCCCTTCGTTGATAGCAGCGGCTGTCAGCATCGTCTTCATTGTCGAACCTGGTTCATAACGATCTTGTACCAGCAGATTGCGCCATTCAAACCCTTTTTTAGAAAGTTCTGTTTTGGTTTCAGGATTGAAGGTTGGTCGTTGCGACATCGCAATGATTTCTCCAGTATCGGCCTTCATCAGCATAGCTGTCATATTTTCTGGTTTGTATTCTTTGTTGGACTGATCCATCAAAGTTTCAAGATAAGACTGCAAACGACTGTCAAGAGTCGTATAGATATCTTGTCCGTCTTTTGCCTTCTTTTCTTCCGCCACTGTTCCTGGCAATGGATTTTGGAAATTGTCTTTCTGATATACGATCTTGCCGTCTGTCCCGCTCAATAGATCATCATAGGCAGCTTCCAAACCAAATTTTCCTTCCAAGCCTTTGTCAACGCCATTCTTATCTACCACTGGTTCAGCGATACCGATAAAATGAGAAGAAAAAACGCCATTAGGATAGATACGAGCAGGGTGCTCATCAAAGTATAAACCGGCAAGGTCTTGATCTTTCAGATCCTTTTCGATTTTTTCTTTTTTCTCAAGTGTGATGTTTTTTCCTCTTTCACCAAATTCCACTTGGTATTGCTCTGCTTTCGCGCCTTTTTCCAGCATATCGATCGCGTAATCTTTATCCATGCCCAATTCTTTGTGAAGGATCTCTGCTAATTTATCGAAATCCTTTTCTTGCGCATAAAGCTTTTTCGTACCTGTCATATAGGTCTTAGATAAAATCGCTTTGACAGAATAAGAAGTGGCGTCTTCGGCAATTGCTACGCCATTGCGGTCATAAATCGTTCCGCGGCGGGCTTTTACTACACTGGAACCTTGGTATAGCGCTTCTGTTTTTTCTTTTAATGAAGTACCGGCAACTCTACCTACCACCACCAAGTAAGACATTCGGGCGGCAAACAAAAAGAACAACCCAATACTCGTAGCAAACAAAATAATACCTACTTTTTTGCGATTGTTCATCGGATTTAAATTTTTACTTTTGATATAGCTCTTGATTCGTTTAAAACTCATTTATTTCACTTTCCTTAAGTTATCATCATTGATTGTCATGCCTTTTTCTTCGGCAATTTTTTTAATGCGATCTGTCTTGGAAAGCTCGCTTTTTTCTTGCTCCAGACGTGTCGAGTCTTCTTTCTTTTGAGTCGTTTCTGCTTGGATCAATGAAACATCATGTTCAAGCTGACTAATATCCGTACGCACATAAATCGTAAGAACGGCAAGTCCGATCATAGCTCCTAATAAGAACACACCGATCAACTTTTCGATCTTGCTGATTTTTTTAAGTTTGTGAGCTGGAGATTGAGGTACCACGATGATCTCTGGGCGATCAGTAGACGGTTGCGTGGGTTTTTCTTGTTGCGGTATTTCGATGAGTGGTTCTGTGTAACCATAATCGTGGGCTTTCAATTCCGCCATCTTAACTCTCCTTCCTTCTCACTTTCTCTGCGATCCGCAGTTTTGCACTTCTTGAACGATTGTTTTCAGCAAGCTCGGCTTCTGAAGCAACCATCGGCTTTCTTGTGATCAATTTTAATTCTGGTTGATATTCTTCTGGGATGACTGGCAAGCCCGGTGGAAGATCTTTCGGGCTGCTGTACTCTTTGAACATTGTTTTTACGATACGATCTTCTAAGGAATGGAATGTGATGACACTCACTCTTCCTTTAGGATTCAATAACGCGATGGCTTGTTCTAATGAGTCTTCGATCGCGCCCAGTTCATCATTGACAGCGATTCGGACAGCTTGGAAGATCCGTTTCGCCGGATGTCCGCCCTTGCGTCTTGCAGGAGCAGGGATAGCTGTTTTAATGATCTCCACTAATTCTCCGGTCGTTGCGATGGGATGTTCTTTCCGAACTCGTTCGATTTCGCGAGCGATCTGTTTTGAAAATTTTTCTTCACCATAACGGTAAAAAATCTTAACTAATTCATGATAATCATATTCATTGATGACATTATATGCAGAAAACGCAGCGCTTTGATCCATCCTCATATCCAAAGGCGCATCTTGATGGTAACTGAACCCTCTTTGTGCTTCATCTAATTGTGGTGAAGAGACACCTAGGTCATAAAGAATCCCATCGACATGCGTAACGCCGATCTCTTCAAGTTTTTCCCGCAAAAAACGAAAATTGCTTTTGATAAAAGTAACTTGCCCTTTTTCAACATAAGGCGCTAAGCGTTTTTTCGCATGATCGATTGCTTTTTGATCTTGGTCGAATGCATACAAATGGCCCTTGGACTGTAACTGGCTCAGCAAATACTCACTGTGTCCAGCACCGCCCAAAGTACAATCTACGTAGATTCCTTCAGGTTGGATATTCAATCCGTCTACAGTTTCTTTTAGCATGACAGTATAGTGCTGAAATTCCGCGGTCATCTAGTTGCCTCTTCCTATATCTTATAATCCAAAGTCGATCATGTTCTCTGCGATCTCATCAAAGTTTTCTTCTGCTTCAACAGCAAATGCGTTCCAGCGTTCTTCGTCCCAAATCTCGATTCGATTCGCTACACCTGTGATCACACAATTTTTAGATAAGTTTGCGTGTTTTCGTAAGGTAGCCGGGATATTGATGCGTCCTTGTTTGTCGATCTCGCATTCTGTCGCAGCAGAATAAAAGTATCTGGTAAACGTCCGGGCATCTTTTTTTGCTAGAGGCATCTCGTTTAATTTTTCTTCTAAGTTATTCCATTCAGGTAACGGGTAGCCAAACAAACAACCGTCCAATCCTCTAGTCACTACAAACTTTTCACCAAGTTTTTCGCGTAGTTTGGATGGAACGATTAGTCGACCTTTTGCATCTATCGTATGTTGGAATTCTCCCATAAACATCGACAAATATCCCCCGATCTCCACCTGATATTCACAGTCTACCACAATCCCCCACATTCCACCACCTTTTCTGGAAAATGTTGTGTGAAGTTTTTTGACTATTTTTTACCAAAGATTTTAAAAAGGAAGATATCTTTTTTGCAGACATTTAAAAGTTTTTTTATAGATAATGAAGAATATTCATCACTATCAAAATGACATACAATAAAATCGAAATCAAAAACACCAGTCGCCAGAACATTTTCAGGTAACGGGAGTATAAGATCTCTCCATAATAATAGGCTTGAAATACCGCCACTAAGATTCCTAAAAAGAAAATAGGGATCAAAAAATACGGCAGGATCGACATATTGAATGTATTGATCGACAATTGATGCAAACCATAAAATAAAAAAGGAATACTGATATCAGGCGCTTTGATTTTTAAGCGCTTTTGTAAAGAAAATGTAGTAACTAAAAAAGTTGCTGCAAATAAAACGATGATTGGAAATAAGTACCAAAAAATCAAAACTGGTGAAAAACTTGCCATTAGATTGTTCCCCTCTTCTTAACTAGTGTAACTATACTTCATTTACTTTACACAGATGTTTCAGTTCTTTTAAAAGTTCATTCAGATAGGAAAAACTTTCACAAGATAAAAAAGCATTTTCAAAGAATTCTCTCGGATTTTCCTTTATAATAGTACTGATAAGGATGTGAGCAAATGAAGTATTATTATACAGTGGATGACCAAATACTGGTGCCTCATGAAAATAAATCCGCTGATTTTTTATGGCTTCATGTAGAGAAGCCAACAAGTCAAGAAATTAGCACACTTTCAGAAGAATATCAACTACCTATCGACTATTTATCAGCTATTTTGGATGATGCTGAAAATTCTCGTGTTGAAGGACTTGAACAAGAGAAATTCAAACGTCCTATTTTATTATTGCTTCAATTTCCTTATGTTTCCACAAGTCCCAGCGGTTACTTGCAATTTGAGACGTTTCCTTTATCCCTCATCATCACCGCTGATAACAAATTGATCAGTGTATCGAACCGTCATCCAACATTTTTCAGCAAGGTCCTCAAACAGCCTTTGCCAAATAATGACATGAGCAATTACATCAATTTGATATGGCAGATCGTATGGCGCTTGGTACTTTCCTATAACGACCATCTGCGGATGATCAAAGACCAAGTAGAAAAATTGGAAGGACAAATCCAAGTGTCCACCAAAAATAAACATCTGTATCAAATCATGGACATCCAAAAAAGTCTGGTGTTTTTTGAAGCAGCGACAAAAGCGAATCTGCAAGCATTGAATAATCTTGCTCTTTCTCCGGAATTTCAAAAAAACCATGCCTATCGGAACCATCTTCATGATATTTTAGTAGAAACTGAACAATCGATGATCTCTGCTCGAATCCACTTGAAACTGGTCAACCAGATGACTGATATTTTTTCAGCGATCGTCTCCAATAACTTGAATAACGTGATGAAGATTTTGACCTCGCTGACGATCGTCTTGACGATCCCGACGATCATCGGCGGTTTTTATGGAATGAATGTTAAATTGCCTTTCGCTTCCAGAGATGACGCATTCTTTTTGATCGCTATCGGCACACTGGTCTTTTGTTATATAGCCATCTATTATTTAAGAAAAAAGAATCTTTTGTAAAGTTTTCGTTTGTCACTTGAAGAAACGATTCTTTCCATGTAAACTTTGGGTAGCAACGATAAAAAGGATGGGTCTCATGAACGAAAAAAAATCAACGAGTACATTTTCTAAAGTTACTAAAGTAGTAATTTGGACGATGCTGATCTTAACACTGGGTTCTGTTTTCCTAACAGCTATCTTGAGTGTTATCTAAGCATTCCGCAGAAAATCCTGTATCAAAACCGACAAAAAAGCCGAAAAATCGGAAATTTGGACCGGCTCCCAAAAAATTGGGAGTCGATTCAAAATCACGATTTTTCGGCTTTTTCTTGTTGATTAATAGCTGTACCGATTGAAAATAACTCGCAGCCAACATATGAATAAAGATTTATTTTATCGTTTGACGTTTCCTGCTCAAATCAATGTCATTTGCTGCACTTTCATTATTTGTTTGTTTTACTTACATCAAGCTCTTTAGCCATCTGCAACAGTTCTCTAGCATGCTCGATCGTCAACTCTGTGATCTCAGCTCCTGAAAGCATACGGGCGATTTCTTGAACACGTTCAGTATCTGCCAATTGTTGAACTGTCGTGGAGGTTCGTCCTGCCTGTACTTTTTTTGCAATATAGTACTGATAATCAGCGATCGCCGCTACCTGAGGCAAATGAGTGATACACAAAACTTGAGAATTTCGAGCGATCTTCGAGATTTTTTGCGCGATTGCTTGCGCCACCCGTCCGCTAACGCCCGTATCTACCTCATCAAAAATGATACTAGTGATTCCTTGGGTTTTTGAAAAGATCGTTTTTAAAGCCAACAGGATTCTTGATAATTCACCGCCGGAAGCAACCTTTACAAGCGGTTTTAAAGGTTCTCCTGGATTGGTGGTCAGGAAAAATTCTACTTCGTCAAAACCGGTTTCTTTCAATGTCTTTCCTTGCCCTTTGAATACAACTTCAAATTGGCTGTTTTCCATATAAAGGTCTTTTAACTCTTGAACAACCTCTTTTTCCAAACGGTGAGCGATCAATTTACGTTGTTGATGAATTTGTTCTGCCAACTGCCAGACATGCGTTTCTTTTTTAGACAATGTTTGAATCATTTTTTCCAGATTTTCTTCCGAAAAATCAGCTTCTGCTAATTCTTGGGAAATCTTTTCAGTATATTCCAAAATCGTCGGGATCGAATCACCATACTTGCGTTTCAGCTGACGGATCAGATCCAAACGCTGTTCCACTACTTCCAGTCGTTCTTCATCCAACTCCAGATTGTCAATTTGCCGCGAGATCTCTGCAGCCGCGTCCTGCAACAAATAATAGGCTGTTTGGACATTCTCACCGATCGTTTCAAATTCTTTATCCAAATGAGCGATGCCTTGGATCTCATTCAGCGCCATTCCTACCCCATCCAAACTATTGGAACCTTCACTTGCCAAGGCCGCATAGCTTTGTGCAAAGGCGTCAACGATTTTTTGGTAGTTGCTTAATTTGTCCCGCTCTTCCAACAAGGTCTCTTCTTCGCCGATCTGCAGCTGTGCCTGCTGGATCTCTTCTTGTTGAAAACGCAGCATATCCATCCGCTGAACAAACGATTGTTCATTGTTCTGAATTTTGCGGATCTGCTGTTCCAACTTGCGGTATTCATGATATTCCCGCTGATAGACTTTTAATGTCTCATTATATTTCTCATCACCGAACTCATCGACGAATGACAAATGACGTTCTGGCTGTAACAATTCTTGATGCTCATTTTGCCCTTGAATATCAACTAAGAAGGCCCCCACACGCCGCAGATTCGCCAATGTGATCGTCCGTCCGTTTACTCGGCAAATGTTTTTCCCATTCATGGACATATCTCGCTGAACGATCAGCAGTTCTTCCTCAGTATCGATCCCCAGCTCATTAATCAGTAAAGCAAAATCTTCCCGTTGAGGTACTTCAAATAACCCTTCCAACAGACATTTCTCGCTGCCTTGACGGATATAATCGCTTGAACCGCGGCCGCCTGCCAGCAGTCCCAGCGCATCAATAATGATGGACTTGCCGGCACCAGTCTCTCCGGTCAATGCTGTCATCCCTTTATGAAAATTCAGATGTAATTCTGAAATGATCGCAAAATTTTTAATTGTCAGCTCTAGTAACATCACTGGCCTCCTAGATTATAAATACTGCAAAAATTCGCGGCGGATCATTGCCGCATCTTCTTCTGTCCGGGCGATCATCAACACATTGTCATCATCGTTCAACGTTGCAAACAATTGTTCTTTGAAACGGCGATCGATCAGATTGGCTGCTGCTGAAGCATTCCCTGGCAATGTTTTTAAGATCACGAACTTCTCCATCTGATCAACAGCCACGAAAGCATCCTTTAAAATCTTTTCCAATTTGGCGCCGACATCTTCCGCTGTTTCAGCCGGCAGACTATACCGATAGCCGCCTTCTGAAGACGGGACTTTGATCAGTTTCAATTCTTTGATATCCCGGGAAATCGTGGCTTGCGTCACTTGGATGTCGCGTTCTTTCAGCAATTCAACGAATTCTTCCTGCTTTTGGATATTTCTTTCGCTCAGCAAGCGGGTGATCAAACGGTGACGATCTTTTTTTCTCATCCTTATGTACTCCTTCTATAGTTTTCGTTCGGTAATAAAGAAAAAAGAGCCTAGGCAACCAGACTGAGTACCGACGAACAAGTTGGCCTATCTATTCATACTCATTTGTCCAACCGATTCCAGTCGCTTAATTACAGATTTATAGAACAAATGCGTATCTTAAAATCAGACAACCTTGGTTCTTTGCCGGCAGTCTCCCAGTCTTCACCTTTGATAGTTATTCTTTTACTAGCTGCTGATGGGCTTCTGCCACTAGCGCTGGTATATCGATTTCATCAGAGATTGTACCGGTTTTAGGTACTTTCTTCAAATGAACGATGAATTCGATATTGCCCTCTCCGCCTGTGATAGGAGAAAAGCTCAAATTTTTCACATCATAGCCTTCATTAGCAGCAAACGATAGGATTTCTTCCAAAACTTGGATATGGGTTTTAGGATCTCGGACGATACCATGCTTGCCAACCGCTGATTTTCCTGCTTCAAATTGCGGTTTGATCAACGCCATGACATCCCCTTGATCCGCTAAAATCTTATGAAGAGGCGGCAACATCAATTTTAAAGAAATGAATGACACGTCGATGGTTGCGACTTCAGGCGTTCCTTCAAGAAAGTCTTCCGGCTTGGCATAGCGAAAATTCGTCCGCTCCATTACTATTACCCGTTCATCCTGACGAATTTTCCAGGCAAGCTGGTTATACCCAACATCCAATGCGTAACTCATCTTTGCCCCGTTTTGCAAAGCAACATCTGTAAATCCGCCTGTTGATGCCCCGATATCCAAAATGACTTTATCACGGACAGTAAAATCAAAGATCTTCAATGCTTTTTCCAGCTTTAATCCTCCGCGAGAAACGTAAGGGAGTTTTTGTCCTTTGATCTGCAGAGGTGTTTCGATAGAGATCTTTTCACCCGGTTTATCCAACCGCTCATTTTTGTCGGTATACACTAATCCTGCCATGACCCCTCGTTTTGCCTGTTCTCGTGTTTCAAATAGTCCTTGTTGATACGCCAAAACGTCAACGCGTTCTTTTTTCATGTTTTTCCTCTTTCTGTTTTATAAACGGAATTTTTCGATAAACTCAGCAAATAGTTGAGGATGAAAATCTACAGCTGTTTGCAGCTGATCGATTTCATGCTGGGCTGCTGCTAAAGTCTGGGTCAATGCCTGACGTGCACCATCAATGCCCAAAAGTGCAGGATACGTACTTTTTGCCAGCTCTTGATCCCGCTGAGTGTTCTTCCCTAGTTCTTCCGTTGTTGCTGTCGCGTCCAGCAGATCATCGCGAATTTGAAAAGCCAATCCTAATTGTCTAGCAAAACGTTCGACAGACAGCAGGACCTCTTCCGGCTGTTCCGCTAGAACCGTTCCACTGACAAAAGCAAAAGCGATCAGATCACCGGTTTTATGCTGGTGAATTTGGGCAATTTCATCGATACTCAACTGCTGCCCTTCTGCTTGGATATCAGCCGCCTGCCCCGCCACCATTCCGCTGGTGCCTGCTAATTTGGAAAATTGCTGCAGGAGCAATATTTTCGGACTGGCATCAACTTGCGCTAGACTCATCAAATGAAAAGCTTCCGTCAATAATCCATCACCCGCCAAGATCGCCATTGCTTCGCCAAACGCTACATGATTGGTAGGCTTGCCCCGCCGCAGGTCATCGTTGTCCATTGCCGGCAGATCGTCATGGATCAATGAGTAGGTATGGACCATTTCTAAGGCGGCGGCTATTTGATACGCGCCATCTGTGATCTCTTTGCCAAAAGATGCGACAGCTGCCAACAACATCAACGGACGCAGCCGCTTACCGCCAGCTTGAATTGAATATAGCATACTTTCCTTCAAAGTTTCATGACTGGTATGCTCCGTAATAAAACGGACCATCTCGGCTTCTACTTGCGGCAGATGGCTCTGTTGGATATCTCTTAACGATCTCATTCTTCTGCCTCTTCAAATGGGACTTCTTCGTTGTTTTCCGACATCATTTTTGTCAGAGTTTTTTCTGCTTTTGTCAATGTATCCTGACACTGCTTGCTTAAAATCATGCCTTTTTGAAAAGACTGCAGCGCTTCTTCTAACGGGACATCCCCTTGTTCTAATTTTGTTACGATTTGTTCTAATTCTTGCAATGACTCTTCGAATGTAGGATTAGTCATGGTTTTCCTCCTTTACTAAATCGGTGATGTGGACTTTTGCTTGACCATCTTGATAATGGACCTGCAGTTCATCCCCTACCCGCAGATCTGTCACGGATTTTACGACCCGCTCTTCTTTTGTGGTATAGCTGTAGCCGCGTCCCATGATTTTCAACGGACTCAGCAAATCCAAGGATTGGATCAGTTGTTGTAAGGACTGGGTTTTGTCTTCTAATAACTGACGGCTTTGTTTTTGCAGGCGTTCACTCAGATATACTGCTTTTTGCCGTTCTTCTCTGACTCTCGCCAAAGGAATCACCTGCTGCAAACGATGGATCGTATGAGTTGCTTGCCGTTCTTTTTCAAAGACCAGTTGTTGCAGTTGTTGTTTCAACCGCTGATTCAATTGATCTAATTTAATGGATTGTGCATCGTATAACCGTTCTGGCTGACGGAAGACATAAGAATTCAACGCTCGCTGGTAGCGTTCATTTTTTTTCTGTAGTTGATAGATAAATGCTTGCTCTAAGCGGGCACGCCGTTCTCTAATTTTGACGATTTCTTCTGATAAGACCGGCACCGCCAGCTCTGCCGCTGCAGTGGGAGTCGCCGCACGTACATCAGCCACAAGATCTGCGATAGTAGTATCTGTTTCATGCCCGACAGAAGAAATAATCGGTGTCTTCGCTGAAAAAATCGCACGAGCCACCCGTTCTTCATTAAAAGGCCACAGATCCTCGATCGAACCGCCGCCGCGGCCTAAAATCAGCGTATCGAAATTCCCCAGCGCTTCCACTCTCTGGATATTTTTCACGACATCATCTGCCGCTTTATCACCTTGGACGACCGTTGGAAACAATACGATCTGGGCAATCGGATATCGACGGCGGACAGTCGTAATGATGTCTCTGATCACCGCACCGCTGGGACTTGTCAAAACCGCGATTCGTTTAGGAAAACGGACAATGGGCTGCTTAGGTGCAGTAAACAGTCCTTCTGCTCCCAGTTTTTCTTTTAATTGTTCATAGGCTTGATACAATGCACCGATGCCGTCAGGTTCCATGTGTTCCACATAGATTTGATAATTGCCGCTTGCTTCATATAAAGAAATACGGCCAATCACCAATACCTTCATTCCTTCTTCAGGTTTGAAGCGCACTTTATCGAAAGCGCCTTTGAACATTACCGCAGAAATTTTGGCGCCATCGTCTTTCAAACTGAAATATTGATGGTTAGGCCGCAAACGAAAATTGGAGATCTCGCCAGTCAAATAGACCCGTTCCAAATAAGGATCAGCGTCAAATTTACGTTTCAAATATTTTGTCAATGCAGTGACTGTCAAGTACTGCTGTTCCATCTACTCACCTGATTTCTTACGTTTCGCTGCTTGGATCGTTTGGTACATCAGCATCGTGATCGTCATTGGACCAACGCCTCGAGGCACTGGTGTGATATAAGAAGCAAGCGGTTCTGCTTCGTCAAATTTCACGTCTCCGATCAATTTGCCGTTCTCATCACGATTCATACCTACATCGATCACAACTGCGCCTTCTTTGATGAATTCTTTTGTAACAAAATGTCCTCTGCCGATAGCAACCACTAAAATATCCGCTTGTTTAGCTAATTCCGCTAAATTTTTTGTGCGAGAATGGGCGATCGTAACCGTGGCATTTTCCGCCAAAAGCAGATGCGCCATCGGTTTGCCTACGATATTACTGCGGCCGATCACTAACGCCTGTTTTCCAGTTAAAGAGATATCATAGGCTTCAAACATTTTCATGATGCCAAATGGTGTACAAGGGATCATTTCTGGTGAACCGGCGAATAATTTTCCCAGATTCATTGGGTGAAATCCATCTACATCTTTCTTAGGATCGATAGCCAACAAAATCTTTTCTTCATTTATTTGTTTTGGCAATGGCAATTGCACTAAAATACCATGATAATCTTCATCTTGATTATATCTTTCGATTTCTGCTAATAACGCTGCCTCGGAAATGTCACTAGGGTATCGTTCTACTTTGGAACGGATCCCGATCCGTTGCGCAGCCAATTCTTTGTTTTTTACATAGGTTTGACTGGCTGGATCTTCCCCCACCAGCAAAACTACCAATCCGGGACGAACTTGTTCTTTTTCAAGCTCTTTTACTTCCGCGGCAAGTTCAAGCTGCATTCTTTCTGCTAATTCTTTTCCTTTGATCAGTTGTGCCATGGAATCGACTCCCTTACTTGTTTGCTCCTATTCTAGCATAGCAATTATTTCTTGCGAAAGCTTTCTTAGTGAAAAAAAGAAATTCTTTTCATGGATGTTTGGCTTTCACCGCCGCTATAGCTTTATAAAGTGTACGGCCGTTTCCAGACACCAAAAGAAAAACCAGAATGGAAAGTTCCATTCTGGCTGCATCCCAAAAACGAATGCCGATCACGCTGTCAACTCATTATTGATAGTTGATAACACACCATTAACGAATTTACGGGATTGATCGTCACTGAAAGTTTTTGCAAGTTCGATTGCTTCATTCAAGACAACTTTATTCGGCACATCGTCCACATAAAGCATCTCAAAAATCGCGATTCGCAAAATCGTTACATCCATTTTAGAAAGACGTTGGATGCTCCAACCTTTTTTCAAGTGTTGTTGGATCATTTCATCTAATTCAGCTTTTTTCTCACAGACGCCGCCAACTAATAGATCTAAGTAAGCCGGCACAAAGTTTTCCTGCTCTTCATCAATGATTTCATGATGTTCTAGTTCGATCGCATGGAAAATCGCATCTTGTTTCGAAAGGTCTTGATTGAAATCCAGAGGAAACAGAGCTTGCAGCGCCATTTTTCGAATCTCGTGACGGGATATTTCTTTACTCATTTTCTTCCTCTTCACTTTCAAATAATTCATCTAAATCTGGTTGTTCAAGTTTTTCTGGAACCACTGCCACTACATGGACATTGACTTCCGCTAATTCGACATCTGTCATGAACAGCACTTGCTGTTTGACACGCTCTTGGATTGCCATCGCCGTTTTCGGTACTGACACACCATATTTAATATAGCAATATAGATCAACTTTGATCCCTGCTTCATCGATCGTTAAGTAAACGCCTTTGCCGTGGGCGGAACGGCCTAATAATTCTGTGACATTATTGGCGAATGTTCCTCGCATACCGTAGATTCCTTCGACTTTTGACGCTGCGATCCCGATAATGACCTCGATCACTTCCGGTGCAATAACGATTTCTCCTAATTCATGGTTGGCATCCAACACTAGATTTTTTTCATCAGCCATGTTGATTTCCTCCATTCTTATGCTCGTGATACATACGTACCATCTGTTGTGTTTATGATCAGTTTATCTCCTTGGTTGACGAAAAACGGTACATTGACAGTCAAACCGGTTTCCATTGTTGCCGGTTTTGATCCGCCAGAAGAAGTATCGCCTTTGATATTTGGTTCAGTTTCTGCTACTTCCAAGATAACTGTATTTGGCAGTTCAACACCTAAGATCTCTGATCCGTACATAATGATGTTGACTTCCATATTTTCCAAAGTATATTTCAACTCTTCTTTGATTTGTTCTTCTGGGATCTCGATTTGTTCATAAGTTTCCAGATCCATAAAGACATGGTTGCCGCCGCTTTCGTACAAGTATTGCATTTTACGGTTATTGATTTGTGCCTTAGCGACCTTTTCACCCGCGCGGAATGTCTTTTCCTGAACCGCACCTGTTCGCAGATTTTTTAGTTTTGAACGAACAAAAGCCGCGCCTTTACCTGGTTTTACGTGTTGGAAATCGACAACTCGCCAAATGCCGCCGTCAACTTCGATCGTCAGTCCTGTTTTAAAGTCATTTACTGAAATCATTATTATCCTCCTTGATGTTCTTAACCCGAGGAGAACTCTCCTCAAAACAATTCTAAGAAACATATTCGTTAATAGTTTATCATTAATTCATGGGATACGCTATATAAAACCGTTTTGTCTCAAGGAACTTTTACCTTTCAGCGATTCTTTCGATTTTTCCGCTTCTGTTTGGTTTACAGTCGTTTCAAAGACTTCCATCAGCTGTATGTAGTCCTCCATTTTCAGCTCCTCAGTGATCAAAACCGTGGGGATTCCCGATGCTAACGGCCACAAAAGATAGCTGGTCGTCAAACAAAGATCATAAGACGCTTCAGAAGGCTTCCGCAAAAAAAGCAAACGATAATTGCGTTTAAAAAAATGGGTCAGATCTTTTATCAGGACATCTTCTTCAAATAAAGGCAGATCTGTCAGCAATAAGATTCGGATACAAGGAAGATGGGGCGAAAATTCCGGCAATTCTTTGAGGATCGTCATATAGCGGTGAAACAGCAGACTGTGTTCGGAAAAACTTTCTTCCCCAGTCTTTTCTCTAATCTCATCAAAATGCTTTTTGAGCCATTGATGCAACATTGGCCGTTGAAGAGACGGGCGCCAAAATGAATCAGCATTGATCCCTCGCTCAAGCTTGGGAAATAATTCAACAAATAAATGACCACTCAATAAATAGCCTTGTGCTTGATCCAAAAGCTGTTTTCCTTGAGGTCGGTCTTCTGTCTGCAAATTTTCGATCAACTGCCTGGTTATTTGCTGGTAGTGCTGATAGAACAAAATTTCCTGCTGTTGATAGTTTTTTTTGATTGCTGTCATTTTATCCGCCTGTTGATAATACTCTTCTCTTGTCAATAAGGCGAGATATAGATACCCTACTGCCGTTTCCGTCTGGTGATAAGCCGGCAGGATAGGCGTGATTTCCCGAGAAAAAGAGTCGAACAAATCGTTTTGTTTTAAATAAGGTGCCACTGTTGCTTCAGTGATCTTGTGATGCTGGCTCTCTCGCAGCAAACTGGCAGCGATCAGATATTCCAAGCGGCGTTTTTTCATTTCATGAAAATCCACATCAAAAAAAGCCATAGTCGCATCGGCGATTTGAGAAACGATCTGCTGATCGATCTGCCGAAATGGCCAGATTTTTCCACGAAACAGCCGCCAATAATAAATAGAAAGATACATCCGGACGTTCATTTCATCCCCTGCCAGTCGATAACTTCCTCGGCGTAATTGGATCCCTGAACGCGCCAATCGTCCCTTGATCTCAGACAGCTTGCGGTGGGCCGTTGTTTCACTGATAAAAAAAGCATTGCTGAAACCATGCAGCGAATCGACAGTTTCACCGATCATTTCTTCCAGCATTTGGATGCTGAGAGTGTGACGAATCAAATGGATCAAAAACTGTTCCTGCTCCAATTCATTTTCCGCGATCACCATTTGGTACCCTTGTTTGTCTCGGATAAAAAGCGGAAGATCCGAGCCGGTAAAACGCTGATATTCCTTCATCAATTCATGGCGTATTCTTCCTACACTACGCGTGTCCATCTGCAACCGTCGTGCGATCTCGGTTGCCGTCAACCATTTTTCTTCCGCAAAAAGTTCCAAAATCGCGACTTTTTTGACTAATTCATAATCGATTTCTTGCAATGCGCTTGCTGCTAAATACATAAAAAAACCCCTTCGCCAAACTCTGCCTCATTTTAGCAAATGTTCGACGAAAAGGAAACTTTCTTAAAATAAACCATTGATCATATTGTACAAAAACGGCATAAGCACCACCGTGGCGATTCCATTGACGCAAATACACAGACCGGATAAAATACCTTCTACTTCTCCTAATTCGATCGCTCTTCCCGTCCCGATCGCGTGTGAGGTGCTTCCCAATGCGATTCCGCGAGCTACCGGGCTTTTTATACGAAACAGTTTGAATACATGACTGCCGATCAATGCGCCTAAGATTCCCGTAGACACTACGATCGCCAGGGTCACCGCTGAAATGCCTCCCATTTGTTTTGATAGATCTAATGAGATCGCTGTAGTAACGGATTTTGGCAACAGCGAAAGGATCATATTCTGTTTCAACGAAAAGAACCGCCCGATCCCAATGCTCAACACCACATTGGTAACGATCCCTACGACCGTTGCTACTAATACCGGCAAACTGTTTTTCTTCAACGTATCCAGATTTTGATACAGAGGCAATGCCAAGGCAACTGTCGCGGGTGTGATCATCATCGTCAAAAAGTCGGCGCCTTTGTTATAGTCATCATAAGAAACACCCGTCACTTTCAGTAAAATGATAATGAACACCACAGTCAAAATCAATGGATTAAGTACAGGAATACGGACGTAGCGCAACAGCCATTCCATCAAACAGTATACAACGATCGTTAGTGTCAGTCCCACTAACGGGTTTTGAAAAAAATCAGCTGTCATTCCAATTCCCCGCCTTTTACTTTTAATGATTCTTCTAACGTTTCTTCCAGTTTTTCCAATTCTTCCACAACAACCCCTTGACGACGTTCCAGCAGTTTTTCTACCAATTCAGTAGTTTTTCCAACCGTCACAAGTGTCGCTATGACACAGACACCGACGATCCCTAATAAAATCGGCCAAGTAAATTTGATGGCATCATAATACTTCATCAAACCTACTCCCGCCGGAACAAATAAGATCGTCAAATTGTTCAATAGAAAATTACAGGTAGGCGCGATTTTTTCGGCATTGATCACTTTGAATTCAAAAGCCAGAAACAATAATAAAATCCCTAAAATACTGCCAGGTACCGGCAGATCCAGTACTACTCGCAGTCCTTCTCCTAACACTGAAAAAAATAATATAATGGCAAATTGACTAAATATTTTCATTTCATTCCCTCTAATCTACTTACGATAGATTTATTATACGCCGTTTTAGGTTTCAGAAAATTTCATTTCTTCCCTTTTCTGTTCGACATATTTTGAAATTTTTCAGAAAACAAAAAGCAGTCCTCAAAAAACGAGGGCTGCTTCTTTCAGCTCATCTTTTATAAGATGATCAATTCTTTTGGTGAATGAGTCAAAACAGTGTTTCCTTCTGAAGTGATCAATAGATCGTCTTCGATCCGGACACCGCCGATTCCTGGCAAATAAATACCTGGTTCATCGGTGATCACGTTGCCTGGCACAAATTGTTTTTCCGCACGGAAGGAAACATTTGGACCTTCATGGATCTCCAGACCGATACCATGACCGGTAGAATGACCGAATGCTTCGCCGTAACCGGCAGCCGCGATATGATCTCTTGCTACTGCATCCAATTGGATCCCTGACATACCTGGTTTAGCCGCTTCGATCACTTTCAATTGCGCTTCTAGAACAACTTGATAGATTTCTTTTAATTTTTCGCCAGGATCTCCCACCGCAAAGGTCCGTGTCATATCAGAAACATAGCCTTTGTAGTAACAGCCGAAATCTAGCGTGATCAAATCTCCCTGTTCGATCACTTTGTCGCTGGCAACTCCGTGAGGCATCGCTGAACGCAAGCCGCTGGCAACGATCGTATCAAAAGAAACACTTGTCGCTCCTAATGAACGCATGAAGAAATCCAATTGATTGGCTACTTCGATTTCTGTCATTCCCGGACGGATCATCTTCAAGATATGATCAAAGCCTTGATCTGCAATGTGACATGCTTGTTGGATCAATGCGATCTCATCTTCGTCTTTTACTTCCCGCAGGTTTTCGATCAAACCGGAAACCGGAATCAGATCTGTTTCTTCAATGATTTCTTCCAATACGGAATATTCGGCAAAACTTACATGGCTTTCTTCAAACGCCAATGCGTTGATTTCTTCTTTAGCGCAAAGTGTTGCGACTTCTTCCAAGATCGGTCCGGTATTTTTCACGATCTCATAACCTTGCGCTTGCGCTGCGGCTTGTTCTGTATACCGAAAGTCAGTGACAAAAAAGGCTTTATCTAATGTGATCACTGCTAACCCTGTTGTTCCTGTGAAATTCGTAAGATAGCGCAGATTGTATGGACTTGTAACTAAAAAACCATCTACGTTTTCTTTTTTCATTGCTTCCCGCAATTTTTCAACTCGTAACATCATTCGATGATTCCCTCTTTCTATTTGTTTCTCTATCAGTATAACAAAATATTCAGAAAAGCGGAAAAATTCTTTTTCTATCTAAAAAAGAAGCTTCCTAAGAAACTTCCAAGATAGAACGATCTATTTATGAGAACGGCCAAAAAAGAAGGAGATCACTGCAACAAAAATGACAGCACCAAGGATAGAAGGTATAAGCGCCATACCTGCTACTTGCGGTCCCCATTCGCTGAACAGAGACTGTCCGATCATTGATCCTACCAGTCCTGCAATGATATCGAACAAACAACCTCGTTTCTCTCCAGTAATCATTCCGGCGATCGTTCCAATCAATGCGCCTACGATCAATGTCCATAAAAAGTGCATCTCTATTCCTCCCTTTTTTAATAGTTCTCTATTTTCTGTCTGAGAAAGCCGGTACCTTTATTTTTTTCGGCGAGCTTGAATCGAGCGTTTGATCACATCGAAGAACCCAAGAGAACGCACCATGCGATCTGGATCAACATACTCGCGAATCGCTCGCAATACTTTTTTTGGTTCTTTTGAAGCAAAGGTATACGTTCCGCTTTTTTTCGTTTGTATCGCATAACGCGGGATCCATTTTCCTTTGAACATGACCGATGCGATAACGTAATCGACTTCTTCCCAGGGAATCTGGATATACTTTCTAGTATCACGGCTATTGTAAAATTCGAAAGCTTGATCACCAATCATAATTTGACCATATTCGTTGACTCCCATAAATGACGTAGCGTCAATTGTAAGATCCACTGTTTTATTGAGTGATTGAACCATCCTATCTCCTCCATCCTGATTTTCATTTCTATTATACGATAAATCCAATCTTTTTACGATTTTCTGTCAAAAAGAAAGACTGGATCGCTGACGTTTTCCCGCAGCGATCCAGCCTGAATGAATTCTTTCGATTTTTATAACAAACCGATTACGTGTCCAACCACACCGACTACGAATAAGCCAAGAATGATGATGATTGGAGAAACTTTTTTCTTAAGAAGCCACATACATAACAATGTCAACAGCACAGCTGCTAATCCAGGGATCAATTGATCCAAGTTGTCTTGTAAAGTTGTTACTTTAACATTAGACAATGCTTTACCAGAAGCAACTTCTTGGAACGCTTGTTGCAATCCTTTGCTGCCTTGATCCAATTTGTCCCATTCAACATAAGCACCTTGATCCAGTTTCACTTCTGAAACTGTTGGCGCAAATTTGATGGATACCCAACGTTGAACCAATGCACCCAACACGAACATCCCTAAAATGGATGCACCTTTTGTTACATCTTGCAATAAACCGCCAGAAAGGTCATCTGTGATTTTAGAACCGGCTTTGTAACCAAATTCTTGAGTGTACCACATGAATGCCCAACGGATGATATTCCAAGCTACGAAGAAGATAATTGGTCCTAAAATGTTACCGGCTAACGCTAGAGAAGCACCTAATGCTCCAAGCATTGGACGAACAGTAAACCAGAAAACTGGGTCACCGACACCGGCCAAAGGTCCCATCATCCCAACTTTAACCCCTTGGATCGCTACATCATCAACTGGTGCACCATTAGCACGTTCTTCTTCAAGTGCTAAAGTAACCCCAAGGATTGGTGAAGCAATGTATGGGTGTGTATTGAAGAATTCCAAGTGGCGTTTCAACGCTGCGGAACGTTCTTCTTTTGTTTTGTATAATTTTTTGATTGCTGGGATCAATGAAAATGCCCAACCACCATTTTGCATCCGTTCATAGTTCCATGATCCTTGAATGAAGGTAGAACGCCATGCAACGGCTAAACGATCTTTTTTAGATAAAGTGATTTTTTCTGCCATTATTTTCTCCTCCTTCAAGATTAGTAGTCATTCAAAATGTCGCCTAGAGGGTCACCAGTATTGCTGCCTCCGCCGCCATTTGAAGAACCGCCCATTTTTGTCAAGTTCAAGTAGATCAATGCGATGGCAACAGCCAATGCACCTAATGCGATCAATGTTAATTGTGAAATTGCGGCAACTACGAAACCGATAACGAAGAATGGCCATACTTCTTTAGTAGCCATCATGTTGATAACCATTGCATAACCAACGGCTACGACCATGCCCCCGCCGATTGCCATTCCGTCTGTTAACCATGCAGGCATGGATTCCAATGCGGAACGAACTGTATCAGCTGGAATGAATAGCAATGCTGCTGCTGGAACGGCGATACGAACACCTTGCAAACAAACAGCGATGATGTGCCATAATTCTACTTTACGGTAGTTTCCTTCTTCTGCAGCTGCGTCCATGATGTGAACGATTGGCACAGCTACTGTACGTACGATCATAGTTAAGAACAAACCTGCAACGGCCAATGGGATAGCAAGAGCGATCGCTGAAGAAACGCCTTCTCTTCCTTGTCCACCTAAAACTAAAATAATTGCTGATGCAACAGATGCCAACGCAGCATCTGGTGCTACGGCAGCTCCGATATTTGCCCAACCTAATGCGATCATTTGTAATGATCCACCAAGGATGATACCTGCTTCTAAATTACCGGTCACTAAACCGATCAATGTACATGCCACTAGGGGTTGATGGAATTGGAATTCGTCTAAGATCCCTTCCATCCCTGCTAGAAAGGCAACTACAACGACTAAAATCATTGATATAATAGACATAATAGACCTCCTATTTGATTTAAATATATGGTGTCGCTTAAGCTTTCGCTAACTCTGATTTTGCTTTTTTAAGAATTTCGTCCATGTTGTCGCGAGAGTCATTTGGCACTTTACGTACATCAAACGAAACGCCTTTATCTTTCATTTCTTCAAATGCTTTCACATCTTCGTTACCCATTGACAACACCTTGCTTACAACAACTTTGCCGACAGAGTGCGCCATTGAACCGACATTGACTTCTTTGATATCAACGCCGCCGTTGATAGCCGCCAACATATCTTCAGGGTTTTCAAACAACAGCAATGCTTTCGTATTACCGAAACGCGGATCTTTAGCTACTTCGATCATTTTGCTGATTGGCACGACATTGGCTTTTACACCTGGAGGAGCAGCTTGTTCGATCAGTTTTTTACGCAGATCGTCTTTTGCTACAGCATCTGATACAACAATGATCCGGCTTGGTAAAACAGATTTTGTCCAAGCTGTCGCTACTTGTCCGTGAAGCAAACGTGAATCGATCCGTGCAAGAACGATCTTCAATTTACCGTCACCTAAGACAGTGCCTGGTGGGATCGCACCTTGAGGTTGTGCTTCTCCTGCAGCTGCTGGCGCCGCTGTTTTAGGTTCCAACTCTTCTGGCTTGATTCGTACCCCTTCTTTTGCTGTTTCAAGAATGTGGGCAGCGATTTCTTGCGCAGATTCCATTGAAAAACGAGATGCATAGGCTTCGATAACCATTGGCAAGTTCATGCCGGCAACGATTGCCCAAGTATCTTTGTGCTGTTCAAACAAATTGTTTGCTTGGTTGAACGGAGTTCCGCCCCATAGATCGACTAAGAATAATACTTCGTCTTGATTTTCGAAAGATGCGATTGCTTCTTCCATTTTTGCCTTCAAATCATCTGGACCTTCACTTGGCATCAACGTAACAGCTTTTACGTTTTCTTGTTCTCCAAAGATCATTGATCCGGATTGCAAGATGCCTTCAGCGAATTGTCCGTGACTTGCTAGGATAATTCCTACCATCTTTATACCTCCTATTTGTCTATTTTTTCCAATAGCAACGTGCAAAAATAATAACAACAATTATAATGGCTGTTTGCGCCACTGCTATTTTCCCCAACTACAACAACTTTTCCTTTTTCAACAGTTCGCTTAAGTAGACCTTTCGATCAGCTGGTACTTTGCGGATCTCTAATTCAATATTCTGCTCAGCCAGATATTTAAATGAACAAATATCCTGCGCATCCACCGAAATAAAATTAGTAATCATTTGTTTACCATCTGTATAACTCATTCCGCCAATGTTCACGGAAGTCAATTGGATGCCCCTTTTGACTAATTGAACGACATCTTGAGGATTGGTAAATAAAAGCATTACTTTTTGATCCTTGAATAAATCGTTATTGTAAATCTCAGACATTTTATCGACTGTGATCACATTCGATTTGATTCCTGGGGGTGCGGCTTCACTCAGCAAAAATTTTCTTAATTGATCCTTTGCTACCTCATCACTAATAACCAAGATACGATTGATTTTAGTCTGCTTGGACCAAGCAGTAGCTACCTGACCGTGGATCAAGCGATCATCAATACGCGCTAAACGTATATCGATGCCCATCACAAAACCTCCTACTTAACAACACTGCTGTAAATGACAATTTTATTCTTTGTCATTTACTTTGTTACTCACCTCCCGTATCATTTATATATAAGCAAGTATCGTGCCAACTTTTAAAACGATACACTACTTAATAATTCCTTAATTTATCAGCAAATAAAAAAATACACTAAAATAACACAGTGTATCTTTGTGTGCTGTTTCAGTGTATTATTTATTTATCCGTATCTATTTTTCTTCAGATAATAGTTGTTTCGCATGATGGGTTTTTAAAATTTCCATCAAATAGTATTCCTCTTCTAAAGGAATCTCCAATCTCAAAAAGCGTTCCAGTGATTGGACATGAAGATGAAGCCGTTGATAAAACTCATCTTGATACAGTTCTTCTAAAACGTTTTGTTCCACACTCAGGGGTTGTTCAAGCAGCACCCGCTCGATCATTCCTGCAGTGTGCAACGCTAAATTGATTTCCAATCCGTATTTATTTTCATTGAACCCCGCATCTTTAACGGTCTCTTCGACAAAATTCCAAATCGGACGAAATAGTTTTTGCGGATTGATATAGGTAAAGTTTTCCTGCATAAACTGGATAGCAGCTTCTGTTGCCTGCTTATCATCCAATTGGAGCTCTTCACCGTCAAAACTGCTATCTTTTTCCAATAAAATCTGATCCAAGATCGTCCCAACATCTTGCTCGATAAATCGATCGAGAGGAATAAACGGTGCGTTGATTTTCGGATCCACGATTCCAGTCGACGCGATCAGTTGATACTCTTTTTGGATCTTTGGTAGTTCACTTTTCAAATTCACTACTGAAAGAGGCAGAATATCCAATGAATGTTCTTGCTTTTTGGATAGCGAACGTTGAATGATTTCCTTGATACGTTGCGCTGTCCCTTCGCCTGATGCACAAATCGCCAAGATCGCCTGTTTCGTACGATGATCTTTTCTTTTGTCTGTCAGGACATGACCGTATCCTTGGAACTTCGTTAACGATTCATATAAACTATCCAGATCCGTTCCCAAGACGGAAGCCTTACGGACCGTTTCTAACACGATTGCTGTCGTCACCATATCGATCGTGCGCACCTCGATTCCGGTTTCCCGGATGATTTCTTCATTAAATGTAGCCAAAGAACCCATATCAACCAGCAGTATGACTCCACTATCTTCGTTCACTTGAACGACAGCCGATTTGATTTTATCTAATGCGACTTTCGGCGACATATCTAACGGCATATCGACAGCCGCAACTTGGTCGACTTCCAGAAGTTGCTGAACGACTTGAACCATACTGCTGGCAGTGCTGTGTCCATGAGCAGCTACTACGACACCGATTTTTCCTTCAGTCTGATGCGCTCGCAAAGAAATCAGCAGAACCGCTAAATAATACGCTTCGCTTTCAGGGATCGCGACTTCGAATGTTTCACCGATATAATTACGGATTTGTTGCGCCACACTGAACTCTTTAGGAAATCCTGCTACCATTTGGCGAATATTGTCATTAGTATGACGTTCCTCGCCATCATTGATTTTTTTCAAAAACGAACTGATATGTAAGCTCATCGCATAAACAAAATTTTGTTGGAACTCGTAGCCCAACTCTCGACGAACCACCCCATAAATTCGATTCGTTGCATCAATGATCTTTTGGTCGACAAATTCAGATAATTTGTTCTCAGCATTGAAAGAAAACCCATGATCTTTATAAAATGATTTCAGATGGATATTGATATCGGTGGAGATAAAATGATTGATCGCTTCTTGATCCAGTCCATCGGCTTTCAGCAAAGCGGCTTTGTCCCCGATAATATCGTATAAGTTATACGGCAATTCGTAAGAATCCGTTTGAATCTCCAAAAAATTCTCGTTAGGCGAGATAACGATCTTAGGTTCCAAGATTTTCGATAACTCCGCCAATGTTTCTCGACGATTGGCCAAAACGGACAGTCCCGACCGTATCCCTTCTGGCAGATCCGCCATCGTAATAGCGATTTCTTCATGCTGCATATGATTAAGAAATCCACGGGCGCAAACTAGCTGGATATTCGATTTCAATTGGCCGATATTCCCGTAACTGACACTGCCGATCAAAACCTTGATCACATCTTCTGTCAATGAAATTTTCCGTTGGATACGATTGGCTTCTTGCGCCACCATGATCTTGACCAGATCGATCTTTTCAGAAGCCGGCCGTTGTTCAAAAGAAGGCAATTGGATATTGATAGGGATTCGTCGAACAAAAGTCGCCAACAAAGAAGAACTAGGATCTTCTGTCGTAGCACCAACGATCCGAACATCCGCATGATGGTTTTTCCCAGTTTCTCCTAAACGACTGTAAGTACCGTGATCCATGAAATAAAAAATCATTTCTTGTCCTTCAGGCGGCAAACGATGGATCTCGTCTAAAAAGAGCATACTGCCGTCAGCTTGATCGATGATACCGACTTTTTCTTGATCCGCACCGGTAAATGCACCTTTGACATACCCAAACAAATGACTCATCAATAACTCAGGATTGTTGGCATAGTCAGCACAGTTGAAAACGATCAGGTCTTTATCTTCATCAACCACATGATTGCTTTTAGCAAATTGGAACATCACATGAGCAAAATACGTCTTCCCTGATCCAGTCGGTCCTGTAATCAAGCAGTTCAACCCTTTAGGCGGGTATAAAATCGCAGCTTTGGCTTGCTCTACCGCGTTTTTCATACTGCTGTTCGCCCCAACGATTCGCGTAAAAATATCCTGGGCGTTAATAGGCGGTTTGGCAAACTGATGAGAAGATTCTTTGGGTTGCGGATTCTCTTTATAGCTAGGAACTCGTTTTTTTACAGGGGTAGTATATATCGCTGTTTGTTTCACATAGCGCACCGGACGACCATCGATTTTTTTCAATCGCTGTTGTCTGACAAGCTCGTTCAGATCCTTACTGGCGTTCGTCCGTTGAATATCTAAAACTTCAGCAACTTCTTTTGTCGTAACGCCGCGATTCGCGTCAAGATCTAATTCAGAAAAAGAACCTGTCTGTTGTACAACATATTGATAGATCCGCTCGATTCTCTTCGTCATCCACAGTTACTCCCTTCTATAATGCCCTTCTAACATCAAAGTGTATCTAGTGTATCATTTTACATCATTTCTATTACTAGTCAAAATAATACGTTTAGTTTGCAATCTATCTTCAAATTAGACGTATATAAGTCCTTCAAAAGACAGATTGAGCATACAGTATTTACACAATCAGACAAACAGTATTCATGAGTGTATCACAATTTGGATCTTATGAAAGATTTTTTACATAATTTAAACTATTTCCTAAACGATAACTGTATCCAGTCGTCAAAAACAGACTGAACTTTTATTTTACGACTTCTTCGTCCGATAAATCAAATACTATTTTTGGCAATAGTAAGTATTGTATCTGAGTTATCTATTAACAACAAGATGACAAAACCGACAATCTATTTTGTGATCATCGGTTTTGTCATCTTATTTAATCATTGCGGCGTTCAACTATCGTTTCTTGCTGTCTACCTGTACTTTCACCCTTATTTAAGAGAATCATTCAATTCTGAAAAAGGAATAAAAGCCGCTTGTTTTTCTTGAGGTTTTGCGAGAGTTTTCTGAAGCCACAAAATATCGTACCACTTGTCGAACTTAAAACCCAGATGAGGAAAGCGAGCTACCAGTTGATAGTCTCTTTTTTCATGGAATCTTACGCTCTGATCGTTTCCTGCCGTGATACAAGCCGCAGCATTTACGATATTTTGTTTCGTCAACAATTCTTCTAGCGCTTGATAAAGCAGGGTACCAATTCCCATCGCACGGACAGATTGATCCACATAGACAGTGACTTCTGCTGTCCAATCGTAAGCAGTCCTTGTTTTATAAGGACCAGCATAGGCATAACCGACGACTGTTCCTTCTCCCGTTTCTGCTACAAGATAAGGATAACGCACAAGTGTTTGTTCGATCCGCTTTCGAAATTCTTCCAACTTAGGCACTTCATATTCAAAGGTGATCGCCGTTTCTTTTATATAAGGCGTGTAGATCGCTAATAACTTTTCCGCATCTTTTACTGTCGCTGTCCGTATTTTCATAAATGCTTCCTTCTTTAACTGATACTTTTGATTTTTCTCTATTTTACGAGAAGAATCATTCTTTGAGTAGCATTTTTTGAGATTTCTAAAAAATCCGCGCTGTTTTAGCAAAAAACTTCCAAATGAGCAGGAAGTAGTGTGAGATGAATCGGTAATTCTTCACCTTCATCACCATCGACATTTGTAGGAACTGTCTCCTCGCCTGCAACACTGATCTTTCCTTCAGTGAAAGTTTGGTATCCTACATTCGCATTTGTTTCTGAAATACCCTTTAATAAATCAGGAACAGCCTTGACTGTCTGCAAGAAGTTTTTGTCTTTCAGATAAATCAAATGCAGCAGATTGTCATCTACCTCAGCTTCCGGCAGAAGTTGTTCAAATCCCCCTACAGAATTGGTTAGACCGATAATCAGCGTACTGCTTTCGATGGTTTGCTTTTTTCCGTCCAATTCCAAATGAAATGTATGGCTATGATTGTCACCTAGTTGTTTGAACCCAGAAATAAAATAAGCCAACTTGCCGAATTTCGTTTTTTCTTCAGGCGTGACCTGATTGACAGCTTCCGGAATCACCCCAACTGCTACAACGTTCATGAAGTAGTGCTCATTGATCTTGCCAATGTCGATCTTTCTTGTTCGATCCAATGACAAAGATTCAACAGCTTCTTCCAAATCTAACGGAATTCCCAGCGCTCGTGCAAGATCATTGACGGTCCCCAACGGAAAGAAACCAAACTTTGGCGGGTTTTCTTCACCAGCCAAACCATTGATCGCCTCATTGACGGTTCCATCTCCCCCCATCGCAAATACACTGTCGAAACCGTCTTTTGCGGCTTTTTTCGCAAAATTAGTTGCATCACCGGCTTTTTCAGTATAGGTGATTTCGACTTCATCAAACAATTCTTCCAGTTTTTTTATTACCATTTCTTTATGAGTTTTCGCTTTTTCTCCGCCAGAACTCGGATTTACGATCAATAACGCTTTTGCCATCCTTCTTCCTCCTAAAGTTTCTTGTTATTATTTTAGTATAACAATCCAGAAAAAGAATGATAAGCAAGACGGTTTGACCCGCAAAAAAAGAAGCCTTATTTCCATAAGGCTTCTTACTGTTTATTGTGATTATTAAGCTTCTTGCGCTACTGGGTAGACAGATACTTGTTTTTTGTCGCGGCCTTTGCGTTCGAAACGAACAACGCCGTCAACTTTTGCAAATAATGTGTCATCGCCGCCGATGCCTACGTTCACACCTGGATAAATTTTAGTACCGCGTTGGCGATAAAGGATTGATCCGCCAGTAACAGTTTGACCGTCAGCACGTTTAGCTCCTAAACGTTTTGATTCTGAGTCACGGCCGTTAGAAGTAGAACCGCCACCTTTTTTGTGGGCGAAGAATTGCAGATTCATTTTCATCAACATGAGATGCACCTCCTATTAGTCTTTAATGGTTTTTATTTCGATATATTCGCTATTTTCTTCCTTGATGGATTGCAGCCCCAATAACAAATTCTCTAATAAGATCTGTTCGATATTGGTTTGCTCTTGAGTTAATCCGGAAACGACTTCCATACGAAGGTATCCACCTTCGCTTTCGTTCGCTTCTACAATCGGCTCAGTTCCCGCTAAAGCATGGATACCGTTAATCGCGCTGATCGCTAATGCAGATACGCCTGCACAGACGATGTCGCTGCCATAAGGTCCTGCTTCGGCATGTCCAGTCAATGTAAAAGAAACAATTTGACCAGAGTCATTTCGTTTGAATGTCCCTTTGATCATATTATGCGACCTTCTCTTTCGCAAAAATTATGCATTGATAGCATCGATAACCACTTTTGTATATGGTTGACGATGACCTTGTTTACGGTGAGAATGTTTTTTAGGTTTGTATTTGAAAGTAACGACTTTCTTTTGTTTGCCGTGTTTTTCAACAGTTCCTTCAACAGTTGCTCCCGCTACAGTTGGCGCGCCAACTTTCGTTGTTTCGCCGCCTACTAGGATCACTTCGTCGAAAGTAACTTTTTCACCTGCTTCAACGTCTAATTTTTCAACGTAGATTGCTTGGCCTACTTCGACTTTTACTTGTTTACCGCCAGTTTTGATAATTGCGTACATGCTTAACAGCACCTCCTTATAATATACTTAGACTCGCCATCCCAAGTGACTTGCGTGCTTAAAAACTTGTTCTGAGCGGTTGTAGCTGTGGAGTCCACAATTACAACAAGAATACTTTAACAGAAAATGAAAGCAACGTCAATTTATTTCGCGTAGTTTTCATTTTTATTTTGCAAAAGAACCACGTATACTAAAAACAGAAAGCGAGGAATGTCTATATGGAATATCCTGAATCTTTAGTGTCTGAAGTCCGCCAACGTTCGATTGGCTTTAAATTAGAAGGATTTGTCCCAGGTCAAGGACCTGCACGCCCTAAAATGATGATCATCGGTGAAGCTCCAGGGCGAAAAGAGGTCACAAATTTCATTCCTTTCAGCGGACAAGCTGGGGTTGAGCTAATGAACTGTTTGGAAAGTGTCGGTCTTTCCCGTTCAGATGTCTACATTACCAGCGCTGTCCGCAGCCGCCCGTATTCTGTTAAAGAACGGATCAACAAACGAACCGGCGAAACAGAGATCACGACCCCGAATCGGACTCCGACTGCACGGGAAATTTTTGCTCATGCGCCCATTTTAGATTACGAGATCGAAAATGTATCAACTCCTTTGATCGCTACAGTCGGCAACATCGGTTTGCAGCGCTTGCTAGGCAAAGACTATACGATCACTTCGTTTCACGGGCAAATCATCCAGCATCCGATCCAACGGTTAAACGCTTCTCACGATGCCTATATCTGGACGGAAGAAAGCTATATGATCATCCCTCTTTATCACCCGGCAGCGATTTTTTATAATCGCAAACTGCAACCGGTCATTGAAGCAGATTGGCAAAATGTCGGAAAGGTTCTGTCTTCTTTCTAAATTGCAGTTGTCCTAAATTTGACCTGTTGATTGGTCAAACCAACGAAAAAGAATTGCGGTTATTCCCTTCTCTCCGCTATAATGGCAAAGAGGTGAAACTTGTGAAAAATGAAATGATGCATCGGCCGATCGTTAAAGAAGAGCTTGTAAACTTTATGCGTACGAAACAAAAACAATTACCCGGCGAATTAGGCGCAATCGAAGCTGAAGCCAATCAAGAGGGAGTACCGATCATCCCTCATGAAACTGTTGTGTTCCTCCAATTTTTGATGGGACAGCTGAAACCAAAAAATATCTTAGAGATCGGAGCTGCGATCGGTTTTTCTTCAAGTCTGATGGCATGTTCTATTGCAGAAGACGGTCATGTGACTACGATTGATCGCTTCGATGTGATGATCGAAAAAGCAAAAAAAACATATCAGCGGTTGGGTTTAGAAAAAAAAGTGACACTTTTGGAAGGACAAGCTTCCGATATTTTGCCTGAATTGTCTGGTCCATATGATTTTATTTTTATGGACAGTGCTAAAGCAAAATATATCGAGTTTTTACCGGAATGTTTGCGGCTTTTGAAAAAAGGTGGTGTCCTGATGGTAGACGATGTGTTCCAAGCAGGAACGATCCTTGATCCAATCGAAGAGATCCCACGAAAAAACCGTTCGATCCATCGCAAGTTGAATCAGTTTTTGGACGTGGTCATGACTCATCCTGATCTTTCTTCCAGTTTAGTGCCATTAGGTGATGGCCTGATTCTGATCACGAAAGAAAAGGAAAACGTGTCGATCGACTCTAAAGAATAAATAAATTTTAGAAATAGTTTGACTTTTATAAAGATCTTCCGCTAATCTCGGCAAGGTCTTTATAAAAGAAAAAACGCACAAAACAGCGAAAATCAATTGACATTACGTGTCGGCTTTTTTATAATTGGTTTTGTTGCTGAAACTGTCATAGTAGCTCAGCTGGATAGAGCATCCGCCTTCTAAGCGGACGGTCGGGGGTTCGAATCCCTCCTGTGACGTAAATAATTATTGATGTGCCTAATGAAAAGCTTCGCATGAGCTTTTCATTAGGTTTTTTTTTACATTTAGTTATCTATTCTTTGTAAAACTGATATAATGCTGTTACATATTGCTGAATACCTTGGAGGCGGTAAAACCTATGCGATTACTGAAAAGCATCAACTTAATCGATGATAAAAAACAAATAAAAAAATTGAACATAGCATCTATTTTTTTATTGATCCTATTTTTTAATCTATTTACATTTGTGACATTATTATTCAATTCGCCTCAAACAGTGGAACTTCGTCTGTCGAATCTCTTTTGGGGTAGTCTCTCTCTTATCCTGATACTTGTCATCCACGTGTTGATTCATGGATTTTTCTTCAAAATATTTAATACAGAAGGAAAAGTCAAATTTGGTTTTAAGAACGGCCTAGCATACGCAACAAGCCCTAATTCTTTTTATTCTAAGGGTAAATTTCTCATCATCCTATTAGCCCCTTTCGCACTTATCACTATCACTTTATTTATTTTATATTTGTTAGGAGTCGCTTCTTCCCATGCCTTTGTGTGGTTAGCATCCCTCCATGCCTCTAGTTGTGTGGGTGATTTCTATTTTAGTTCATTGATAGTAAACCTCCCTTCCGAAAGCTATATTGAGGATACAGAAAAAGGAATAAATTTTTACCTGAATAAAGAAAAGCACAGCATGTAAAGTCTGTGCTTTTTTGAGACGATATATTCAGCATTTTTCATGGAAAATCTCTCCAAATACCGTTGTCAATCATTGCTAATTCACTTTTTCAAAAAACACTCCATTAACATTTGCAAACGCTTCAACAAAGGGATAAGATATGCTCATAAAATCTATCAAAGATAACGAGGTGGCAGTAGTATGTTCAAGAAGAAAAAGGAACCTGAGATCCTAGATGATATTTGGGGCAGAGCGCCAATGGAATTATACGAAAAATTGGGCACACCGATTCAACGAGCGGAAAATAAATTTAAACTGACTGTTGATGGAAAGCTGATCCACGATTATTTTGTGGGGTTCAGCAGCGCAAAACCGGATATTCGCGGCCACAGAGATTTATTGCAGTCAGCTGAATGGATCAATTATGGCACGAAGCTTTATCGGATCAATACTGTCTACGTCAGCAACGAGATAGAAAAGTTAGTGGCGGAAGAATTTGATATAAAGATTGGGGAAGACTTTTTCGTTTCCAATACATTCTTCGATCCCCGTTTCCCTCATTTTTCCTTCTAGATCACGCTGTCACTTCTCTACAAGAACTTATTTGATCGGATGTTCTTTATATCGTAAGTAGTAAAAAACCCAAAAGCCTTCTGCTTTTGGGTTTTCAATACTATGAACAAATCCGCTTGTCCAGAATAACCATATTATTCCGGTGTTCCTACGATTTTGATATATTCATCGATATTTTTAATCGACATATGTTTGATCACTAGTTGTTCGCGTTTGTTCCATTTCCCGCTTACTTCCAGAATATATTTATTCAAAGGAAGGCGTAAAACATACTTTGCAAGATAACGATCTTTGATAATACAATTCACAATCTTGCCGTCTGTTTTCAACTGAATCCCTGTCAACATCATGGGTTTTTCTTGAAACACATGGGTATTGACTAGCAGACCGCGATACGTTTCCATCTTTTTAACATCCCTTCTACCTTGGAAAGACTCCATTATAAACCATAACTTTTCAATTCGCTACCATATACAGATAATTCGACAACAAAAAGCTATACTTTCATTGTATACAGAGTCTAGGGATAGTCAAATCAGAATGTCTTTTCCGAAGAATCTGACCGGATTCTTGTCCGTCTGGCTTTTGAGGGAAACTGTTCCACCATCATCCAAATAGTAATGAACGTTAAAAAACCGGCAAAGATCCAAAAAACAAAAATTGCGATATTTACTACCCGTCTTGAAAAGAAATGCCCAATATAAGGGAAATGCAAAACTGGTTGACCAATCAAATTGCGGCTGCTCACCAACCCCAACTCCATTTGTTCCGACGCATCACCTTTCGTATAAAAGATCTCCTCACCTTCTTTTGCTACAACCCGCCTCGTTTTGATTTTTTCTCCTTGATTAACGTAATAAGTAATGACATCTCCCACCAAGATTTCTTCTGAATCTTCACTTCTGACAAAGATCAAACTGCCATTAGGATATGACGGCGCCATTGCATCATCTTGTGTGATCACAAATCTCATACCCAATAAATGGGGCAGCAAAACGATTGCCAATGAAATCGTCATAAAAAAAATCAATCCGATCGAAATCGTGATCCCCATTCGACTAAACCGTTTCAACTAACCACCCCCGCTCATCATTCTCTTCTTTTTTTCTAATCATATAATTTATAAATTAATTTATCAACAATTTCGCATGTTATTTAAAAAGTTCGCTAATTTCTAAACAAACGTTATCACAACCTATTGACTTACTTACAAAATTCCAATACTCTAAAATAAAAAATAAAGGATTATTATTTTATGGATACTATTAATAATGAGAATAAAAGGAGAAAAAATTTACAGATTTGGCTTCCGTATCTTTTGACGATCGGTGTTTTTTTATTAGTCACTGCCTTTTATATCAGAGCGATTATCGCTCCTTTTTCTAATTCCCAGATGGCTGAGTTATCCGACACATGGGTCTACTATTCAGAAGATGATCCAGACACCGTTTTTAAAAGCAAGTATCTGCAACGTTTGCCGAATGTCGCATCTAACGAAGTCATGGTGATGGAACGGAAGATGACAGAAAAGCCGGCTCATCCGGAACTCTTGATTCAAGGAGATCATCAGTGGATCGCTGTTTATCTTGATGATGAACAAGTTTATAGTCACACAGAAAGCGACACCCATTCATTAAACGGCAAAAATCCCGGAAAGATCCTGACAGAACTGCAAATGCCAAAAGAATATGCCGGGAAAACATTGCGGATCAAAATATCAAGTCCTTATCAACAATATGCCGGGCTGCCGCCGCGGGTCTTTATTGGTGAAGCGGATTCTTTAATGGCATTTGTATTTTCCGTTTCATTGACACAAATTTTGATCCTCATTTTAGCAGTCACTTTAGGAATCACTATCTTGATTTACGTGGGTCACAGGTTATGGAAAAAAAGACAGCTTCAGCCGGAATTATTTTTATTCGGTTGTTTTTCCATCACTGTCGGGTTAGAGTCAGCAGCTGGCGATATCGTCAGCGGTCTGCTTTTTAGTCCTCTTATCAACTCAACGCTTGCCAATGTCTGTGCTACTTTCATCCCGCTGTTTTTAGTTTCATATTATTGCCTGCGTATGACCGTCGCCAAGCGGTACTATCTTATGTGGATCATTCCTCAGATTTGCATCAGTTTTATAGTCTTAGGCGTTGCTACATTTACTAACCGAGATTTGCCAGAACTCATGTCCATCATCGACATACTGAACGTCTTTGGTACTCTTGCGACTTCTTTAGCCTGTATTATCGAAGCAACCCACAAAAACCGTTTTTTTGTAGTCTGTGCGCCTTGGATCGTTTTGATCGCGATCGCCCATTGCTTCTTATATATCAGTTCAGTGGTCGGTTCCGTCAAATCTACTATCAATTGGGCTGGCTTGTTCTTCATCGTCATCATGATCGTGATCACAGTCTATACAGTGATCGAATTTATCAGTACCACTGAGAAAAGCAAACAACAGGTAAATTTCCTAGAAGTAAAGACAGAACTACTGGAAGAAAACCGCAACACCCTGATCAATCATTTACAAGAAATAAAGAAACTTCGTACTGAATTCAAAAAAAACCTACTAACGTTGCAGCAACTGAATCTGGAAGAAAAAAATGATGAAGTCGATAAACACCTCCATGAATTATTGGCAGATACACAAACCTTCGAAGGATTGCAAACTTTTTCCGAACACGCGCTAACCAATCTGCTATTAGCCCGCTATAAAAAATTAGCAAAACAAAAAAGTATCACTACAGATTTCCAAGTCAACCTGCCTGAAAAGCTGGCAGTATCTGACGCAGATTTGACACAACTTTTTGTTCATCTTTTTGAGCACGCCTTCCGGGAAACGTATGCCATCAACGATCCGCAAAAACGCAAGATCATTTTAAAGATTCAATATGAAGAGAATGCTTTGTCAATTGATTGCGAGCATACCGCTCATTATCACGAAAATATCTTTGATAAAGGGATCACTATTGATATTCCTGAAAAAGAAACCTTCGATCTGTTAATGATCGAATCAGTCGTTGCTAAATACTCAGGATCATTGAACAAATATCAAAATGAGAAAATCGATCGGCTTGAGATTCGTCTCACTTCTGAATAAAGTCCTAGCCCTCAACAAAAAATTTTACTTGCATTTTTTTCAGTTGCCTTTTACTATGAAAGGTAGATTGGAAAAGTAATGATCAGGATGGTCCAAGAGAGTCAAACAATTGCTGAGAGTTTGACACCCGCTCCGATTATGAACCTGCCGATCAATAAAGCTGAACAGCTGGGTTGAAGCCCTTATCCTTTTTGAGCTGGACCGGCACAAGGCTGGTCAACAAAGGTGGTACCGCGAGATCCAAGCATTTCGTCCTTTTTGAGGATGGAATGCTTTTTTATTTTTAAAAGGAGGAACATACATGAGCAACGAACAAAAAAATGATTTTACAGAATGGTATGTACAGACGATCCAAAAAGCTGAATTGATGGCTTATTCGCCAGTCAAAGGTTCCATCATTTTCCGTCCCGACGGCTATGAACTTTGGGAACATATCCAAGAAGAATTCAACAAATTTTTACGCAGTGAAGGGATCCGAAATGCCTACTTCCCAATGCTGATCCCTCAAAGCTTCTTTATGAAAGAAGCTGATCATATCGAAGGATTCGCACCAGAACTACCTTGGGTCACAGAAGTCGGTAATGAAAAACTAGAAGAACCTTTAGCTTTGCGTCCTACTTCAGAAACAATGATTGGATCAGCTTTTTCTGACTGGATCAATTCTTACCGTGATCTGCCTTATGAAATCAATCAATGGGCCAACGTTTTTCGTTGGGAAAAGAAAACTCTGCCATTTTTACGAACATCTGAATTTTTATGGCAAGAAGGCCACACTGCCCACGAAAATGAAGAACAAGCCCGCGAACGTACCATGAAGATTTTGGATGAATACGCCCGCCTTTGTGAAGAATTCTTAGCGATCCCTGTCTACAAAGGTCAAAAGACACCTTCTGAACGTTTTGCCGGTGCGGTAGATACCTACTCTATCGAAGCCATGATGAAAGACGGCAAAGCAGTCCAAGCCGGAACTTCTCATTATCTCGGTACAAAATTTGCGGAAGCTTTTGATATCACTTATTTGACCAAAGAAAACAAACACACTCATGTGCATACGACTTCATGGGGTGTATCGACACGTTTGTTGGGTTCATTGATCATGACTCATGGTGATGAAAATGGTCTGGTCTTCCCACCAACTGTCGCACCAACACAAATCGTTCTGATGCCAGTAGGTCCTTGGAAGAAAAATCCAGCCATCTTGGAAAAATTAAAAGCACTGTTTGCCGAATTCAAAGCAGCAGGTTATCGTGTGCGCTTGGATGACACCGACAATTCCCCTGGCTATAAATTCAACGAATGGGAATTAAAAGGCGCCTGCTTGCGGATCGAGTGCGGACCTCGCGACTTGGAAAACGGTCATGTGATGGTCAAAGCTCGCGATCTGTCAGAAAAAGAAGCAGTTAAATTCGAAGACCTGTCAGACTTCGTGAAAACACAATTGGCAGAAATGCCAAAACGTTTGCTAGAAGCCGCTCGTGAACGGAATCGTGAAAACGAGCATTTCGATATCGATACGTTGGATGAATTGAAAGCCCACATCGAGCGTTGCAAAGAAGAAGACAAAGTTACCGGATTTGTATTGATCGGTTGGGATGGTACGGAAGAAACCGAAGCCAAGATCAAAGAAGAAACCGGCTTTACGACCCGCAATATCCCATTTGCACCGCCAATGGAAAAATCCGTGGACATTGTCAGCGGCAAACCGGCAAAATACACGGTTTGGATCGCCAGAGCTTACTAAAAATTAAGATACTCTGATGCTCCACTGATACGAAACACCGCAAAATTCAGTACAAGTAAATACCCAAAGGTCAGCACAAACTCTTGAGGACTAAATTTCTCAAAATATACGCGGCTGATCTTCGGGTATTTTTTTCATACTCGTCACAAAAACCCGTCATGCAAGATACGCGTACAACGTCTTGCATGACGGGTTTTTGATAAATCATTTTTTCATATCCGATCAGTAGATCAATTCCAACAAATCTTCTGCTTCGATATTCCCGAAGTATTTTTTCACATCGATTTTTGCGATGGCGTCAGCTAGATCATTTTTTTCATAACGTACACCAATCAAAGCTTGTTCCACATCCGCGATATCCCCTAATCCAAAGAAATCGCCAAAAATTTTCGCTTCTGAAATTTTGCCGTTTTCGACATTTAAACGAACATCGATAGAACCAATTGGGAATCGTTTCCGGCGTTCGATCTCAAATTCAGGTGATTTTCCATAGTTCCAGTCCCAGTTTCGATAATATTGATTTGATATTTGATCGACTTTTACCCAATCTTCATCCGTCAGTTCGTAGGTCTTCACTTGGTCCACAGAATCGACACCGAAAATCTTCAAGAGAATTTCTTGACGGAATTCTTCAGTTGTCATGTCTTGTTTGTCTTTTGGTAAAAATGGTTTGATATTTGTCACCCGAGAACGGATCGACTTGATCCCTTTTGACTCGATCTTGTCTTTGCGGACTTTCAATGCTTTCACGACTTCATTGATATCACTGTCGAACATGATGGTACCGTGGGCAAACATCCGTCCATTTGTCGCGTACATCGCATTGCCGGAAAACTTCATGTCATCGATCACTAGGTCGTTACGGCCTTTCAGCTGTGCGCCTTCTACGCCCATTTCATGCAGCGCTTGAATGATAGGTTTCGTTAATTTTTCAAAATCCCGAAATGAATTCCCGTCATCCGGCATGATAAAACTGAAATTCAAATTACCAAAATCATGGTAAACAGCGCCACCGCCACTGAAACGACGGATCACATGGATTCCTTTTTCATCCACGTACTCCTTGTTGATCTCTTCAATGGTGTTTTGATTGCGTCCAATGATGATGGATGGTTCATTGATGTAGAATAAAAGGATTGGTTCATCCACTTGCATCTCCTGCAATAAAAAGACTTCGATGGCAAGGTTGATTCTTGGGTCATTGTTTTCGTTTGGTACAAACAGCACAGTTTCTTCCTCCTAGATCTCGAATGTTTTTCCCACTTCAGCAAGTTCCACCGGCAGCTGATGATCAGCGGCGGCTTCCGCTTCCGCTTTTAACTTTTGCAAATCTCCATGTTGCGGCAAGTGAGTCAACACCAGTTTTTTTGTATTGGCTTTTTTGGCGAGTTCTCCCGATTCTTTGGAAGTAAAATGCGCTTTATGTCTTTCGTTGCCGGCAAATAAATACGTATCTGCTAAAAACAGATCCGCGTCTTTCGCAAATTCTTGAAAATCCTCTAAATATCCAGAGTCGCCGGTGAATACAAAAACTTTACCTGTACTATTTTCAACAAAACGCATCGCGTAGCAAACAACCGGATGTATCGTCTTCATAAATGTAACAGAAAACGGTCCCAATTCCAACTGTTTCGTTTCAAAATATGGTCGTCCTTCCGTCACACCCGGAAGTGTCAGATCATTAAAATGGAATTCATCCAATGTATGTCCATAAATCGGCAGCAACGGCTTTTCTTCCGTTGTTGGATACAGTTGCCAATAATATTGCAGTACACCAAGATCCGCGATATGGTCATGATGGTAATGGGAAAGGATCACCGCATCAAGTTTTAATGGGTCAATGATCTTTTCTAATTGGACCAATGTCGTACTTCCCGCATCCAGCAACAAATGAAAGCCGCCAGATTCTAACAAATAGCCGGTCGTTCCCTGTCCTTTGTAAGGATACGCGCCTAAACAGCCTAAAACCGTTAATTTCATTAATAAACACACCTTCCTTTTTTCTTTATGCTAGCACAAAAACAGTTTTGTGACATAAAGAAAAACATCCGAACGTCAGCTTTTTCTGATCAGCTTGTCAACGCGAAAGCGATGGCAACTTGACAATCCTCAGAAAATACCGTGTCGGATGTTTTTTATCTACTTCTTATAAGTCTGAACTTTTTATACCGGATCGCCGATTTCTTTGCGGGCTTCGTCATAAAAAGCAGCCACACTGACATTGGCATACGCGATCGCCCACAAGACGCCGACACCAAAAGCCAGGATCCCTAAAAGGTACCAGCCGATAAATGAAAGTTGGAGCATGATGTAGCGCCCAACACGGCCTTTCAGTAAGCTCCAACCGTAACGCAGGCTATTGCCGACTTTGACGTTTGGAAAATCCATCTTCGTCCATGCAGCAAACTGGAAGACACCAGTGACGATACTGACAGCGACTAGAAAGACCAGCATCAATAACAAGATCAATAACGCGATAGCCACTCCGCTAAAGGCATTATCAGCGATCGCACCAAAATTCTGTCCATTACTGATAACCAAAGACAGATACACACCGCCGCCAATAACCGCAGCTAATGGCAGAAAGACAATGATCCCTACAATATAACCAGCAATACTATTAAGAAAATTGATGATCATCATTGGTACGTAATATTTTTTGTTGAAGATCACAAAAATCTGACCCGCTTCTGCTCGGCCGCCGCGAACCACATACAGCGCGACAAAATAAGTAGCATACGTAAACGCGAAAAGCAGCAGATTATCTACTAGAAACTCAAGGATGCTGGCTTGCGTACTACCTGTTTCAAAATTAGTCATCCCGCCAAAAATCCCTGAGATGATCCCTCCTAATAAAACAGAAAGAAAGATGATCAGTACATTGGTACCCCATTGACCGGCCAGCGCACCTCTTGCTTGCGCTCGTAATTGTGCATTTGTTTTTTGCATAAGACTCCTCCTAATAACTGCGGATTTCGTTGACTTTTTGATCATCAAGTCGACGAATCACTTCAGTTACTAATTTTACTGTATTCAAATAATCATCTTCATGAATGACTGAAGTATGAGAATGCAAATAGCGGACTGGCACAGTGATCGCCAATGAAGGCACGCCATCTCGCGTCAAATGCATTTGTCCGGCGTCAGTCCCGCCGCCAGTGATCACAGTATATTGGAATGGGATCTCCATTTCTTCCGCCACATTGATTACAAAGTTCAATAATTTCTTATGAGGGATCATTGATGCATCAAAAATCAAGATTTGCGGACCCTTTCCAAGTTCTGAATCAGCTTCTTTAGGCGTCATTCCCGGTGTATCTCCTGCGGTCCCAGTATCAAGAGCGATCGCAATATCTGGATTGACTAGATGGGTGCTGGTACGGGCGCCTCTAAGACCGACTTCTTCCATAACATCACTGCCGGCAAACAAGCAGTTTGGATGATTTTCTTTTGACAAAGTCTCTAAAACACGCAATGAAACCGCCGTACCGATGCGATTATCCCAAGCTTTCGCTAATAAGAATTTACCGCCGTTCAAGCGTTTGTATTCGATATGCGGCGTGATCATATCACCAGGTCGGATCCCCCAGCCTTTAGCTTCTTCCGCGCCTGCAGCACCGATGTCGATAAACATGTCTTTCACATCATACGGTTTTTTTCGTGCTTCTGCACTTAATACATGAGGCGGTTTTGAACCGATCACACCATGAATCGTTTTTCCGTCTTGGGTTTTGATTTCGACTTGTTGCGCCAACATGACTTGTCCCCACCAGCCGCCAAGCGTTTGAAATTCAATAAAACCTTTTTCTGTGATCTTAGTTACCATGAATCCTACTTCATCCATATGACCGGAAATAAAGATTTTAGGACCGCCGCCTGCGCCGGTGTGTTTTGCGATCACACTGCCAAGACCATCAAAGATGATATCTTCAGCAAATGGTTTTGCGTACTCCTTAAATACTTCTCTGACTTCTTCTTCATTTCCCGGCACTCCTCGTGCGGAAGTCAAATCGATCAATAGCTGTTCTTCGTTTTTTTCTAACATCAAAGTCGCTCCCTTACCGTTTCTGATGAAAATTATACCATTTTTCACAATTTTTGTACGTGTTTTTGTATGGTTTCTCTTTAAAAAATAACTAGTAGAAAAAAGAGCTGTGTATAAGTCGAAGCTGTCGAAAATGTCAGCTCAAAACTTATGACACAGCTCTGATACAAGTATGTCTAAACCTACTGTTCTTTCCATCGATTTGCGAAACTTAGTGAAACTTCTTTATTCTAGTCCTCTACGATCCGTAAATAAATCCGGACAGTGATCATATAAAATATCAGATAAGCGACTGCCATGATTCCGCAAAACAAATAGGCCAGCCAATAATTATCACTGATGATAAACTGGTTCAACACATAGATCACGAACAATGCATGACTGGTGCCTAAAATAACTGGCGGAACAAAGAACCAAGCATTTTGCTGATAAACCAATTTACGGATTTCTTTCTTTGATACCCCTATTTTTTTCAAAAGTTGATAGTACCTTTATTCATTTTCCGCTTCAGAAAATTGATGAAGCATCAAAATACTGGCAGTGGCCACCATGACGATCATACTGACAAACAGTGCGACATAAATAAATACGCCTGCTTGACGACGGGTGCGGCGCAATGCGGGATACTGGCTGGTTTGATTCATCCGGCTGCCAGTCCCAAAAAAATCTCCTTCTTCCGCAAATTTTTCTTTCTGGATTTTCCCAGTAAGGACATCGTTTTGATACATATACTCATAATATACTTCGTCTTGCCAACGCAGCGGCAATTTCTGATTCAACTCATTACTTAATTTTTCCCGGTCTGCCGAAGCATCGACATCCACCATCGCTACTTGATAGGAAATGCCCGCTGTTTTGTCAAAAATTTCTTGGTCTACAACTAATACCGGACTGTTGTAACGGAGCAGACTTTCTCCCAAATGATCCGGATACATCCGCTGAATCTGCAACTGGACATCATTTGACAAGGTGATTTGATGCTCAAAACTGGCTATGCCGCGAAAATCATTGTAAGTCGTGTCGAAAAGAATCGTATCATGAGCAGATTCCAATTGGATCGGCGGAAGTTCAGGTTTGATTTTTCGAAATTGATTATAGTTGTCGATCGTCAGCAAATTGATCAGCTGCTCTTGATTGTTTTCCGCAGTATTTAACAACTTCAAGCCAAAATAAGTCCCCGTTACTTTATACTCCAATGTCACCTCGTGAATGACCTTACTTCCTTCTTCTTGGATCAGCTGTTTTAATTGAGGAAGATCTTCTTTGCGGATTTGAAAATCCGTTGGTTGACTGTTGCGAACATTTTGGGCATTTACAGTGATCAATGAGATCGAGATACCCACGATCGTGATAGCGATCGCCGAAATGATCGTAGTCAAAGACAAACTCCGCCAACTTCGCAAGATCTGAATACAGCTGTTGTTCAGCATATATAAAGTCAGTCCCTGATAACTTTTAGGCCGTCTTCGCCAAAAATAGACCAAAAGGGTAACGGAAAATCGGTAAAACAAATACGTACCCGCGACACAAAGAACAAAGATCAGTAACGGCAACCACAAGATAATCATAAAATCTTTGGTTTTTCCGATATAACCAAACAAAATGTCATGGATCTGACTAGCAAGGAAGTAGCCCGTACCGATCAGCACAAAACTCAAGATACCAAAGAAAATGTTTCTTTTCCCGCTCCGTATTTTTGTCAATGGTACCGTGACGTCTTTTGCAAACAATTCCAGCAATTTTTTTTGCGAAAGAATCCAGATGTTTTGAAATGCAAGGATCAAATAGACTAAGAAAAAGACATTTGCTGTCAAAACCACTGCTGGAAAGGCGATAAAAAAGCGGCTTTCCACATCAAGTGCCATGGCTTTACTCAAAATCATAGAAAAAAGTTTGGATAAGATGATCCCCAAAGCGATCCCGCTGATAAATGACACGCTGTTCAGAAAAAAAGTTTCCACTAAAAAACGGCCGATGATTCGTCTTCTTTTCAAGCCGAACAGCTGATACAGTGCGATCTCTTTTCTGCGTTTCGCCATAAAAAAACGATTAGCGCTCAACATAAAAAACAATACGATCGCTAAGACAAAAAAGCTGCCGATATTCAGTACACTGTCGAGCTGGATATCTTGGCTGGCGCGTTCAATGAGCAGTTGATCATAAGTGATGGCGCTGAAAGAATAAAAGCTCATGACCGCTAACGTCATACATAAAAAAGGGATTGCGTAACTGCGATATTGTTTTAAAAAGCTGCGCCATGTCAGCCTAAAGAGCATCCCTTCGACCTCCTCCAGCAATGGCCGCCTGCATACTGATGACTTTGTCGAAGAACTCTTTTCGCGAACCTTGTTTGACTACTTCGGCAAAAAAGACACCATCCTTGATAAACAAGATCCGATTGCAATAACTGGCGGTATATGGATCATGGGTCACCATCAAGATCGTCGCATCTTCCTTTAAATTGATCTCGCTCAAATAATTCAGCAGTTCTCCGGCGGATTTCGAATCAAGAGAGCCGGTGGGTTCATCAGCGAAAATGATCTCCGGCTGCATAGCCAATGCTCGCGCAGCAGCCACCCGCTGACGCTGTCCTACTGAGAGTTCTTCAGGATAACGCTGCAAGATCGCTGTAAGTCCCAGCAATTCGGCGGTACTTTCTACTCGGCGATCAATTTCTGACAGCGGCAAGCGATCGATCGCTAATGGCAAAAGGATATTGTCGCGAATATTCAACGTATCCAGCAGATTGAATTCTTGAAAAATAAAACCGATTTTTTCCCGACGAAAATCACTCAGCTCTTCCTCGTTCATTTTTGTGATATCCTGACCAGCGATTTGGATAGAACCGAAAGTCGGTAACGCGATCGACGATAAAATGTTCATCAGTGTCGTCTTCCCGGCCCCGCTTGGTCCCATGATCCCGACAAATTCGCCTTTATCGACTGTAAAGGACAGATCCTTCAATACTTTGGTTTGATTGAAACGATTGCCGTAAGTTTTACTCAAGTGTTGGACATCGATAATAGTTTTCATCGTTGGCTCCTTTCAGTTTTCTATATGGTAGCATAGTAGCATATTTTTATCGGTTTCACGAATTTCTATAAGTAAAATTGATAGAAAAATTTTTATTCATTTTCCCGTGAAAATATAAACAGCAAAAGCCTATCTTTATCAGCTTTCATAATTTTTCAACGGAAATTATACACAATATATTGTGTTTGGTATCATTATGAAACATTTTTCGCCACTACATATAGTTGCAAGTTTTATTTCCATCTATTATGATAATTAGTGAACAAGCAATTACAAGGAGTGACGCGCAATGATGAAAATAACCAAAACAGCGGAGAATCCGACTATTCATCCGCAACTGAGCACTATGAAGATCGTAAAACGCGATGGCCGACTAGTAGATTTCGATGACCAGAAAATTTATGATGCTCTTGTAAAAGCAAAAAAACAAATCAGCGGAGAACTTTCTCCTTTAGATCATGAGCGTATCCTAGAGATCGTTGAACGTGTAGATCAAGAAATCGCACAACGTTTCACAAGTGATGTTAAGATTTATGAGATCCAAAATATCGTTGAGCACACACTTTTAGAAAAAAATGAATATGCGTTAGCGGAACATTATATCAACTATCGAACACGTCGTGATTTTGAACGCAGCAAAGCCACAGACATCAATTTCACTATCGGAAAACTGATCAACAAAGACCAGACCGTGGTCAACGAAAATGCCAACAAAGACAGTGATGTCTTCAATACGCAACGAGATCTGACAGCTGGGATCGTAGGCAAATCAATCGGATTGAAGATGCTGCCTCCTCACGTTGCCAATGCCCATCAAAAAGGCGATATCCATTATCATGACTTGGATTACCATCCATACACACCGATGACCAACTGTTGCCTGATCGATTTCAAAGGGATGCTGAATAATGGATTTAAGATCGGTAACGCGGAAGTTGAATCGCCTAAGTCGATCCAGACTGCGACCGCACAGATCTCACAAATCATCGCCAATGTGGCTTCCAGCCAATATGGCGGCTGTTCTTGCGATCGGACAGATGAATTACTGGCTCCGTTTGCTAAGCTGAATTATCAAAAACATTTGAATGACGCTGAAGAATGGATCGAAAATCCTGAACGTCGGGAAGAATTCGCGAAAAAGAAAACCCGCAAAGACATTTACGATGCCATGCAAAGTCTAGAGTATGAAATCAACACTCTGTTTACTTCCAACGGACAAACACCATTCACTTCTTTAGGCTTTGGTCTTGGAACGAATTGGTTCGAACGGGAGATCCAAAAAGCGATCCTGCAGATCCGAATCAATGGATTAGGCAGTGAAAAACGGACCGCGATCTTCCCTAAATTGATCTTTTCTATCAAACGCGGGGTAAATTCCGCTCCTGCAGATCCTAATTACGATATCAAACAGTTGGCGTTGGAATGTGCCACCAAACGGATGTATCCGGATATCTTGAACTATGACAAACTTGTTGAATTGACTGGAAGTTTCAAAGTGCCAATGGGCTGCCGTTCCTTCTTGCAAGGCTGGAAAGATGAAAACGGCGAAGAAGTCAATGTTGGCCGTATGAATTTAGGGGTAGTGACATTGAATCTGCCTCGTATCGCTATGGAAGCTCATGGGAATCGCGACAAGTTCTGGCAACTTTTAGAAGAACGCCTAGGCATCGTTAAAGACGCGTTAGTCTATCGTGTAGAACGTTGCAAGGAAGCTTCACCTGCCAACGCGCCCATCCTTTATATGTATGGGGCTTTCGGCAAACGCCTTAACCGGAAAGACGCGGTCAATGAATTGTTCAAAAACAAACGGGCGACTGTTTCACTAGGTTATATCGGTTTGTATGAAGTTGCTTCTGCTTTTTACGGCGGCAGCTGGGAAAAAGATCCTGAAGCAAAAGATTTCACCCTATCGATCCTTAAAGAACTAAAAGCGCATGCTGACGCATGGGGTAACGAATACGGCTATCATTTTAGTGTCTATTCTACTCCAAGTGAAAGTTTGACAGACCGTTTCTGCCGTCTAGACACGGAAAAATTCGGGATCGTCGAAAATATCACAGACAAGGAATACTACACGAATAGTTTCCATTACGATGTACGAAAAAATCCAACACCATTTGAAAAACTGGATTTCGAGAAAGACTATCCGAAATATTGTTCCGGCGGCTTCATCCACTATTGCGAGTATCCAATGCTTCAACAAAATCCGAAAGCATTAGAAGCTGTTTGGGACTATTCCTATGACCGGATCGGCTATCTGGGAACGAATACTCCGATCGATCATTGTTATGAATGCGGCTTTGAAGGAGATTTCAATCCAACTGCCCGCGGTTTCGAATGTCCGCAATGCGGCAACCACGATCCTAAAACCTGTGATGTCGTAAAACGGACTTGCGGTTACCTAGGCAACCCTCAAGCTCGTCCGATGGTCCATGGTCGTCATAAAGAAATCTCTTCTCGTGTCAAACATATGAAATAACAACCAAAATCGAGGCTGTGACAACGTACTTTTCTCTGTCATAGCCTTCCCTGGTCTTGAAATACATTCAGATTTACAGAAGGAAGTTTTTTTATGAATAATCCAAAACCAAAAGAATGGCAAGCTTCCGATTATAGCCAAAATCGGATCGCTGATTATAAAGCTTTCAACTTTGTCGATGGTGAAGGTGTCCGCAACAGCCTTTATGTCAGCGGCTGTCTTTTCGCTTGCGAAGGCTGCTTCAACAAAGCCGTGCAAAATTTCCGCTACGGTGTACCCTTTACCAAAGAATTGGAAGACCAGATCATTGATGATCTGCGCCATGATTATGTCCAAGGTCTGACATTGCTGGGCGGAGAACCCTTCTTAAATACGCCGGTCTGCCTGCAAGTCGTCAAACGAGTACGGCAGGAGTTTGGAGACACTAAAGATATTTGGAGCTGGTCAGGATATACCTTTGAGGAATTATTGCAGGAGACTGATGATAAATTGGCGCTGCTTTCTTCTATCGATATTCTAGTTGATGGCCGCTTTGAATTGTCCAAACGCAATCTCAATCTGCAATTTCGCGGCAGCAGCAATCAGCGGATCATCGATGTGCCTAAATCCTTAGAAGCCGGCAAAGCTGTCATCTGGGACAAATGCACGGACGCTGAAAAAAGCTATGAACAGATTCATCGTCGTAAATTGATTTAAAAAAGCCCCGCATCCGACATATTAACAACATCTTGTCGGATGTGGGCTTTTTATTTAAAAGTCCTGCTCGCTTTCTCCCCAGAGCGGCAGCCGGATGTTCTCATAAGTCACAGGATCCAAATTGGTCACCGTGATCCCTAACAGTCGGATCCCCTTTTCTAGTCCTAAAATCTCTTCCCAAATCAGACTGGCTTGAGAAAAAATCGCTTCTTTTTTACTAACATATGTCGGTAAAGTCACACGTTTGGTGATAGTGGAATAATCTGTATAGCGGACTTTTAGGACTATCGTTTTCCCATGCTTTTGGACCCGTTTTAAGGAAAAATCGACCTTTTCAGAAAGCTGCCGCAACTGAGTTAAGACTTCTTCTTCTGTAGTCAGCGGATTACCATATGTATGCTCTTTCCCTACCGATTTGCGTTCCCGTGTCACTTTGACAGGAGAATCATGGATCCCTCTTACTTTTCGATACAAGGAATACCCCATTTTCCCAAAATACCGGATCAGTTCCATCTCGCTTTTTTGATAGAGATCAGCGCCGGTAAAAATATTCAGTTCATGCATTTTCGGTACGGTCTTCTTACCAATACCGTGAAACTTCTCAATAGGCAGTTCTTTTAAAAATTCCACCGCGTCTTCTGGTGTAACGACTGTCAATCCCCGCGGTTTTTGAAAATCTGACGCAAGCTTCGCTAAAAATTTATTGTAGCTGACGCCTGCCGAACAAGTTAAGTGCGTCTCCCGCCAAATATCCCGCTGGATCATACGAGCGACTTTGATGGCAGACCGGCTGTTGACTTTGTTTTCAGTGACATCCAAATAGGCTTCATCGATGGACATCGGTTCGATCAGATCGGTGTATCGCTGGAAGACTTCACGAACTTGCTGGGAAACTTCTCGATACTTCTCATGATTTCCTGGCACAAAAATCGCTTGCGGGCATAATTCATAGGCTTTTTGCGCGCTCATTGCTGAATGGATACCATATTGACGGGCGAGATAATTGGCGGTGGTCACGACCCCGCGCCCGCCTGTATCGCTGGGATGGCGGGCGATCACTAATGGATGTTTTGCTAATTCAGGATTATCCCGTTCTTCTACCGAAGCAAAAAACGCATCCATATCGATATGGATGATTTTTCTAGAAGTATCGTTTTTTAACGGAAATTGTAATTCCGACATCCTCGCCACCGCCTTTCTTCCTCATTATAACCAAACGAACGTTCCCATTCAATTTTTGCTGACATTTTTTATGAAAACTAAGAGATTTATCCCATTTTAAGACATTTTTCCACAAAAAAATACGCTCCTTTTGTCAGGAACGCATTTCTTCTTTAATTTATTATTTGTACAAGTGAATTTATCCAAGCAACTTCTTTCAGGGTCTCTGCTTCAAAGAAACTTTTTTATCTGAGATCTAGGATATCCAAATTGGTTTCATTCGATTCCATGAAATTCTTTGTAGACGACCTGTTTTTTCACTTGATTGCGTTGGGCTACTTCTTTGATAGCCGCATTGGGTTTCATGCCTTCTTGGACCAATTCTTCTACTTGCTCTTTCAACGATTTATCTGTGACGACAGCTGCGGCGGTTTCCTCTCCTTCATTTCCAGAAACCAATAAGCAGCATTCTCCTTTGATCTCGTTTTCTTCCAAATAATCTGCCAGTTCAGCCAAACTTCCCCGCAAATATTCTTCGTGGATCTTAGTCAGTTCGCGACAGATCACCGCTTGACGTTCCGAACCAAAAACATCAGCGATCTGTTTGACAGTCCCTCCGATCCGATAAGGAGATTCATAAAAAATCAAGGTACTCTTTTCAGCTTTCAATGCCTCTAATGCCTGCACCTGTTCTTTTTTCTTTCGAGGAAGAAAACCGTAAAATACATTCGGCTGCGGCGATAATCCCGAAGCGATCAATGCCGTCAGTCCCGCGGTAGGTCCTGGCAGGGAGACGACGGGGATCTCTTCTTCAATACAAGCCACCACTAATTCGTGTCCCGGGTCACTGATGGAAGGCATCCCGGCATCACTGACTTGCGCGATGGAATCACCTTTTTTTAATAGCTCCAACAATTGCGGGATGCGTTCACGATAATTATGTTCATGAAGGCTTTTTTGAGGGGTCTCGATCTCAAAATGATTCAGTAATTTTTGCGTATTCCGAGTATCCTCACTAGCGATCCAAGCGACTTCTTTTAAAGTCCGCACGCTGCGGAAAGTCATATCTTCTAAATTACCGATAGGTGTGGGAACTAGATACAAGATACCCGTCTGCTGGTCTTTAAAACTGCGCTGTTTTTTCATTTGCAGCACCACTCCTCTACAAAAAGAAACTGTAACATAAGTCAATGCTACATCAACGAACCAAGCTCTGTGATCAAATATCTGTAAGAGCAATATAGAGTTTGGCAGTATTCTAGCATGGTAGGCTTATGTCACAGTTTTTTTACTATTTTCAACTATTTTCCGCTCTCGCGATAGATGACTTCTAAACAAAAAGCACATGGTTCATCATGTTCCCGTCGCGATCCGTATAGATCATAACAAACGTGGAAGCCTTCTTCATAGATTTTTTCTAAATTCATTCGCGATTTCGATAATTCTTGTTTTACTTTTTCTGCTGGAGCTTCCGCCACTTGATTCAATTCACGGACATGATCTCTCAGCCTTTGGTTCTCCAACTCGAGTGTCGTATTTTTTTCAACGATCTCTTGCAATGCAAGTTTCATTTCTCCCAATTGGTTCAGAGAATTTTCTAATTCGAGTTCGAGCTTGTTCAGCCCGTCGTAAAGGGAGCGTTTATCCATGGTCATTGCTGTCACCTGCTTTAACAACATCTTTTAATTCTTCGTAATCATATTCTACTGGGGTTTCTCTGCCAAGCAAGCGCACCTTTACCACGCGGCTCAAAAGATTGAGCCCCACCACTTTTCCTTTGCCTTCTGGCGTCAGGATCTCTTTGCCGTAATCAGGCAATTCTTTTTTTGCTTCTTCATAAGAATCATTTTCATATTTCAGACAGCACATCAAGCGTCCGCATAAACCAGAAATTTTCGTTGGATTCAAAGACAGGCCTTGATCTTTTGCCATTTTGATAGAGACCGGGATAAAATCGCCCAGAAATGTCGAACAGCATAATGGCCGCCCGCATGGACCGATCCCGCCTAATAATTTTGCTTCATCACGCACACCGATCTGCCGCAATTCGATGCGGGTCCGGAATTCACTGGCCAGATCTTTGACCAGTTCGCGAAAATCGACCCGTCCATCTGCCGTGAAATAAAAGATCATCTTGCTGCGATCAAATGTATATTCCACATGGATCAATTTCATCTCTAAACGATGGGCACTAACTTTCTTTTTGCCGATCTTTAGCGCTTTTTCTGCATCTCTGCGATTTTGTACATCTTTTTCTATATCTTTGGCGGTCGCTTTTGACAAAATAGGCTTCAGATCATCAGGAAGATCATCTGCGTCCATCACTTTTTTAGGGACAGCAATAGTAGCCAATTGTTTCGCCTGTTGCGACTCAACCAGAACTTTTTCATTATACGTATATTCAGACTTGCCGGGAGAAAAATAATAGATATGCCCCGCTTCTCGATAGCGGACCCCCACCACTTCTACCACTTTCATCCTCCTCTCTTTCTGGAACTATTTTTGATAAATGATTCGCAGTGCAAGCTGTTCTGCAACATTTTGAAACGAAACATTCGCTGTCAATTTCTGTTCTGCTTGCAGCAGTAATTCTAAAATACGTGTACTTTCTGTTGCAGATTCTGTGCTTCGATCACGTTTTATCCGATAATAAAATAACAACATCTGAAGTAATAATCTCTGTTGTTCCTTTTCTTTTGCTAAAGGTAAAATACGTTTTTGGACATATATAAATGCTTGTGGATCACGTTTTTCCAAATAAGTAAACCATTGCATAACAGTATCCTTAGCACCATTAAACCATTCATTTTGGTAGATTTCAACTGCTTTTTGATAACCATTTGTCAAACTTGCCAGAAGTTGGGCGGATTCTTTGCCGATTCCGTCTTTTACCAGTTTTTCAATCAAATGTTCAGGAGCCAATGGCAAAAAATGGATGATCTGACAGCGGGATTGGATCGTGGGTAAGATCCTTCCCAAAGCGTCTGTCTCTAAAAGCGCCAAAAAGCTTCCAGGCGGCTCTTCTAAAAATTTCAACAAGCTGTTGGCGGCACTAGCATTCATTTTATCAGCGTCTTGAATAATAAAGACTTGTTGGCGGCTTTCAAAGCCGCTTTTTGAAAATTCCGCCTGCAGCTGCCGAATCTGATCGACTTTGATCGTTTGTCCTTCCGGTTGGATGATCTGAACGTCAGGATGTTCTCCCTGCTCGATACGACGGCAATTGTTGCAACGATTACAAGGCTCATCATCTTGCAGATCTGTACAAAACAAGCGCTTAGCCAACCAGCGGCTCATTGCCGCTTTACCGGTTCCCTGATCGCCTTCAAAAAGATAAGCATGAGCCAAACGCCCATGCTTCACACTTTTTTTTAATTGCGAGAAAACAAGCGGCTGATATTCAGCTAAAAAATCGCGTTCTTCCATTATTTTCTCCTATTAATATTGATGAAACCCTTCAACTGGCAATACAAAAACAGTTGCTCCGCCAACTTCTACTTCTACAGGGTAAGGAACTTGTCCGTCTAATGAAATATCTAAAGACATTGGTGTCGATACGTACTGTTTGCGTGATTGGCAGGTCTTTTTGATCAATTCTAATGTTTCTTCTACCCGTTCATCATCGATCCCGATAATAAAGGTGCTGTTGCCGGCTTTTAAAAATCCGCCGGTGGAAGAAAGTTTCGTCGCACGAATATTCGCGTCGATAAATTCATTTGCCAAACGATTGCTGTCCTTGTCTTGAACAATAGCCATAATTAGTTTCATCTTCTTGTCCTCCTATAAGTTAGAAATATTCGGGATAGGTTTCGGTGATTGCTGTAAAGCTCGCTTCCACGACTTCTTGCAGACTCATTCGTCCATCAACTTTGTGGATGCGTACCGGATCTTCTTCCGCTAATTTCAAATATGCGTGACGTACACGCTGATGAAATTCTAAACTTTCCGTTTCCAAGCGATCCGCTTTGCCATGACGTGAACGGGCGATCCGTTGCAAGCCTGTATCCGAATCTACATCTAAGTATAACGTAAAATCAGGTTTTGTGCCTTCGATTGCAAAATTATTGATTTTTTCGATTTCCGGAATCCCGATCCGCCGACCAGCACCTTGGTATGCCAGAGAACTGTCAACAAATCGATCACAGATCACGATTTTCCCTTGTTCTAAAGCGGGAAGAATGACTTCCACTAAATGTTGACGACGAGCAGCGGCATACAATAATGCTTCTGTCCGTTCATCCATCTCCCCATTTGCCGGATCTAAGATAATCTTACGGATCTTTTCTGAAATTTTTACTCCACCCGGTTCCCGGGTTTTTACGATCGGGCGTTTTGCTAATAGTTGCAACCGTGGATACAATTCATTCAATACACTGGTTTTGCCTGCGCCATCGGGTCCTTCAATCGTGATAAACAATCCATTCACGTCATTTTCCTCCATCTGTCCCGGTTATTCTTATTGTACCGGAAAACTCTCATTACTTATTTATTAAAGCTCGCGACGACCTTCGACAGCCTTCAACAAAGTGACTTCATCCGCATATTCAATGTCGCTTCCCACTGAAAGCCCATGAGCTAACCGTGTCACTTTGATGCCCGCTGGCTTGATCAAACGAGAAAGATACATTGCTGTTGCTTCCCCTTCTGTTGTTGCATTAGTAGCGATGATCACTTCTTTTACTTCCGCGTCATGCAGCCGTTGGATCAAAGAGGCGATATTGATATCTTCTGGTCCGGTTCCTTCCATCGGCGACAAAACACCGTGAAGCACATGATAAAGACCATGATATTCCCGCATTTTTTCTAGCGCCATCACGTCTTTTGGTTCTTCCACCACTAAGATCGTCCCGCGGTCGCGATTAGGGTTGGCACAAATCTCGCAAGGGTCATCTTCTGTAATATTCCCGCAGATACTGCAAAAATGCAGATCGCGTTTCACGCTCAAAAGCGATTTCGCAAATTCATTGACGACTTCATCTTTCATGTCGATGGTATAAAAAGCTAACCGAGTCGCAGTCTTTTGACCGATACCCGGCAGTTTCATATAGCTGTCGATCAATTTTGCAATTGGTTCTGGGTATTGCATCAGCTATTACTCCTAACGATAGGTTAAAACCCAGGTAAACCTTTCGTGTATTTACCCATAGTTTTTTCCGTTTCTTTTTCTACTTTTGCTAACGCATCATTAACCGCCATGATCACAAGATCTTGCAACATTTCTGGATCTTCTGGATCAACGATTTCTGGTGCGATCGCGATTTCTTTCATTTTACGGTCACCGGTAAAGGTCGCTTTCACATAACCGCTTGTCGATTCTCCGATAAATTCTTGTTCATTCAAGGCTTCTTGGGCCTTCACCATTTCTTTTTGCATTTTTTGTACTTGTTTCATCATACCTTGCATATTTCCCATGCCACGCATCATTGAAGATCACTCCTCGTTCCTAATATAGTAAGGATTTTTTCAAAATCCTTCTGTTTGTCACTCCGTATACCATTCCACTAACTTATTTCTTAGCAAGTGGAACTGGCATCCTTGTTCCTATTATTGTAAGAATTTTATTCTAGCATTTTATCATTTTCTTGTTGTCTTTGACAGCAGTTTAATCGTTTTGGATTTGTGCTAGATTGCCAAATAGTTCTTGGGCTTTCAGTACAACTTCCTCATCTTCTTTTTCGGGAGCTGGTTCTTCTGTTTCATCATCAGATTTTGCTGAACCGTTGACAAAATCACTCCGCAACTGCGGCCAGCTTTCATCTGTGATATAGATGGGCTTTGGCGCGTAATCAGGGATCATACGGCTGATATTGTTATGGATCGCCAGCTCTAATTCCTGATCTCCCGCGGCTTTTTGACAAACGATCTCGTAATCAAAAGCAATCACTAAACCGTTGGGACTTGCCGCTTTTGGCTCGCTGGATCGCAAGACCGCCCGTTGTGTGACTGAAAGACTCATCAACAGATCTTCCCAAACATTCTTGACGTTGATCAGATTTTCTTTGGTAGCTTCCCGCAACACAGTGAACACTTGCTCCCGCGGTACTCGATAAGTAGTCGCTTTAGTGCGGTTTGTTTGTGAAACAGGAGATACTGTTTCATTTTTATGATTTACAGTTGGATTGGTTTTCAACTGTTGGATCTCTTTTTGCAGCGTCTCTATTTGTTTTTTCAGCTCTCGGATCTCCCCGTTATCGTAAGGAGCAGGCGCCTGTCCAGCGACAGATTCTACCGTTTGGGGAGCTGTTGGTGAAGTGTTCGCTAATTTTACCGTTGCTACTTCTAAATAAATGGTCGGGCTATTCGTAAAGCGGACTTCATTTTGCGTTTCATTCAAAATATTGATCCACTGATAAATAATCGGTGCTGAGACTTCCGCGGCTAATTGTTTGAAGGCATCTGTCAGATGACCGGATTTTTCATCCAATAGTTTCGGTGCCTGTTGATAGATCAACAGATCGCGACAATAGACTAATAGATTTTCCAGTAACCGTCGCGCTTCTTTTCCTGATGCCAACATCTCTTGCAATTCTGTCAGTGCTTGTGCGCTATCAGATGTATAACATGAATGGATAAATTGATCCATCATCTCATAGGTCAAACTGCCTGTGACTTCCATCGCATCTTGCAACGTCACTTTTTCATTACTAAAAGAGATCGCCTGATCCAAAATACTCAATGCGTCCCGCATCCCGCCTTCTGCCGCACGGGCGATCACATACAATGCTTCTTCCTCGAAATCAATATTGCTTTCTTTCAGCACATGGATCAAATGTCCAACAATATCTTGTGTATCGATTCGTTTGAAATCAAAGCGCTGTGTACGAGAAATGATCGTTGCCGGGATCTTATGAGGTTCGGTCGTTGCCAAAATAAATACCACATTTTTTCTAGGTTCTTCCAGCGTTTTTAAAAGCGCGTTGAACGCACCGGTAGAAAGCATGTGGACTTCATCGATGATATACACTTTGTATTTGGCATTCGTAGGAGCGTAGTTGGCTCGATCACGAATAAAACGAATTTCTTCCACGCCGTTGTTGCTGGCCGCATCGATCTCGATCACATCTTCTTGCGTACCGGCTGTGATGGAACGGCAAATATCACAGTGATTACAAGGCTCGCCATCATGGCTGTTGGGACAGTTGATGGCCTTCGCAAAAATTTTGGCCGCACTTGTCTTCCCTGTCCCTCTTGGCCCGGTAAACAAATAGGCATGAGAGATCTGTTCTTGAACGATTGCATTTTTCAGCGTTTGGGTAATCGCTTTTTGACCGACAACATCATCGAATCTTTGCGAACGCCATACGCGATATAGTGCTTGATAAGCCATCCTTTTCCTCACCTTTTTTCAAATTCGCTATCTATTATTATACGAAATTTCCCGATAAAAAACTAGGTTTCCTACGCTCTTTTAATAATTCACTGCTTGACTAGCATCTATTTTCTTGGAAATCAGCAGCTATGGTATAATAAATAAAACACTTGAAATATTTTTATTCATCTTACTCAAAGGAGGATTTACATTATGGGAATCATCAAAGCAGCAACGAGTACTGTTGGCGGCGGGCTTGCCGACCAGTGGTTAGAGGTCATCGAACCAGCAGATATGGGCGGCTCCACTGTCATGACAAAAGGTGTCAAAGTCCGGCAAAACGATAAACGAGGATCAAATCGCAAAGGCACAGAAGATGTCATTACAGACGGTTCTGTGATTCATGTTTATCCAAATATGATGATGCTTTTAGTAGATGGCGGAAAAATTGTCGATTATACTGCCGAAGAAGGCTATTACACGGTCAAAAACAACTTGGCACCTTCTATGTTCAACGGTTCATTGAAAGATGCTATCAAGGAAACATTTGACCGTTTTAAATACGGCGGCGTTACACCTCAGAAACAGCAAGTGTTCTATATCAACCTTCAAGAAATTAAAGGAATCAAGTTCGGTACTGCTTCACCGCTGAATTATTTCGATAATTTTTATAATGCCGAGCTGTTTTTACGAGCGCATGGAACCTATTCAATAAAAATCACGGATCCGATTTTGTTTTACACAAACGCGATCCCGAAAAATCAAACGCAAGTCGAAATTGACGATATCAACGAACAATATCTTAATGAGTTTTTGACAGCCTTGCAATCTTCTATCAACCAAATGTCTGCGGACGGTCAGCGGATCTCTTATGTACCGTCAAAAAGCATGGAGTTGAGCAAATACATGTCTGATGTCCTTGACAGCAGCTGGACTGAGCTACGCGGAATGGAGATCGTAGCAGTGGCTGTCGCAAGCATTTCTTATACGGACGATTCAGTGAAATTGATTAATATGCGCAACCAAGGCGCGATGTTGGGAGATGCAGGCGTTCGAGAAGGTTATGTTCAAGGATCGATCGCTCGAGGAATGGAAGCTGCCGGCAAAAACGAAGGCGGCGCCACCACCGGATTTTTCGGTATGGGCATGGGCATGAATACCGGCGGCGGCTATCTGAGCCAAGCATCTCAAGCCAATCAACAGCAGATGCAGCAAAACCAACAGAATCAACAAGGCGGTCAAGCATCCTCAGATACTTGGACCTGCCCACAATGCGGAACGGAAAATACCGGCAAATTCTGCAGCAACTGCGGAACACCAAAACCAGAAACCAAAGCGGCGGCTGAGCTGAAAATGAAATGCAGCGAATGCGGTGAAGTCATCGATCTTTCAAAAGGGATTCCAAAATTCTGTCCAAATTGCGGCAAACCGTTCAAGGGCATACCTTTAGATAATTAAAAAGGAGGGCTATCATGGATGTCCTAACACATAAATGCCCCAATTGCGGCGGTGCCTTGACATTTGAGCCAGACGATCAAAAATTCCATTGTCCCTATTGTTTGAGTATTTTCACTGTCGATGAAGTAAGCGAATTTGAAGAAAAACAAAAGCAAGCGCAAATGGCAGAATCAGAAACTCCAGCTGAAGAACCAACGGCCGAATCTGCAAGCGAAACAGAGACGATCAACCCCACAGACACCGCTGGAGAAGCTGAAAATGCAGAAGGAATGTCGGATTCAATGGATCTGTTCCTATGTCCTAACTGCGGTGCTGAGATCGTGACAGATGCGACAACTGCGGCGACTTATTGTTATTACTGCCATAATCCGGTCGTTTTACAGGGACGCCTCAGCGGTAATTTTCTGCCAAACAAAGTTCTGCCTTTTGCGATCGGTAAAGAAGAAGCTACCGCGAAATTTTTAGAATGGGCACAAAAAAAAGCCTTTGTTCCTAAAGATTTCTTTAGTCAGGAACAGGTAGAAAAATTGACCGGTGTTTATTTTCCTTATTGGGATGTCGATGCCGAGACCCAAGGCGAATTGACCGGGACCGGAACGGCTTTGCGAGTCTGGATCGTCGGTGATATCGAATATACCGAGACCAAGCAATACGAGATTGAACGGGCTGGAAAAATCAAATTCAAAAATCTAGTGAAAAATGCCTTGTCAAAAAATGTACAGCAAAAAATGGTGACTGGCGTACAACCTTTCCCACTAGAAAAAGCAGTCGAGTTTAAAAATCAATATCTGGCAGGCTTCCAAGCAGAAAAACGCGATATCGAGTATGCGGATATGCAGGAAACCGTCAAAAAAGAACTGCATTCTTACAGCGAAGATCTCTTGCGAGGAACAGTCGGCAGCTTCTCCACTTTCGTTCCCAGACAAAAAAACGTCGATGTGACGAAAGAAGAAGAACAATACCTATTATTGCCGGTTTGGCTGGTAACTTACCGCAGCAACGATTCTGATAAAAAGACCTATTATTACGCTATGAACGGTCAAACCGGGAAAGTCAGCGGAGTCCTGCCTATCAGTTATAAGAAATTAGGATTGACCGCACTAGGAATCTTTTTAGGTGTCTTACTTCTCTTTTTACTTGGGGGGTATTTCATATGAAAAAATTACTTGTTTTTCTCGCGGTACTTTTAGGAAGTCTTTCGTTGGTTGGCTCTTCTGTTTTTGCTGCTGAAAATCTTGTTGAAGATAATGCAGGATTATTTACTGCTGAACAACAAGACCAGCTGAACACCAAAGCAGCAGAAATCAGTGAAACGATCAAAGGACAGATTTTGATCGTGACAAATGACGACAACACCGAAGATCCTCGTGATTTTGCAGATAATTATTTACGAGACAAAGTCGGCAACGACCAAAACGGTGCGGTCTTATTGTTAGATATGAACCAACGACAAATCTATCTTTCCACTTCCGGAAACATGATCGATTATCTGACGGATCGCCGAATCGATGAGATTTTAGACGATGTGGAAACTTATATGGGCAGTGCCGCTTATTTTGAAGCGGCAGATGCTTACCTCTCAAAAACAGCGGCCTTTGTTGAAGATGGTGTGCCGGGCGGACACTACCGCGTGGACGAAGAAACCGGCAAGATCACCCGCTACAAAACCATTACAGCATTAGAAGCGGTGATTGCTGCGGCTGCCGCTCTCGTAGCAAGTCTGGCTTTTTTCTTGATCACGAAATCGAGATATCAACTAAAAAGCGGTGTTTATAAATATCCTTATCAGGAAAACGCTGATCTGCAACTAACGAAAAAAGAAAATCGTCTGGTCCATTCTTTTGTGACTACTCGACGTATCCCTAGAAACAATAACAGCGGCGGCGGTTTTGGCGGCAGCGGAGGCAGTACTACCCACTCCAGCGGCGGCGGAACTTTCGGCGGCGGCGGACGTGGATTCTAAGAAGTTATTCTGCTAAGAGAGCCTCTTAAAAAATGTATTGACCAAATTCGAATAATATATAACCCAACATTCGCTGGACTTTATACTTGCGGCAATTCAACACAAGCACCTGCAGGTCACACGAATGTTGGGTTATTTTATTGTTTTGGATTGTATTAAGTGAGTCAGATGATTTCTTTAAAGAGCGAGAAATCGATATTACCGCCAGAAACGATGGCGGCTGTCTTTTTTCCTTTCAGCAAATGATCGATCGTTCCGCTGAGGATCGCTGCTGTACTCAGCGCTCCTGCTCCTTCTGCGATAACTTTTTCTTTCAGCGCTAAATAACAGATCGCTTCTTCGATCATCTTTTCCTCTACTAGAACCGTTTCATCGATCCGATTTTTCAATAAATGATAGGTCAACTCTCCTGCTAAAGCGACATCGCAGCCATCAGCCAGCGTGGCACTGTCCCGTTTGGCTACTAACTTTTTCTGCCAGATGGACCGAACCATTCCATGTACCTGATAGGTCTGCACTCCAATGATTTTGACCTCTGGCCGAAAGGTCTTGATTGCTACAGCGATCCCCGCAATCAAACCACCGCCGCCAATCGGTACAATGACGTTGTCGATCTCAGATAAATCTTCTAAAAGCTCTAAACCAATCGTCCCTTGCCCTTCGATCACCTTCAGATCATCAAACGGGGAGATAAAAATCTCACCTGAAAGTGCAGCGGCTTCTAAAGTATATTGTTTTGTTTCATCAAAAGTCTCGCCGGCTAAAACAACAGTTGCTCCATAGCTTCTTGTCGCGTCGATTTTGACGTTTGGGGCATGTGTAGGCATAAAAATACGAGCGTTGATCCCTAATAATTTTGCCGCTAAAGCTACACCTTGCGCATGGTTTCCCGCTGAGCAGGCGATCACGCCCCGCTGTTTTTCTTGATCCGTCAATGAAGCTAATTTGTAATAGGCACCTCTTGCTTTAAAAGAGCCCGTCCGTTGCAGATTTTCCAGTTTTAAGTAAATATCGCCTTGCTTCTCCGCAGATAAAATATTGCTAGGTGCAAGCGGTGTATGAATCATGATAGGTTTCAAGATTTCCTGTGCTCGCAAAATTCCTGCTGCTTCGTTCTTTACGATCATCACTACGCCTCCTAAGATAACGCTTACATAATTATTGAACCATGAATCCCAGTAATTGACAATCTAGAGTTATCGAAAGCGCTTGATAAAATATATTTTTTTTGATTTTCTTTGTCTTTTTTTCGATAGATACTGCTAAAATAGAAGTATCACAAATAAATGAGGCGTTACGATGAATTTTCAAACATTACAATCAATCTATCCAGACAGTAAACTCAGCCATTTGCCATATGATGAAAAAAATTTTCTCGCGATACCTGTTAATGAAGGTGTTGCACTGATTGATCGCAACGGATTGAGTGATCGTGAAGAAAAACTTCTCATAACATTATTGCCAAATAAAAAAATCTCCCAATCAGTGATCGAACATCAATGGTATCGTATCCTCTTTAAAAACGAACCGATCAATACGTCGCCTTGCATACGAGTCATCCAGCTGCAATTAAAAACAAATCCCGGCTTTTTTAAAAAAGAATGGCAGCATGAGATCAAAGACATGTTTCCTGATCTTCTTGATTCTTTCTTTTTGGATGAGCAGCAGGCTTTTATTATCGAAGAAAAAAAAGACATCACTTACTCCGCGGAAGAAATCTTTGGATTGTTTCAAGCATTGGATAGTGACTTTGATGTATACTCGCAGATTTTTGTAGGGGCATTCCATATCGAACCTTCTCGATTTTATGAAAATTTCCAACAAGAACGCTTAATCTTCCAAAATCAGCTGGAAGTTGCCAACACTCAAAAAGAATTTTCTTTTACCCAATCAGTGATCGATTATCTTGTAGGAGATTCGATAAAGAATAATGTTTTATTGCGTTCGTTATATCAAGAATGGTTCGCTGACAATGAAATCGTCACGATTCTCCAAAGCTTGTGGCGCAATCAGGGAAATGTCAGCTCAACATCAAAAGAATTGTTCTTGCATCGCAACACGCTTTTATACCGCTTAGAAAAATTTCAGGAAGCCACAAAACTGGATGTCAAAAATATGGATGATCTGATGCTCTGCCATTTGCTGATCGATGTTTTTGGGAAGGGATTTTGAGAGCAATCGATTAGATTAAGATCTTTACTTATATACTATCAGCGGAAAAAGTGGTAAATCACCGTTTTCCGCTGTTTTTTTATACAAAAACAGAGATAGCCGATTTAATAGACCGGATTTACAAAAATCTGATCTATTAAACTGACTATCTCTAGTGTTTTCCATATTCTTTAGCTATCGGAAAAATTTTCTGTCTTTAAAGAACTGCTTCAAAAGTGTTTACTTTTTTTACAAAAGCACGATCCTAATGAATGTAAGACCAACTTTTAATATTCATTCAGTTGATGACAGATCTCTTTTGTAGCTGGATAGATTTCTCGATAGATAGCATAAAGTTTTTGATATTGCTCTACAGCTTCTTTGTTTGGATGTACAGCTGGAAGATATGACACGAAAGTTTCAGCGCACTCAGGCAGTGAAGCATACCAGCCAAGTCCTACCGCCGCTAACATGGCAGCTCCTAATCCTGGTCCTTGTTCTGCTTCCAAACACAAAATATCCGCATCAAAAATATCTGCTTGGATCTGCAGCCAAGCAGCATTTTTAGCGCCGCCGCCTACAGAAACGACTTTTTTGAAAGACTTGCCTGCTACCTGCTCCATCAATACTTGAGAATCTTTCAGGGAGAAAGTGATTCCTTCTAATACCGCCCGCGCAAAATGAGACAATGTATGGGTCGTATCCATACCAATGAAGCTTCCACGGATTTTACTGTCCACATGGGGTGTCCGTTCACCTACGATATATGGAGAGAACAGTAATCCGTTTGCTCCGGCAGGAATAGTAGGAATCTCCGCTAATAATTCGTCAAAAGATTGCTGGGGTGCAAAAGTTTCCTTGAACCAATTCAAACTATGCCCCGCCGCTAATGTAACCCCCATTGAGTAGAAACGGTCTTTTACAACGTGATTGAACAGATGCAGTTTGCCTTGATAATCTTGTTCTGCACTATTTTCTAACGATAAAAAGACACCTGATGTCCCGATGCTTGCCATCGCTGTTTTGTCATCCAAAATACCGGCTCCGGCCGCCGCACACGCATTATCAGCGCCACCAGCAAATAATTGGACCTCTTTTTCAAATCCGAATTGTGCCGTAAGCTCCTGACGAAGTGTACCAATCATTCCTGTAGAATCGATCAATTCAGGCAAATAAGCTTTTGGGATAGCAAAACGATCTAAAATTGAGTCCGACCACTCTTTCTTTTCTTCATCCAATAAAAGTGTCCCGGCTGCATCTGAATAATCCATATGCATTGTACCGGATAACCAGAAACCCAGATAATCTTTCGGCAGCATCATGTGCCGGACTTGTTGCCAGACTGCCGGTTCATTTTCTTGAATCCACAAAATTTTGGGTAAAGTGAATCCCTCTAATGCTCGGTTTTTTGTAATAGACAGCAATGTTTCGCCAAATGTCGCCATGATTTCTTGGCATTGCTTTGTTGTACGAACATCATTCCATAAAATTGCCGGGCGCAACACTTGCTCGTTTTCATCTAAAACAACTAAGCTATGCATCTGCCCAGAAAAACTGATTCCTTCTAATTCTTTAGTAAAATCAGCTACTTTTGTTGTCAATTGTTGAACTACATCTACAAAAGCATCTAGCCATTCCTGTGGATCCTGTTCGCTGTATCCAGTCTGTGGGTGCAGCAAAGGATAATCCTTAGATGCAGACGCCACGACTTGCCCTTCACGATCTACCACTAGTCCCTTTAATGAACTAGTACCAAGATCGACTCCTAAAACATATGACATTGTGCTCCTCCTTCATTATTCCTTGATTCCACCCGCAGTTACTCCTCCTACAATATACTTAGATAAGAATAAATAGATTAAGAGCAGCGGTATAATACTTAAGGATACTCCTAGATACATACTACCAAATTCTGTGCGATATACATCCGTTCTTAGTAATTGAATCAACATTGGCAGTGTAAATTTCCTAGAATCATTGATCAGAATCAACGGCATCAGGAAGTTATTCCATGAAGTGACAAACGAAAAAATTGCCATGGTAGCCAATCCAGGTTTCATTAATGGCAACATAATATTGTGAAAAATTTTTATCTCACCTGCTCCATCAAGCCTTGCTGAATCTGCTAAATCTGGATGATAAATAGTCTCCAAATACTGTTTTAAGAAAAAAACAGATGTAGGAGCAGCAATAGATGGAAGAATCAATGGAATAAAACTATTTAGCAAGCCAAGTCTACTCATAAATTGATAAAAACCAATCATGCTGATTTGCTGAGGAATCATTAACAGACCTAATATGATCGCAAAAAGAACTTTTCTTCCTTTGAATTGGTATGCAATAACTCCATATGCTGCTAATGCTGAAAAATACACATTTAGTATTGTTGAGCCGGCAGAAATAATGAAACTATTTCTAAAACCTCCAAATACATCAAATCCTTTATTCATTAAAACTTCCCAATTATATTTCAAGTTTTCGCCAGGTAACAAAGATAATCCTTGTTGAATTTGTTCTGCAGAACGAGTAGAGTTAACAAGAACTACCCAAAAAGGTAAGATACTCAATATAGTCAGGAAAATAAGAAAGACGTAAATAAGTATTCGTTTTGCTTTATATGAGTTATCCATTATTTACCCCTCACTTTGCTGTTTTCTTTGAAAAATCGAAATAGTAGTGTACTCAAAACAATCGATAGTAGTAATAAAATAACCGAGGCAGTTGCTGCCACATTGAAGTTTCTACTACCCGTAAATGCTTGCTTGTAGATAAACATTGTAATCGTCGTTACACTATTTCCAGGATTTCCATTCGTTAATAGGAATGGAATATCAAACATTTGTAATCCACCAATCAGCGAGGTAACTAATGTATAAAGCAAGATTGGTTTCAGCAAAGGGAGTGTTATTTGTCGGAATATTTGATTATCACTTGCTCCATCTACCATTGCTGACTCAAATAATGAATTATCAATACTCAAAATTCCTGAAACTAATACGATTGTTGTTTGACCATACCACATCCAAAATTGAATAAATGATACTATTAAACGTGTTCCAGTAACACTTCTAAAAAAGTCAAATGGTGCATCAAGTACACCCAACTCTGTTAACACTAAATTCATTGGACCCATTGGAAAACTAAAAAGGGCATAGAATAAAACAGCAACAGAAGCAGCAGTAATAATATTGGGTAAATAAAATACTACTTTGAAAAAACCTGTATTCTTGAGTCTCAATTTAATATTCGTAAACCACGCAGCTAAAAGTAAAGCAAGACCTATCTGTGGAATAAAATTGACTATCCATAAAATAAAAGTATTCCTAATGGATTTTAAAAACATCGCATTTTGAAAAATATTTGTATAATTGTCAATGCCTATAAAATTAGCAACTGGATTCCAACCTTTTAAATCCGTGAAACTCAAAAATATTGTATAAATGATTGGATACAATTGAAAAATTAGAAATGCGATAAAAAAAGGCGCCAAAAATAGATAACCGTAGCGATTATACTTTTCAAACTTACCTTTATTTTTTTTCACAAAATTCCCCCCTCATTTAAAAGAAATGGGCTGACATACGTCAACCCTTTTCTTACTTTATTAATCAACTTGAAGATCAGGATACGCATTTTGAACTGCATCTTTGAAACTTTGGATAGCCTGTTCCTGATCCATTTCACCTTTAGAATAAGGAGTCAGACAATTATCAATAAATAAACGTTCGATTGTTTGATCATATTCAGTTAATATTTTGGCATTAATATCTGCAACCATTTCAGAAAACTCGTTGTAGTGATTTTGTCCACCTAAAAATTCTTCACTATAATTGTCTTTGATTTCATCAACAACTTTTTCATTAGAAACAAAGTCACCAGTATCCTCAGCCCATTTTTTCAAAAATTCAGCATCTGTTGTTATATAGCTAATTAAATCTGCAGCTTCTTCTTTCATAGTTGAAGTTTCTGTCGCACCTACCCATGTTCCTCCCCAGAACCATGATGAAGGTCCTTGAATCATGCGCCAGTCTCCTTCTGTTGTCTTTGAATTATCCGCAGAAGTGGCATTTGGTTTCAACCAATAATGAAGTCCCCATGTTGGCAAGCTGTATCCAAAGATAGAATCACCATTCATACCTGCAAACCACGCTTCAGATTGACCTTCTGTGTCCTGCGTTAGTTTTTCACTGACAAATTTCTTAGATATATCCAGTAGTTCATATAACTTATCATCAATAACAAGTTTTTCATCTTCTACCCAACCATGGTCCCGATGTCCAAAAAACGGTTTTGCCAAATCTTGAACACTGGAAATCATATAAACATCCCCATTGCTTTTTTCTTTCACTTCTTTGGCAACTTCATAAAATTTGTTGTAGTCAGATAACGCTTCTTGTACTTTATCAACATCTTCTAAACCTAAAAGATCTTTTGCCATTGATTCTCTGTAATAGAAACCACCTGGGGCTCCTTGCCAAGCTAAAGCATGTAATACTCCATCCTTATCTGTTCCAACATCTTTTACATATTGATAAGTATCTTTAGATGCTTCATCTAAGCCAAGTTCACCAATATCAGCCATTAATCCAGATTCTACATATTTTTTCACAAAAGCAGATTCAAGAGCGATTACATCAGGTGCATCTTTTGTTCCTAATACAGGATCCAATTTGGTTTCAAATTGATCTGAAGGAATTTCAACGACTTTGATCTCATAATCCAAATCTTCATGAGCAGGTTTATAATAATCATTGATCATTTTTGACAATTCATCTGTAAATGTCCAGACGACTAATTCTTTTTTACCGCTTCCTCCCGCAGATCCACTATTGCTTTCACCAGATCCGCACGCAGTTAAAGCCAATAAACTTGTAGCAAGAATCCCAAGACTAACGCCCCATTTTTTCCAGTTTTTCATGAAAAAATCCTCCCTCTACTTCTCTTCATATTCGAAGAAATCAAAATCAGCAAATAATCTAGAACCTGTAGTGTCAATTGCAAACATTCCAACAAAAGCCCCAGTAAAGAATCCTTCTTGTGTTTCTACCACATAATCATCTGACAATTTCAAACTATCAAAAAGATATTCTATTAACGTCCACTGCTCACCATCAAATGAATAAGCATATTGATAATGATTATGGTTTACAATCGTTTTAAAAAAGACAGCGCTAACATTATCGGGTATAACAACCTCATTACCTAGTAAAGGCATAGTTATTCGGCCGTTATCACTATCCATAACATCAATTATCTTACCTTTTTCTTCATTGAAAGTAATATGAATAGAAGACCAATTCTTCGTATTATAATAATTAGTCATTCCTGCCAATTGTAAAAACGATGAAGGCGAAAATTCTACTTTCGTTATCGCTTCAAATGTGAAGTGCTGCCACCTTCTAGCTACTAGAGATTTATAAAATAAAGAGTTGAAGGATTCTCTACCATATAATCTTAAGTACCCCTTACGCGCTGACAAACTTCCAATTTCTTCAGTAAAAGGAATTCGTAATGTTTGAAAGTTCAAAGGTAACTTTTCTTGGTCAAAGTCTATTTTAGTTGGTTCGTTCTCCCAAGGTACTTCATCAATAGCTGGTGATTCCACTTCTTTCTTTGGAAAATTGCCGCCTTCGATATAAGGCCAATCATTTTCCCAATACATTTTCTGAATAGCAGTCTCGCGACCTAATGGACAATATCCACGATTTTCTAACAAAGGTGTTTCTGGTCTTTTGAGAGGTCGACCAGTCAAATGAACAAAATACCATTCATCTGTATGAGTGTGTACGATAGAACCATGACCTGCTTTTTGCAACTCTATTTCTGGATGTGACCAAGAACTTATTAATGGATTATCTGGATGAACTTCATATACTCCATTAATTGTTTTTGAACGAGCAATTGTTGATGCATGTTCATATTTTGTTCCACCTTCAGCAGTCAATAAATAGTAATAACCATTTAATTTATAAAGGTGTGGTGCTTCTGTCAGCTTTCTATCTGTTCCCTTAAAAATAATCTCAGATTTACCAATAAGTTTTTTCTGCTCATGATCATATTCTTGTAAAGCAATACCATAAAAACTATGATGATATGGTCGGTAGTCCCAGACCATATTCACAAAGTATTTTTTCCCATTATCATCATGAAATAAAGATGGATCAAACCCTGAGCTATTCATGAAGACTGGATCAGACCATTCACCATCAATTGTTTCACAAGTAATTAAATAGTTATAAACATCTTTCCAATTATTCCCCTGTACCTCTTTGACATCTGAATAAATCAGCCAAAATTTCCCGTCATGATAACTTAAGGCGGGAGCCCAGACTCCTCCAGAGTCTGGATTTCCCAGCATATTCAATTGACTTATCCGATTGACAGGCGTGCTGACTAACTTCCAATTTTTTAAATCTTTAGAGTGATAGATCATTACCCCTGGAAACCACTCAAAAGTTGATGTTGCAATATAATAATCTTCACCAACTCTACAAATACTAGGATCTGGGTTAAACCCGGTTAAAATTGGATTGGTAATCATTGAATACTCCTCTCTTAAACCAAATAATCATTCAATCGTGATTTCACATATTCCAAATGGTTGGATTCATTTGTGATATCATCGTGTTCCAATGCGTATTCTGTCAAAGTCTCAAGATTTTCTTCGTCTGCAACGATTTTTGCTCCGATTCCTTCTTTGTAGCTGGCATAGCGTTTTTCTTTGATATCATCGAAGAATCGATCTTCTTTCAACGCTGCAGCTGTCTTCAATCCTCTTGCGAAGGTGTCCATCCCTGCGATATGTGCTAAGAATAAATCTTCCATTTCAAATGAGGAACGACGAACTTTGGAGTCGAAGTTGATTCCGCCAGGTGCGATCCCGCCGTTTTCCAAGATTTCATACATTGCTAATGTTGTATCATAGATATTTGTTGGAAACTCATCCGTATCCCATCCTAACAAGGTATCTCCTTGGTTGGCATCGATGGATCCTAATGCATCGTAACAACGTGCGACATTCAATTCATGTTCAAAAGTATGTCCAGCCAATGTTGCGTGGTTGGCTTCCAAGTTCAGTTTGAAGTCACCTTCTAAACCATATTTTTGAATAAATGCCATGGTTGTTGCTGCATCAAAATCATATTGATGTTTTGAAGGTTCTTTTGGTTTTGGTTCAAGCAAGAATTGTGGTTTGTGACCGATTTTTTCTCCATAAACGATCGCCATTTTGAATAGACGAGCGATATTGTCCTGTTCAAATTTCATATCGGTATTCAATAATGACTCGTAACCTTCACGGCCGCCCCAGAAGACATAATTTTCACCGCCAAGTTTTTTGCTGATGTCGAGTCCTTTTTTAACTTGTGCCGCCGCGTAAGCAAAAACATCTGCGTTATTAGATGAAGCTGCGCCATGTACAAAACGCGGATGTGAAAACATATTTGCTGTATTCCATAGTAATTTGATACCAGTTTCATCCATTTTTTCTTTGATCAAATCAGTGATCTCATCCAGATTTTGGAAGAATTCTTCTAAAGAGTCTCCTTCAGGTGCTACGTCTACATCATGGAAGCAGAAATATTCTACGCCTAATTTTGTCAAGATTTCGAAAAATGCATCCACGCGATTTTTCGCTGTTTCCATTGGAGTTTCACCAAACCATGTCCGTTGGTTGACTGGACTACCGAATGGATCTGAACCATCTTGAGTCATTGTATGCCAGTATGCTACTGCAAAACGCAGATGTTCTTTCATTGTTTTGCCCATCACGACTTCATCAGGATTATAGTGACGAAAAGCAAATGGATTGTCTGTCTTGGCTCCTTCATATTGGATTGTGTCTACATTTGGAAAATAACTCATGTTTGTTTCCTCCCTATTTTTGTTGATAAGACATGATTCTTTTACAGAAGAATCATTATCCATTCTATTTTCTTGCATAAAGTTTGTTAGTACGGTAAACTAACTTACACATAGACTATACGAAACTTAATTATCATTGTCAAGCGCTTTCAAAAGATTTATTCAAATATTTTCATATATTTTTGCTTTCGTTTACACTATAGATAATTGGACTCCATAACTGTGATTACCCAAGTCTATTGTTATATTTCCTATTGGAGGTTTTATATGATTTCAACTAAATACACTATACGCGAACAAAACGAAACAAATATTCTTAATACAGTCATTACCGAAAAAGAAATTTCAAGAGCTGAGATAGCCCAATATACCGGACTGAACAAAGCTTCAGTTTCGGCTATCACAAAAAAATTATTAGAAGATGAATTGATTTTTGAAACACGAGTCGGTGATGCGTCAAATACCGGTGGACGCAAACCGATTTTATTGACCTTCAACCGGAAATCTTCTTTGGTGATCGCTTTTGATCTGGGTTACAACTATATCGAAGCTTTGTTGGCTTTTATTGATGGTACGGTTGTAGAAACGGTTTCCAAACGACGTATCCAAGTCCAAGCCTCAACTATCTTGTCAGAGATGGAACAGATCATTGATCGTTTCATGGAGGTACAACCTGTTACACCTCACGGAATCGTAGGCTTGACTGCTGGAATTCACGGAATCGTCGATCATGAATCGATTCTCTTTACCCCTTATTACGATTTAGATAAAAGTGATTTTTTAGAAGGTCTGCAGCAAAAATACGACTTCCCTGTTTTTATCCATAATGAAGCAAATTTAGCGGCATTAGGCGAATATACCTTTACTTCTCGTTATCAAAGTCTTGTCAGTGTCAGCATCCACAGCGGGATCGGGGCAGGCATTGTCGAAAGCGGAAGATTACAGATCGGCAAGCATGGTCGGGCGGGAGAAATCGGTCATTCGATCCTGTACCCTTCCGGAAGAGCTTGTCCATGCGGTAACCATGGCTGCTTAGAACAGTATGCCTCCAATCGTGTCACATACGAAGAATTTAGAGCTTTGAAAGGACTGGATTATGTCAATTCGGAAATCTTGTTACAGTATGTAGAAAAAAACGACAAGGACGCCCTTGCGGCAATCAAAAAAAATGCTGAACTCCTCAGTATCGGGATCAACAATATCATCATGATGTATGATCCTGATGTGGTTGTGATCAACAGTTCTCTTTACCGGCGTATCCCGCAAATGGTGGATCTCGTCAATGAGCAATTAAAGAGTCGCTTTTCAAAACAAGTTGTCATCCGTAATACTTTCTTGGAAGACAAAGCGACACTTTACGGCGCTTTCGCTGTTTCCGCTCAAAATTTTTTAAATATCCAAAAATTAAAATTAAACTAAAAAAATTATGACAAAAAAAGCACGTGTATCTCCAAACGATAACAGTTGAGAGATACGCGTGCTTTGTTGTTTATGCAGCCTATTTTAATTTCCTTTTGCCAAACTTTCTTTATGCTGCTCTTTTATAGCATCAAGCAGTGCTTCGTCCCGCAACAAATCTAATGCAGTATCAGCTAAAAGTTCAGCGGCGATAGCAATAGAGGCCAATCCTTTTTTACTGCGGGCTGCGGCTTTGAATTCTTCGGAATGTCCGGCAATATACTCGTCAGAAATAGAAACTGTCGGTTGGATCGTAGGAATCACTTGGCTGACATTCCCAACATCAGAAGAACCTAAGCTAGCCCGTTCTGTTGTGTCGATCTCATCTGTCGGTACACCCGCTTCTGCCGCATGATTGAAAAATACTTCATCGAAAAGCGGTGTGACGATCACATCATCGACGGCGTTTTGGAATAGGCCGAATTCATAGGAGGTTCCTGTAGCCAGTGCGGCACCTTTTACGATATTTTCGACTTTCTTGTAGACCTCATCTAACGTCGCCCGATTTGCTGCCCGCAGATAAAAACGTCCAGCCGCGTATTCCGGTACGACATTCGCCGCTACACCGCCATCTGTGATGATTCCGTGGATATTGACATCTTTTGGCAGATGCAAACGCAACCCGTTGATGCCATTGAACACTTGAATCAATGCTTCCAGTGCATTGATCCCTTTTTCCGGTGCCGCAGCAGCATGAGATGCTTTGCCATAGAATTTGATGTCTACTGGATCATTCGCCAATGATTTTGTTGTTTTGCTGTAACGATGTGCAGGATGGACACATAGCGCCGCATCGACGCCTGTGAAAAAACCTTCGCGGACAAAGCTGCCTTTTGCCGAGCCGTTCTCGCCGCCTTCTTCTCCCGGTGTACCGTAAACCCGGATCTCTCCGCCGACTTCATCAATAACCTGTTTCAACGCGCTGGCAGCCAATACCGAATAGGTTCCGAAAAGATTATGTCCGCACGCATGTCCGATTCCCGGCAATGCGTCAAATTCAGCTAAAAACGCTAAAGTTGGTCCAGATTTTTCAGAACGATAACGGGCGTCAAATCCGGTACGATGACCGGCAACGTCTTTCACAACGGAGAATCCTTCTTTTTCCAATTGCTGGATCAATGCGTCGGAAGAATAAAATTCGTAATTGCTGACCTCAGGATGATCATGGATATCTAATGCCAATGTTTGATATTCAGGCAAACGTTGTTGGATAAATTCCTTGATAGTTGTTTCAAGTGTTGTGGTCGTCATAAAAAGTTCCTCCTATTTTTTACCGAATGTTTCCCATGCTGGGATGCTTGAGCCTTTGGATGTTTCTTCGATCACTTTTTCGGTTTCTTTTGTTTGATAAGCATCGACGATTTTTTGATAGGTTTTGTTATCCGCGTCTTCTTTGCGAGCTACGATGATATTGACGTAAGGTCTTGCGTTATCATCGACTGGTTCTAAGAAAATCGCGTCTTTTGTTGGTGTAAAGCCGGCATCGACCGCTACCCCGCTGTTGATCACTGAAATGTCTACATCGGATAAAGCACGTGCAGTCTGTGACGCATCCAACTCAGAAATTTTCAAATCCAGTTTATTTTCTGTAATATCTGAGACAGTAGGTGTTTGTTTTTTCGCAGGATCAACCGTGATCAGACCAGCTGTTTGCAGCAGCAATAATGCCCGACCGCCATTTGTCACATCGTTAGGAATCGCTACTTTTGCGCCTTTTTTCAACTCATTGACATCTTTGACCTTTTCAGAATAGATACCTAAAGGCGCATTGACGGTATTCCCGATGGAAACAAGATCTGTACCATGTTCTTTGTTGTAATTATCTAAGAAAAATTGATGTTGGAAAGAATTCAAATCAATGGAGCCGTCCGCTAATGCGGCATTGGGCTGATTATAGTCGGTAAATTTCACATATTCCAAGTTGATCCCTTCGTTTTTCAAGCGATCTTTCACATCATCCCAGACATCGGTATCAGAACCGATCACACCTAATTTGACGGTGGTTTCTTTTGCTTCCGATGCTTTTCCTTGATTGCTGCACCCTGCTGCCAATGCTAGAAAAGCGATTGCTGCAACTGCGATTTTTAAATATTTTTTCATGTGATTTCCTCCAATTAATGACTGATTTTTTTGATAAGAAGATTGCTGATAAACTGACTGATAAATACCAGCAGCAAGATTAGTAATGTAGCGACGATCGTGACATCCGTTTGGAATCGATTGTAGCCTCTTGAAATGGCGAGATTACCAAGTCCTCCGGCACCGACTGCTCCCGCCATCGTTGTCAGGCCGATCACATTGATGATAGTCACCGCAGACACTCGGACGATGCCCGGCAGGCCTTCCACTAAATACACCCGGAAAATAATTCCTATCGGCGAAGTTCCCATCGCTTGTGCCGCTTCGATGACGCCTGGATCAACTTCCAGCAGCGCATTTTCGATTTGACGGGCAAAAAATGGAATCACACCGATGATCAGCGGAACCAACGCGGCCTTTTCCCCAATCGTCGTTCCTACGATGAAACGAGTCGTGATTGCCAACAGCGACAATAAAATGATAAACGGAATCGAACGGACGACATTGATCAATTTGTCGAGTAGTTCGTAAACGATCCGCTGTTGCAGAATACCTTTCGGCCGTGTCACAACTAAAACGACGCCTAACAAGATCCCTAACACACCTGCGATTAATGCTGTCCAAAAGGTCATATATAATGTTTGTTTGGTTGCTTCGATAAATTCATCAGGAATACTGATGACATTCGGGAAAAAACGTTCAAAAAATCCATTCATTTTAGTTGCCTCCTTCCGCTGAAACCAAAAGATGTTCTATGTTTTCAGGACGTTTTAAAATATTGGTATAAACACCTTGTGTGTTCAAATAATGAAGTGCCTGCTGTCTTTGTCGGCTTTCGCCGCTTAATGTGACGATCAGACTGCCGATCGGGATTTGTTGCAAGATTTCGATATTGCCGTATAAAATATTCGTCGTGACTTGATAGCGGCTATAAAGCTGTGCAATCAACGGTTCGCTGGTCTGGTCGCCTACATAAGACAGCTCTACCAACCATTCATTGCTCTTCAAGTCAGCAAATTTCGGATTAGTTAGGATCGTTTCCAATGCTTGATCGATATGAGTGGCGGTCCGGATAAATTCTTTCGTTAATTCATTGCGAGGCTGGCTGAAAATCTGAACGCTGCTGCCTTGTTCAATGATCTGTCCGCTTTCCATCACAGCGACTTTATTACAGATTTCTTTGACTACCTGCATCTCATGAGTAATCAGAACGATCGTCAATCCCAGCCGCTGATTGACCTCTTTTAAAAGGGCTAAGATTTGGAAAGTCGTTTTAGGATCCAACGCGCTGGTAGCTTCATCACACAGCAAGATCTCCGGGTCATTCGCTAAAGCCCGGGCGATCGCAACCCGCTGTTTTTGACCGCCGGATAATTGATTGGGATAGGCATCTTTTTTATCAGACAGTCCTACCAGCTCCAACAGCTCAGTGACTTTTTGATGACGTTCCTGTTTCGATTTTCCAGAATAGCGTAAGGGAAAATCAACGTTATCAAAAATCGTGCGGCTCTTCATAAGATTGAAATGCTGAAAGATCATACCGATCTTTTTCCGCTTGTCACGGAGCTGTTTGGCTGTAAGATTAGTAAAATCTGTGCCGTCGATCAGAACGTTGCCTTCTGTCGGCCGCTGCAAGAGATTGATCACTCGGACCAATGTGCTTTTTCCTGCTCCTGAGTATCCGACGATTCCATAGATATCGCCTCGTTCAATCGTGAGATCCACTTTTTTTACCGCTTGGATCTGTGACGGCTGAAAGGTGACAGTGATGTCTTTTAATTCAATCATTTTTTTCTCCTCCATTGTTTTTTTAGCGGCAACTTTTCGTTTTGAGATGCTTACGACTAACAAAAAAAGCATCCTCAAGCCAGCGACAGATTCACTGACTTGAGGACGCTTTTTTGCGTGTTACCACCTCATTTTAAGCTGTACTCGCATACAGCTCCTCTTCAAGTACGATCATACTCTAGCGCGATATCGGGCGCCCCCGTCACCGTCTTACAATATTCACTATTGCTCGGGATGATACACTCCATGACCATTTTCCAAAAATGCCCTTTTGCTTCTTCTCAGCTAACGAAGCTCTCTGTTGAAAAGTTTCTTTTTGTACTTATCATTTCGTTGTGCATAAATTATAAAAAAAGCCCTTTTACCGGACGAACCGATAAAAGGACGAATACTCGTGTTACCACCTTTTGTTTAGAAGATCTCTCTTCCCTCAGCCCAACATCTTTGCAGAGATTGGTGTTTCTTTTAACGGTGAAACGCTCCGAGCCTGCCTACCTATCGACATGCTGCCCTCCAAGGCCATTTTTCCACTTTTCTGACATGACGTTTTCCACCAGCCAACGTCTCTCTTTGATGCGTCCAAGCGTACTTTCCTTTTCTTCGGGACTATTTTCTTATTGCCGTTAATTTACAGGACTTTTCAGAAAATGTCAACTGCTTTATTTTATTTTTTTGAAAAATACCTGCTTTCCATGGAATTTTTTTATCCCTTTTTTGCTTCTGGTGTGATGATTTTAACGGCAAATGGCGCAAGTTCTACTGTACCCGTCAATGATTGATCCGTTAATAGATCTACTCCTTCGACTGGCAATGTCACCGCTATCGTCTCGTTAGTATGATTCAATAGAAAATGATAGGTTTGATCTTTTTTCACCCGCGTTTTCCATTCGACTCCTTCTGGTAATGAATAAGCGGGGATTGCCATATCATTCAGCACGATATCAAAAAATTCACGCATTCCTTCTCTTGAAAGCATTGTTCCAACATAATAAGCTTTTCCCTCGCCCCTTTGGTGAGTGGTGATGACCGGCGTATCTTGATAAAATTCTCCTTTGCCGTATGTTGCCAGAACATCAGCAGTATCAGGATGAATAATATCGCAAAGCATCCGGCAATCGCAAGTAGTTCCATTTTGGAAAACGACCTGATAACTTTTTTCAGGAGGCAACGCATCAAATTCTTCGACCCAGATTCCCAGTGTTTCCTTTAATGGACCAGGATACCCGCCTAGATGGACATTATCTGTCTCATCTACTAACCCGCTCATCATCGTTGTGACAAATTTTCCGCCTTTGGTAACGTAAGCGTCGATTTTTTGCACTTGTTCTTGATTGATCATATACAAGCAAGGTGCGATCACCAGATCATATTTCTCAAAGCTGCTGTTCAGAGAAATCATATCCACATCGATATTCCGCGCAAACAATTCCTGATAGTAATGATGGATTTGTTCCACGTATCGCAACTCGATAGTCGGACCGCTGGTGTATTCTAACGCCCAATAATTCGCCCAATCAAAAATGATTCCGACTTTGGCTGGTGTCATAGCGTCTAGTAACTTATCCCCCAACTTTTCTAATTCACGGCCGAGTTCCGCTGTTTCTCGGAAGACGCGAGTATGTTCGTGTCCTACGTGTTCGATCACCGCTCCATGAAATTTTTCGCAAGCCCCAACTGAACGTCTCAGTTGAAAGAACTGAACCGTATCGGCTCCATGAGCAACTGCTTGATAGCTCATATTTTTCATTTGTCCAGGGCGTTTCAATGAGTTATAGGGCTGCCAATTTTGCTGACTTGGTGTCTGTTCCATCAGCATAAAGGATTGGCCGTCTTTCAATCCCCGCATCAAATCATGGCACATCGCGGTCATACTGACAGGCGTATCATAACTTGGATAATTATCCCATGAAACGATATCCATCTCTTTTGCCCACTTGAAATAGTCCAACCCTTTATAGGTTCCCATCAAATTTGTTGTGATCGGTGTTTCGGGATCATAAAAACGAATCGCTCTTTTTTCATCCGTGAAATTTCGCAATAGCGAATCTGACATGAATCGGCGATAGTCGATAGAGATTCCTGCAAAGGCTGTTTTTTCTTGTCCGATGGCATCTCCTAACGCGTTCGGCACGACAACGTCTTCCCATGAAGAAAGCGTGTGTCCCCAAAAAGTCATATTCCACGCCCGATTCAATGCCTCGATAGTATGATACTTTTTCTTTAGCCATACTTGAAATTCTTTAGCACAATTTTCGCAGTAACATTCTCCCCCGTATTCATTGGAGATGTGCCAACAAACCACATTTTCTAGTCCGCCGTAGCGTTCTGCTAATTTTCCCGCTAATTTTTTACTGTATTTTCGAAACGTTGGACTGTTAGGACAGGCGTTGTGACGATGACCGAATTTATGGGGGCGACCTTCAAAATCCGTTCGATTAACGTCAGGGTAACGACGGCTCATCCAGGCAGGAAGTGCAGCAGTAGAAGTAGCTAGGACGATTTGATAGTTATGTTCGGTTAGCATGGTCACGATTTTATCTAATGTTGAAAAATCATAGGTCATTTCATCAGGCTGCAGCTGTGCCCATGAAAATACATTGATTGTTGCTGAATTGATCTTTGCTAAGTTGAGAATCCGCATATCCTCTACCCAAACTTCTTCCGGCCATTGTTCGGGATTGTAGTCGCCGCCGAACAACATATTTTTAAAAAAAGACATTCTTACTCCTCCTCGTAAGCGCTGTTCCATTTTTTGATGAAGCAGCGCATTTGTGATTTCGCTTTCATTTTATCATGGGAAAGTGTTAAAATAATCACAGGATTCTCTTCAATTCTATAAAAATATGAAACAAAAGCAGGTGTTTATATGCGCTATGTATTCAACCGAAAAGATCCCACACTTCCTCTCGTGATCGATAGTGTAGGGACACATTGGGAACAGGAGCCTATCAAAAGACCTCAAGGATATCCTTATATCCATTGGCTTCATACACAAGAAGGTGCCGGGAGTGTCACGATCAATGGAGAAACATTTATTTTAGAAAAAAATACAAGTATCTTAATCAATCGCGATATTCCCCACGAATATGTGCAGCTGTCGGAGCAGTGGATCACAGCCTACTTTACTTTTGGTGGAGCCCTTGCCGCAGAAATACTCGCGCTTTTAGGAATCGCTGATTATTTAGTACTCGACAAACCGTTGCCGGAACTGAATCAGTTTATTGAACATCTAGCAGCGGCAATCGATGCGGATGACCCCGCGGCTTCTTTGAAAACATCTGGAATGATCTATTCTTTTTTGATGCTGATCAAAGAAGTTACTGTCACTCACCCTCGTAAAAATCAACGCCGTTTATTAATCCAGCCCCTCATCCAGTACATGAATATAAATTATGCAAAACCGATTCGAAACGAAGAGCTGGCAAAACTGGTTGGTTACAGCCCTCAATATGTTTCCAAGATCTTTAAAGAATGTTATCAGCTCTCGCCTTATCAATATTTATTGGAGCTGCGACTGCGAAAAGCGAAAGAATTATTAGTCAATGAGCCTCTGCTTTCGATCCAAGAAGTGAGTGAACAAGTAGGCTTCAACGATGTCAGCTATTTCATTGCCGCATTTAAACATAGCGAACAGATGACACCGCGCAAGTTTCGGCAATTTTATTATGGTTAAACGTGGAGCACACATCATTTTACCGCATCAAGGAGATCATCTTGTACCGTATCAGTATCTAAGATCCAAACGTGGATTAACTTGATAGATGTATACCGCTCCTTATCAATCGATCGTAAACCCATAGCCGCGAATATGCTCCTTCAGCCGCTGCAAATAATCCTGAGCGATGGGGCTGAGTTCAACTTGACGCTGCTTTAACCAGCCGATAGTGATAGTATCCGCCACCTCTAAGGGAATCGCGACGATTTTATCATCGTTCAATTCGCTGCTGATGATCCCGGAGCTGATCGTATAGCCGTTCAGCCCTACCATCAGATTAAAAATCGTGGCGCGATCGCTGACCTTGATATTCATCTTGCGATCCAATGTGCTGAGAATCTCTTCAGCGAAATAAAAAGAATTCACATCTCCCTGTTCATAAGAAAGATAAGGATAGTCCGTCAAGTCTTCCAGTTTGACGGATCTTTTCTTGGTCAATGGATTTTCGCGGCTGACAAAGACGTGAGGCAATGCAGTGAATAATGGCGTAAATTCCAGATTTTTTTCTTTGAATAATTTTTGCATCACCTGCCGATTGAAATTGTTCAAATATAAGATCCCCAATTCGCTTTTGAAGCTGGTGACATCCTCCAAGATATTCTGTGTTTCTGTTTCTCTTAACGTAAATTGATATTCCGCGGCGTTGACATTGCGGATCAATTCCACAAAGGCGTGGACCACGAAGGCATAATGCTGGGCGGAGACTGAGAAAGCATGTTTCCGCGGTGTCTTTTGTTTGTATTTTTCTTCCATCAGGTTGACTTGATCCAGTATTTGTCGGGCATAAAGCATAAATTCCCGACCGTCATCCGTCAACGTCACTCCCATCTTATTCCGCAAAAGCAGTTGGATCCCCATCTCATTTTCCAGTTCCTTGATGGCATTGGACAGACTGGGCTGAGTCAAAAACAGTTCTTTCGCCGCTTCATTGATCGACCCATGAGCGACGATTTTTTCTAAATAAACTAATTGTTGAATACGCATTGGTGACCTCCATTGATTTTTTATAGTTTACTCCAAGTTATAGTTAAAAACTATAACCAATGATTGTTTTTTTCAGTTATCCAAAAAAAAGAAACCGTGATAGCTTATTGTCTAACAACAAAAGGAGGATTTTTTATGACAACAACGATCATTGGTTTCCCGCGGATCGGCGAATTCCGGGAATTGAAATTTCAAACTGAAAAATATTTTCGTGGAGAAATCACAGAAAACGAATTAGCCGCAGTCGGTGCAGACTTGCGCAAAAAACATTGGCAATTAGTCAAAGACAGCGGCATCGACCAGATTCCCAGCAATGATTTTTCCTTTTACGATACGACATTGGATACAGCCTTTTTATTGAATATCTTGCCGAAAGAGATCCAAACGATCGACCTGTCACCACTGGATAAATATTTTGCTTTGGCGCGAGGATATCAAGGAGAAAAAGGCGATATCAAAGCGCGGCCAATGAAAAAATGGTTCAATACCAACTATCACTACATCGTACCAAAGTTTGAAAAAGATGCTGATATCAAGGTTGTCGGAACAAAAATCTTTGACGAGTTCCAAGAAGCCAAAACACTAGGCATCCAAACACGTCCCGTTCTACTCGGTCCATTCACGCTACTGCAGATCAGTGAATTAGCTGAAGATACCGAACCGGCTGATTTTGCGGCTGAACTCGTAGCTGCTTATCAAGAAATTTTCGCGACATTGAATGAATTGGGGGCTGAATGGCTGCAGTTGGATGAACCAGCTTTGGTGAAGGATCTTTCTTCTCAAGATTGGGCATTGTTCCAACAGCTTTATCACCCATTGCTTCAACAAAAAAACGGACTGAAACTCTTGCTTCAAACTTATTTTGGCGATGTTCGTGACGTCTATACTGATTTGGTTCAACTGGATTTTGACGGAATCGGTCTGGATTTTGTGGAAGGTCCTAAGAATTATGAATTAGTAATCGGCGGTTTCCCTGCTGAGAAAACTCTGTTTGCCGGTATTGTCAACGGAAAAAACATTTGGCGCAATCATTATGAACAGACGTTGAAAGCTGTACAAAAACTTCCTGTGGAAAATCTCGTGCTTTCTACTTCTTGTTCCTTGCTCCATGTGCCTTTTACAACAGAAAATGAAACATTTGCGCCGGAGATTTTGAAACATTTCGCGTTCGCTAAAGAAAAATTGACGGAGCTGACTGAACTGAATGTTATCTTGAAAGAAGGACAGCAAACACCGTTGATCGAAAATCAACAACTTTTTGCTTCACCTCGGACAGAAGAAAACCAAGCATTAGCTGAAAAAATCGCGCATCTGGCTCCCCAAGATTTCACGAGAAAACCTGCATTCTCCGACCGGGAAAAATTACAACGGACGGTATTTGATCTGCCATTATTGCCAACAACGACGATCGGTTCCTTCCCACAAACACGAGAAGTCAAACAAACCCGCGCAAAATTCAAGCGTCAAGAGATCTCTGCCGAAGAATATGACCAATTTCTTGCCCAACAAATCAACGACTGGCTGCAATGGCAGGAAGAAATCGGGCTGGATGTATTGGTCCACGGCGAGTTTGAGCGAAACGACATGGTGGAATATTTCGGTCAAAATTTATCCGGCTATCTTTTCAGTCAAAACGGCTGGGTACAATCCTATGGGACTCGCGGTGTGAAACCGCCAATCATTTGGGGTGATGTTTCCCGCAAGAAACCGATCACGGTGAAATGGTCAACCTATGCACAGCAACAAACCGACAAGGTGGTAAAAGGTATGCTGACAGGGCCGGTAACGATCTTGAACTGGTCTTTTCCTCGGGAAGATATTTCTCTGAAAGAATCAGCTTTGCAATTGGCGTTGGCGATCCAAGAGGAAGTATTGGATCTGGAAGCTAACGGTATCCGCGTGATCCAGATCGACGAAGCCGCTTTACGAGAAAAACTGCCGCTGCGAAAAAGCGACTGGTACTCGGAATACTTGGATTGGGCGATCCCAGCCTTTCGTTTGGTCCACAGCCGCGTCCAACCGACGATTCAGATCCATACCCATATGTGTTATAGCGAATTTACCGATATCATCTCCGCTATCGATCAAATGGATGCCGATGTGATTTCATTTGAAGCTTCCCGCTCGAATCTTACGATCTTAGATGAGTTGAATGCTCAACGGTTCCAAACTGAAGTTGGTCCCGGCGTATACGATATCCATTCGCCGCGGGTTCCTTCAACAGAAGAGATTTTACAAACGATCCGTGCGATCTTGGCAAAAGTCCCCAAAGAAAAAGTTTGGATCAACCCAGACTGCGGATTAAAGACAAGAGGCATCCCAGAAACTCGCGATAGTCTGCAAAATCTGACAGCGGCGGCAAAAATCGTCCGGGAGGAGATTTGATATGGGCTCTCCTTCAAACGATGCAGTTCCTTCCCTCTCCTTTGAGATCTTTCCACCCAACACACAAGCCGGCGCGGAAAAAATCGTGGAGACCCTGGCGGAACTGCAGGGGCTATCCCCTTCTTTTATCAGTGTCACCTGCAGCAATCAGCCGCAATCGATTGAGACTACCACGATCAAATTAGCGGGATATATCACCAATCAATTGCAGATCCCTACCATCGCGCATCTTCCGGCGGCGTACTTGTCAAAACAACAGGTACACACGATTTTGGAGAAGCTGCAAGAACTTGGTGTGCAACGATTGCTGGCTTTGCGAGGAGATATTTTTCCAGACAATCCCCCCAAAACCGATTTTCATTACGCCAGCGAATTGATCACGTATATAAAAAAACAAGCGCCTCAATTTGAAATCAGCGGCGCCTGCTACCCCGAGATCCATCCTGACTCTTTGAATCGTGTGACGGATGTCAAAAATCTGAAGAAAAAAACCGATGCCGGATGCGACCGCTTGATCACACAGCTCTTTTTCGATAATGAAATCTTCTACCGTTTCCAAGAACATTGTGCATTGGCCGATATCGATGTACCAATCCTTGCGGGGATCATGCCTATCACTAATCGTAATCAAGCACTGCGGCTGATCAAAACCAGCGACGCCAAACTGCCTCGAAAATTTCTTGCGATCTTGGAAAAATACGAGCATAACCCCGTCGCATTACGAGATGCCGGACTTGCTTACGCCATCGACCAGATCATCGACCTCGTCACACAAGATGTCGCCGGCATCCACCTATACACCATGAACCACGCCTCAACCGCCCGCTCCATCTATCAAGCGACTCGTTCCTTGTTCGGGTTACAGGCGGTATAAAAAACGAACCCTCTTCCTTTTGATGGAGGAGGGTTTATTTTTGTTGAAAACGAGGTTGAGCTGAAACAGCTGGAGATTAGCAGAGATGTTGACTTGATTTAAATATTTCTAAGTCACGTTAAACATTGGATAAAATAAGAAAAATGGACTTTTCCCCCTATTCAACCACAAGTTGTTTGTAAAATTCCTCGTCTTTTTCTATTCTGAAAGCAGAAAGGATGGTTTCTATGCTGATTCAAGATATTTTAAAAACTTATCGCAACAAAAACGGACTTACTCAAGAAGAAGTAGCAAAAAACTGAACATCACCACCCAAGCTGTTTCGAAATGGGAAAATGGACAGTCTATGCCGTCGATCGATAACTTGATTATGCTTTCTGATTTTTATGATGTATCGATCGATGAGCTGATTCAAGGAAGCCCCTATTTCCGAAAACCATTTTTAGTAGGAAAAAAATTCACAGTAAAAAAAGGGCTCCTATTATTTGTAATCTGGGTATTTATCAGTTTGTTCCTCACCGGTTTCGGCGTTCAGCCCTTTGGTGTATTAGTGTTGGTTTTGTTAGTTGGTCTCTTGATGGTTTTTCCGACTGTTTTCACTGATTATTGGGTCATTCATAAAGACTATCTTGAGATTTGCCAGTACTCCCAAAATTCGCTGAAAAAGTGTTTGGAACTTCTCAAAAGGACCGGACGACACGAGCAGATTCCCTATTCAGCTATCAAAACCATTGAGATCGTCTATACAAAAAAAGAGCGTCTATCGCCTTTTGATTTCAATCCGGATTTTCTTTACTTGCGGATCATTCTTTCCCAAACAACGATCAAGCTTGATTTAGCTTCTTCACCTCGAGCTTATCTGCCGCAATTTTGTGGATTTTTGGTGCGAAACGGTGTAGAGGTGATTGACCAACAGGAGATCGTTTCATTACTGGTGGCGGATCAATATTTGTACGATGCGTTCCACGTGTCTGAATAGAAATGAGAAAAGCGGAGAGGTATATCAACCATGTTGACAGCAGATTCTCCTCTTGGTCTATTTTTTGTTTTTTTGGCATCGTTGTACGATTTTTTTTAAGTGTAGTGAACACTGATTGAGAACCTGTACTACATTACAGTTAAAAAAACTGTGGAATCACGAGAATTGCCGCTGCGGCAAAAAGAACCACCACTACGATCAACAAAACAGCATGGCTATGTTTCGGCTTGCTGTCCAATTCTTTTTCCAGCAGGATCCTCCTGCGTTCAAAATAATACAGCGGCACAAAATTCCCACACATACTGATTATCAAAATAATGGTCGCTTGCAAGGAAAGCTCTCCCCACCATTTTTGACTAACCAACAAAACGATTATACACAAATTGACTATCAGAGACGGCAGCGCCATTCTTTTCATTGTCTTTTGTTCCGCTTGGATCTTGATATCTTCCACTAATGACGAACCTTCTAACAATAACTGATCTAAAGATAATTCATATAAATGAGCTAAGCGGATCAGACTCTCGATATCAGGATAATTTTTCCCATTCTCCCAATTTGAGATAGACTTTTGCGAGACATAGATCCTCTCTGCAACCTGACCTTGCGTCAGCCCCATTTTCTTACGCCGTTCTTTTAATACTTCACTTATTTCTATTTCCGCCATCTCCGATCCTCGCTTTGCAGTGCTTTTTTCTACTCATAATGTACCTGTTTGATTGGTAAAAAGCTAGAGAAAAATGTTACTAAAGGCAGTGTAGCGGGGGTTTAATGATTTGTTTTTCTAAAAATTCCGCTAATCGCAGTCTTTTTTATGACCAAAAACCATATTTAAAAAAGGAACGCCGAAGCGCTCCTTGATTGTTTAATTTAAATCTGAAGATAAATTATATATTTAGTTTTACATCAACTATTCGTCAATTTAGGTTGTTTTTTCGCCACTTTAAACTTAAATCCACTCCGGAAAATGATGACTGTGGCTAAATACAAAACTAACGGGATAGCAAATGTCACTAACATGATGCCATTTGCCGCTTCTATTGATTGAGCCTGATTAGCGATATAACCTGTATAGCTTAGAATGAAGCCTGGAATAGCACCTCCGACTGCCATTGCGAATTTCATGATCAATGAAGTCAGCGAAGCAACCAACGCAGTAGCTTCTACACCTAATTGTTCTCGAATAATATCCACATTATCAGCAGAAATACTGTACTGAAGTGTATTCGTTAAACCTAATGAAAACTGAACGCCGCAATACAATACTACAAATGATAAAGTCGTTTCTCCAAATAGCAGAAATCCCGCCATACAAACACTGACCAAACAAAGACCCAGAATATACAACTGCTTCTTATTGATCCTTTGTGTCAAAATAGAAACTACAGCTCCAGCTATCAAGGCAGCAAACATGCCGAATAAACTGGCAATGCTCAACAGCCTAGTATTATTAACGATATAGCTCAAATAGTAAAGCAATGATCCGTTGAAAATGTTTGTCGCCGCTGTAATGAACAGCATGGATAAAAAGAGCGTGACCACCGGTTTGATTCTTAAAATCCGGACTGCTTCTTTCATGGTGTACTTTTCTTTTACGCTATGTTCGGTTACTTCTTCTTCACTTACACGTTCTTTCAACATTAAAGCTCCTATAATCGTGAAGAATAAAACAACGAGGACTGCACCGCTGATCAACAATATATACCCATTTAGAGGTGTCGAAAAAGCTGAGATAGCTAGAGGAGCCGCTACATTTAATAAAGTAGGTCCCACAGTATATGAGACCCCTTTGATAGAAGATAGTGTATTTCGCTCCTCCTCGTTTTTCGTCAAAACTGGGATCAGACTGTTTAAAGGAATATCCATCAAATCAAATGTGATACCTAAAAGGATGTAAGAAATACTGATTGCAACAATTTTTTGAGATTCAAACATAACCGGTGCAAACCAAACCAGTAAATAATTCAAGCAGCAAATAATCACACCTAAAATGAGAACCGGCTTATACTTGCCGATTTTTGTATGGGGAAAACGATCGATCAGAAAGCCTAAAAGGGGATCACTGATGCCATCCAATAATCGAGACGCTAAAAACAGTCCACCCACAACAGCTGGAGAGATCCCTACCACATCAGTGTAAAATATCAGTAAATAGGTGTTCAACAGTGTCATGATAGGGATATTCCCTAAATTTGTTAAAGTAAAGCCGATTTTCTCACTTATTTTTACTTGTTTTTTATCCACTTTCTTCATCCTCTCTATGGCGTATTAAACAAGAGATTTTTCTTTTAGTTCCAGTACCATCTCCTGATCTTTACTAATTGGAATATCTTGATTATCGATTCGAAGGATTCCACCTGATTTAGTAGCATAAACTTTTAACATAGACTGATTTTTTTCTAAAGTCACAGATCCATCTTTGATTGGGAAAGTGCAAGAGATTTTCTCAAAAGAATCTAGTTGCGGTTCAACTAAGTATGTTTCATACCCAGGTCTGATAGGTTGGATACCGGCAAAGTATCTGCCTATCAAGTAGATAGGACTTGCTCCCCACGCATGGCATAAACTTTTTCCAAATGGATCCCCATACATTTCATAGACATCATTTCCTGTTTCTTCAGGAATATATTCTTCCCAAAAAGTGACTGCGTCTTGTTCCACCATTCCGCCCCAATAGTCACGGATTATTTCATGGACACGTTTGGTTTCTCCTAATTTGCATAAGGCATCTTGCTCAAAGAATTTAAAGTACGGTGTAGTAATCTGAGTGATATCATCATTGAGTAAAACATTCGTTAAAATACTTTGAGACTGCTCTTCATCAACGAAATCGAATAAAACGGCAAAGATATTTGCGTGACGTGTCACGTGTCTTTTTCCAGAAACATAGGAATCAATGAACGCTCCTTTTTCTTTATCCCAGAAGAATTCCATCACATTTTTCTTCAACATTTCGTAACAAGCAACGTATTGATCGATTTCTTTATTAAGGATCGAACCGCAAACAGTCATCGCTTTATAGGCTTTCAATAATAAGATTTGTTCCGCAGCCAGCGTACCTTCTTTATCCATTTCAGACCAGTCAATAAATATCCAGTCTTTTTCACGACCATAGATAAATCCATGTTCATCCGTCTGTTGAGAAAGATAGCGCATCATAGTTTCCATTTTTGGATAAATTTGTTCTAAAAATGTGGTGTCCCCTGTCATCATGTAATGATTTTCAACGGCAATGACCCAAAGGATCGAATAGTCCACAATAGTATTCATGTGCTGCTTGATTTCGTTTTGTCCTCTTAGCGCCAACATTGTCCGTTTGTTGATATCTTCATCAAAAAACAAATATTGATTGATGAAATAGCTTTGATACGCATCCCCAGACCAAATCCAACGATCCCGTTTGATACCGTCAATGAAAAACAACCCGCTGCACAATGTGAATGTATCAACAGAAATATCCCAAATCTTATTCATCAATGGATCATCAGAAGAAAAAACTGCACGATTTTCTAAAGGAATGAATTCATGGATCCCATTGATTTCAATTGATGCCGAGGTAATATCAGGAATAAAAATATAGCGGAAAGCACGTTTGCGAATCGGTGTTTCGCTTGTAACGTTTTCTTGTTTGTAATAGCATTGTTCGATATCTCTTGCTTCCGTTTCTGATTCTCCGTAACAAATAGTGATCGGTTTGTCACTATCAAGCTTTTCAATGTGTAATGGACCAAATACTGCGCGACCATAATCGATCAGTGTACCGCCATCAATATCTTTCTTTGAAAGAGGTTTGCATATTTCTGTTGCGTATTCTACAACATTTGGATCTTGCTCTTTTTTATAGTAAAGCTCACTCCACCCAGCTGGAAATTCATCAATAAAGTTACTGCAAAGCCAGCTGGTATCACTTTTGATTATTTCACCGTCAATATAGACAGCTGGAAGACCGCTGACATTTCCAACATTCACTCTGACTTTATTCTTTCCGGGCATACAGGTCACTTCTTGACCAAAAGGATATTTCACCTCGTTGACTTCAACAAATCCAACACCAGAAACGTAGACAGTAAAGCTTGTTTCTTGGTCTAAAACATAATCTCGTTTAAATTTAACATTGCGATGACAATCATCGATATTCCAGTATGCAGGCCAATCATAGCTTCTTTCTTCTCTTGAAAAATTTTGCATAAGACCCTGTCTGATTTCAAAATCGCCTGTATACCATAACCATCTTGAATCTGATTCTTTCAACATTCTAATTTCCTCACTTTCAATCACTGCTTATTTCGCTGTAATTTCTTCATTTTCATTCATTGTTTCTTGTGCGATCCCTGCTTTTTTCTGTAATCTCATCATTACGATCCCTGCTACTGCAGCAGCCAAAACGATGGCCGCAAATCCATACATAGATTTGTGGATATTCTCCGGTGCAACAAGAAATGGTGTAACAAAAGCGAAGAGACCGCAGCATAGACGTGAAAAACCATTAATGATTCCTTGTAATGACGCGCGTACTTCTGATGGAAATGATTCTTGTGTCCAAACTTTGTAAATCGCTTCTCCGGCCATTGGATTTCCAAAATTATAAAACGCGATGGTAACAGCCAATGCAATAAACCCGGCATTCCCGCCGATGACTGCCATTCCGATCATAGCCATAAACTGAACAAACGCGCCTACAAAAAATGCTTTATTTCGATAAGAGCTGCCCGCTACTGAAGCAAATACGATCGTTGTGATCAGAGAAATAATATTCAATACGATTCCAAGACCAGTTGCCTGCATTTGAGATGCTCCTGCATTTGTCAGCGCATACGTTTGGAATTGTCCCCAAGTATTTGCCAACAGATTCCAGCAAACATAGAAAATCAAAATTGCAAAAAAGAAATGACGATACACTTTTGCATTTGAACCAGTGAATATTTCTTTTGCCGAGAATTTTTTATTTTCTTCATTCAATGTTGTATTCGCCTGACGCAACTTCCCTTCTTCGTGAAAAGCACGGAATGTTTTAGAAAGCGTCCGCCAGATCCAAGTAAATAATGAAAACACCAATAAAATAGCAAAAACGATTCTTGCACCTAGTACACCTTCGATACCTGATAATAAAAATGAACAGATATAAGAAATAAAAATACCAACTTGCCAAAAGATTTGTGTTGAAGAAACCAACCGCGCAGATGTATTTTCATCTGGTGCATCATGGGAAACTACTGTCAGACTGATTGGCAGATCAGCTCCTGAAGCAACGCCCATTATAATCACGCCTATCAGCAAAGCGATAAAGTTGCCGGAGAACACACAAATGGCTGCACCGATAGCATAAAACAGGTTGACCCAATTAAATGCCCGGAATAAACCAAATAATTTTGTAATATTACCGGCAAAAAGTGAACCAAAAGCGATTGCAAAAGTCAGCGCACCAGATACTAAACCGACCTGACCTGCTGATAAATCCAATCCTTTTTGCCAAACTGGAATAGTTGCTGACAATCCTACGATACATCCTGAACCAAGCATGGAACCAATACCTGCTGCTGTTGCTAACGGGGAATATTTTTTTACTAAAGATTTCTCTGCATTTTGTACCATCTCTTTTCATCCTCTCTTAAACTATGCTCTAATATTAAACGCTTTCACCTTGAGCAACAATTTCAAAAAGACATTAATTCATTATCCAATCTACAGGTTTTATATAGTTAACAAATAATATTTACATTGACTTAAAGGGATTTTTTATTTATAAGTAAATAAACACTACTAAATTATAAGGTGATAAAATGAATGACGAGCTAATAGCACTACTAAATGAAATAGATCGTGTAGAAGCATTACAGCGCAAAACAGGAGAAAATTTCAATGAGATGAATCTAGATTATAACTCCTCTGTAATTCCAAAAATCCCTAGCAGTACGTTTTTTGATGATGGGCCGATTTTCATAAACAAACATCATCGTTTTTCCTACACACCGGCACATACCCACAGTTTTATTGAAATGAATTATGTTCTACGAGGCAATTCATCGCAAAAAATTAATGGTGAGCAGATTTTGCTCAAAGAAAATCAACTGATTCTCATGGATAAAGAAGTTATCCAACAAATTGATTATGTAGGCGAAAAAGACCTGATACTGAACTTTTTGATTCAAGATACTGCCCTCAGAACATCTTTTTTGAATTATCTTGTGACATCTGAAAACCCTGTGACAAATTTTTTCACACAAGCTGCATTGAAAAACGAGAATCATAATCGTTTTTTGATTTTTGATCTTTCTGAAGGTTCCCTTGCTCGAAACCTTTTAACGATTTTGGCAACAAAATTTTTTCGTAAAGATGAGAACTACCAGAACTCTCTAAATTTATTGTTGGGAGCACTTTTTATCGAATTGACAAATAGTGAGGTTTTATCTTCTTCATCTGACTTTACCCCTCAGACAGAGATCATCGAAATATTGCACTATATCAATGAACATTACACCTCTATCACTTTGTATGATTTAGCAGACCATTTCGGGTACAACAAAAACTATCTTAGCAACATGTTGAAAGCCAAAACCGGAATAACTTTTCAAGAAATGCTGGATCAAAAAAGACTGTCTGAAGCAAAAAAGCTTTTGCAAGAATCCGATATGGCCATAAATGAGATCGCAGAAATGGTTGGTTACAAGAGCGTTCCTTCACTTTTCAAACTTTTTCAACATCGTCTACACATAACGCCAAATGAATATCGGCAGCGGATAAGAAAGGCTCGGGAAGATAAAAGAGAATAGATGTGGTAAAAAAGAAGATGACAGAAGGGAAAGTTGAGGCAACGTTCTCTAGCGATAAATCCAGAGAAGCACCTTCTTCTTACACTACTAAAAAAACCTTTGACTTATGTGTCAAAGGTTTTAATGTATTATCAGTATTCTTTGGAAAAATATTTTATAGTTTTACTTATTATATAGCTTGTAAATTTCCATTCGTTTTCACTCTAGATTTTCAGTTCGATCACTTTATCCACGAATTCTAAATTTTTAGGTCGATGGGTGATCATTAAAACGATTTTACCGTTAAATTCTTTTTTGATTTCCGTTAAAATCTTTTCCTCTGTGGCTTCGTCTAAAGCAGACGTCGCTTCATCTATGATGATTACTTCGGCATCTGAGAAAAACATCCGTGCAAACGCGATCCGCTGTTTTTCACCGCCAGAAATATTAGCCCCCTTCTCCCCGATTGGTGTCTCTAATCCATTTTCAAGAGAGCGATAAAACTTGGTCAGCTGGCATTTCTCTAACACTTCAATGATGTCTATATCGGCGACTTCTTTATCAAAAACAATATTTTCTTTTAAAGAACCTTGGAAGATAGGTGCATCCTGTGACAAGTAAAAAATATGATCATAATACTCATCTAAGTTGAACGTAGAAAGCTTCGTGTGATCGATCAATACGTCACCTTTAGCAGGTTTGAATAAACCCAAGATCGTTTTTATCAATGTTGATTTTCCCGCTCCGCTTTCACCAACGATCCCATAGACCATGTCGCTATTAAGTTCTAAGTTAAAATTGTTCAAAATTTGCTTATTATGGATAGATAGATCCAGATCGACTATCTGGATACCTCTGATTCGTTGGAGGGATTTGCTTTCAGTAAATAGTCCTTCATCGTTTGGCGCATTATAAAAACTTTTCAACCGATCATAGGCTACTTTATCCAAATTATATTGTACAAAGATCACATTGAATATCGCGACCGGCGTATACACTTTATCGACATAAATCGTTAAAGCAACCAATCCTCCTAAGCTGGTGTTGATGATCCCCGTAACCGCCGATACAATGATTATTAGTTTGATAACAGCGACAAGAAAGGCAAAAAAGCCAAAGAAAAATTCATGGATCATCGTCAGTTTCGTCAAATCATTCGTTGTCGATTCTGCCATTTGGGCATACTTGCTGATTTCTTTTTGATATCTTTTGTTGATCCTAAACGTTATCATTTCTGTTATGCCGCGAATCAAAAGGTTATTCATCACTTCTTCAGAAATCAAAGAACTTTCCTTGATGGATTGTAAAATCTTCAGGAGATATTTTGTTACAAGAAATACCACGATATAACCGATCAGTATCGCCGGAAGCAATCTCACGTCAATGATTGCAATAAAGAATAGATTAAATATAGTTTCCGGAATCAGTTCTCGAATTAGCCTGCCAAAGAAATTCAGATGGATGTTTCTACCGGCATTTGCTCCGGATTCGACCTTTTGGAGAAGAGATCCTGAGCCGATTTCCAAGTATTCTGAATAGGAAATCTTACTGATTTTAACAAGTGCCATTTCTTTTAAATAAAAATAGATACCGTTTTGCAATTTCGTCTTCGGTTTTTGCTCTAGATAGGCAAGTACTGGGACTAGAAGGATCGTTAAACCATATAGGAAAATGAACCTTATATCTACTCTTTTGCCAAATGTATCCAGTAATTTTTGAAAGTAAAACACATTGACCGCGCTCAAAAATGAGACAATAATTCCTATTCCGATATATATCGACAGCTCCCTTTTGAATCGCTTCCACAAATTGATTGCCATTATTTCCTCCTACTGATTCCGCAGTATCTCCATAAACATTTTTTTCGTATTTCAAATTAATCACTCTTACAGCTTTTATTAGATACAGCCCTATTATAGATTTTTAGTCCCTCCAATCTTCAACGCACTATAATATTATTTGGTAAAAAACAGACCACATCCGAAAATGTAGTCTGTTAAATAGATGTTTTAGACATCTTTAAAGGGTGATTCGTTTTCACAAAAAAGATAGTACTATTTCAATCCGTAAACACCCATTTCATAGATTCGAACTGCAGTGTCAGAACCTTGAGTCGGCTTGTCTGAAGACAAACGCACGTAGCGAGCTTTGACTGCCGAAAAAGTATCCACGGATTCAGACGCAGTATTGTTGATGATGCGAGCAACTTGAGTAAATTCTTTTCCATCTTCGCTCACTAAGATCGAATAAGCTTTAGTGTTCATATCTGGACTTTCGCCACCAGCTTCAGCGTGAGCCAGATGTACTTCACTGATAGTTTTCACCGCTCCCAGATCAAGAGTGATTTCATGTGGCGGCGTACCAGTTGCACACCATTTGGTATCTAGTTTTCCATCCACAGCCATCTGTGGCGCTTCGTTATCATTGGTGAAACCAGATGCCTCCGTTTTCACACCTGATGATAATAATGCCAAATCACCTTTTGCATCGTCAGAAACCGTGATAAACTCTTTGATTTCTACCGGAGTTTCGCCGGCTTTGTTTTTAGCAGTAAGTTTTACTGCATAAGTTCCTGCTTTATCGTAAGTTACGACTGGCGCATCATCTGTGCTATCAACGATATTACCGCCTTCAAATTCCCATTTCACAGAATCTGTATTGCTAGAAGAGGCATTGGTAAATGTCACGCTGTCCCCAGGTGCGATCAAGGTTCGAGAAGCTTTGAAAGTCGCTTTTGGAATCGCGTTGTTTGGCCATTTCAAGGTTATTTTTTCAGAAGCTTTGCCGCGGTTGCCCCAGATATCTACCGGCACTACAACAAAGTTTGTTTTATTGGTGTCGTCATTGCGTTCCAGTGCGTTGATATAATGGTTGGCGGCGGGAGTTGCGCCAACAAATGAACGACTGTCGTCCTTGTTGATACGATAGATTTCATAATGTGAGAAGTCATCATCTTTCACCGCATCCCAAGTCAGACGGATACCGGCAAAATTGCTTTCTTCTTCATCAAAAAGAGAATCCTCAATTTTGACATTTTTTACAGAAAGATCATTCTTGCTTTCTTTTCCAGTAACAGCGATCTGTCCAAAATTCAGCTCATAAACATCGCTGGTCTTAGCACTTTCTATGCTATAAGAGATAGCTTTGATTTCTTTACCGGCAGCTTTGGAAACATTATAAGTGACTGTCGTCCAGCCATTTTTTACCTGTTTGTCTCCTTTGAAAGTTTCTTCTTTACCATCAGAAAATGTCAGAATCAGATCCAATGCCGTTTTCTCACTAGCTTTAGCGGTAGTGGTGAATACTGTTCCTTTATCAAGCTTCAGATCAGCGGCATATAATTTCACAGTACTAGCAACTTTCGCATTCATCGTACCTCGCATTTTCAAGGAATTACCTCCTTGGAAAGCATCTGTATAGTCCATCGAAACATTTAAATCATTGCCTTTTCCGTGTTGGAAGATCCAACGATAAGTCGGTAGAATATCCTGCAGACTGCGGTTGTTCCAGTCCAATCCAGAAACTTTTTTACCATCGATGAAGTAATTATAGCCATTCCCCAGATTGAAATTGGTAACAAACGGAGTTTCAGTAACTGCGGTCTGTTCCACGGCATAGGTAGAAACTCCCGGCCATTCACCGTCTTTTACTGGAACACTCAAAGTCGGATCAGCTTGGCCATTGACCCAGAATGTATTTTCCCGTTCTTGGATATCATCTGGTGTCCCTCCGGAAAAGTAGGTCCAATCAGGAACGTACAATCCAAGAGAAGTGTATGGTTTGTTGTTTTTGTCAGTGAACAGGCTCCAACGGGTAGGTGTCATAAAACCGTTTGCCTGTACGTCGATCCCAGCAAAAAGTTCATAAGGATCGATCCCAAGCTCTTTGGCTTTAGCTGCTGATTTTTCCAACAGCTTATCTTTTGCCAATTCATCAGTATTCCACCAAAAATTCAAGAACATATTATCAGCTACCGGATTCATATCAGCATCCACCAAGAAGGCATCATTTTTATCTGTCAAAGCATTTTGCCAGTCCATTTTTCCTTCTTTGGTCATGGAGTCATACCACATCAGATCCTGTTTATCGCCGACTTTAGCTTTGTATGCTTTGATCAGTTCCTGCATTAGATCCGCATGTTTTTTGTTTAACTCGGATGTCGCTTTGTCTTCTTTAGCAGCACCTTTATTTTCCGCCGCTTCATCAAAGCTGGTGACTTCATTATCGGTTTCTTGATTGATGAACCAACCATCAAAACCGTATTGATCTGCCACTTCAACCAGCTTATCTACGATCGGGAAATTTCCGTCTTTGTCTTTTTCTAAGAATTGTGAGAGCCATTCGATCTTACCGCCATGAGCAGTTTGCGGGAAGAAGATAGTACCTAAGATCGGTACACCGTTTTTGTGGGCAGCATCGATCACATCGGCACTTGGCGGTACGATGATTCCTTCACCAGACGAACCGCCCCAATACACCATCTTGTCGATGTATTGCCAAGACGAGAAAACATTGCTGTCAAATGTGTTGATCCCCCGCGGAGCATTACCGCTAGTGCTGGCATTCATGATAGACAATGCGACTACCTGCATATCAGGATCTTGTGTGTCATTGACTTTAGCTAAAGATTTTTTGTCCACCTGCTTCGCCAATGGTGTGGTGCTGACGTTGTATTTCGCGTCAGGATCTTTAGCAAAATCCCATTTCAATAAATCCTCCGGGAACCAATAAGAAGCTTGAGGCTGGTTGTCCATCCCCCGATCCAGTTTGGCTTCCTCAGTCTCCGAGTAAACGATTTTTGATTCATTTTTGGCTGCCTGTCCCTGAGTTTGGGTTTGACACCCGGCCGCACCAACTGTCAACGCTGCTAACAACACTAAGACTGACACGCTTTTCAAACGAATGTGTTTCATCTTTCTCCTCCTTGATCTGTTTTTCGCTCTGTTTTGAGAACTATCCTCTGATCCATGGACTACTAACAGGACTACATCTGTCTTTTATCAAATAGGCCGCAGTTTTTTGAAATCGTTGTCATTTTATAGCAGAGAAAATCATTAGACAGAAAAATAATTGCGAAAGATAACAACAAACCTGTCATAAGAACAACATACTACCTGTTTTTTGAATTCATTGATCAGCAATTAAAAGATAACGTTTTCATAAACAGATTCATAGGAACAAACTAAAGGTATATTGAAACAAATTAAAGGAGTTTTTTATTTAGGGAAGTTAAATGTTTTGAGAAAAAAGCTGTGGAGGGATTTATGGATACGGAAGTTATTTGTGTTATTTCACGAAAAAACCTCCCCATCGAGTGACGAGAAGGTTCGTTTATTCTGAAAATCAGAATTATTCCGCAGCGTTTGCGTCTTTGAGACCGTATTTTTTGTTGAAACGGTCCACGCGGCCATCTGCTTGAGTAAATTTTTGACGTCCAGTATAGAATGGATGTGAGTCGGATGTTACTTCGACACGGATCAATGGATATGTGTTTCCATCTTCCCATTCAACAGTTTCTTGTGAGTTCTTTGTTGAACCTGACAAGAATTTGAAGCCTGTTGTTGAATCCATAAATACCACTGGATGATAATTTGGATGGATATCTTGTTTCATAGTTTTTTCGCTCCTTTGCCCTGGTTCATTTGCTGGACCAGAGTTATTTGTCGATTTACAACAGTAACATAGTATCATGTTTGGTATAAAGATGCAATTATCTTTTCAGATTTCTTTTTGGGGATTTTTTCCCGAAAGAGACTTCTTGAAAAGCAGAAAACAACTGAGTGTTGTCCTTCGTCTTCTTCAAAAATTGGATGAATTGTTCCGTGTATTCCAATGAATCGCCGCTCATGTTGTTGCGCAATTTCCAAGTTTCTTCTAGCTGCTCTGATGTCATCAGCAGTTCTTCTTTGCGGGTACCGGATTTTTTGATGTCGATAGCTGGGAAGATGCGGCGTTCTGCCAATTCGCGGGATAGATGGAGTTCCATATTCCCAGTCCCTTTGAATTCTTCATAAATCACATCGTCCATCCGACTGCCGGTATCGACCAATGCCGTAGCTAAGATCGTCAAGCTGCCGCCTTCTTCGATATTTCTGGCTGCTCCAAAGAATTTCTTCGGTTTGTACAACGCCGCAGGATCGATCCCGCCGCTCAAGGTACGTCCGCTTGGCGGAACGACCAGATTATAGGCCCGTGCCAAACGAGTGATACTGTCCATCAGGATCACCACGTCCCGTTTATCTTCTACCAAGCGCATCGCCCGTTCCAACACAAGCTCCGACACTCGAGTATGGTTGCTTGGCTGCAGATCAAATGTAGAAGATACTACATCGCCTTTGACACTGCGTTCCAAATCAGTAACTTCTTCCGGACGTTCATCGATCAGCAATACGATCAATTCCACATCGGGAAAATTATCCGTGATTCCATTCGCGATCTCTTTCAATACGCTGGTTTTCCCAGCCTTTGGAGGTGCGACGATCAATCCCCGCTGTCCAAAACCAACCGGTGAAAAAATATCGATCATGCGTGTCGCCAAACGTCCGGTCGTAGTTTCCAATTTTACTTGGCGATCAGGATAAAGAGGTGTCAACGCTGGAAAATGGGGACGTTCTTTTGCTTCTTCCGGGTCTTTGCCATTGACGCTTTCCACGTGCATCAATCCGTAGTAACGTTCGGATTCTTTTGGCGGACGAGCTTTGCCGGCTACCTTGTCACCATTTCGCAATCCAAAGCGGCGAATCTGGGAAGAAGAGATGTAAATATCTTCTGCGCTGGGGCCGTAGTTGATAGGGCGTAAAAAGCCGTAGCCGTCCTGACCGACGATATCCAAAATCCCTTCCATATAAAAGAAACCTTGTTTTTCCGCTTGCGCCCGAATGACCGCTAAAGAAAGCTCTTTTTTATTCATTTGGCTGTAATAAGGGATCTTAAATTCTTTCGCGTAGGTATAGATTTCTTTCAGCGTACTGTTTTCCAGTTCCGCCATTGTTAAATAATCGCTCATGCTTACTCCTTCATTTCGATATCTGCGCCTAAGGCAGTCAATTTTTCAATAATGTTGTCGTATCCTCGCAAAATGTAATCTACATTAGTAATGGTAGTCGTTCCTTCTGCCATCAGTCCTGCGATCACCAGACATGCACCGGCTCTAAGATCAGAAGCGGCTACTTCTGCACCATGAAGTTTATTTGGCCCATGGATAATCACCACATCCCCTTCTACTTGTGCTTTGGCACCCATCCGAACAAGTTCCGGGATGTGATTGGTCCGTTGTGCATAAATTGTGTCGATCACTTCAGAAGTACCGCTGGCTTTCAACAAAAGCGGTGTGATGGGCTGTTGCAAATCGGTAGCAAATCCTGGATATGGATAAGTTTTGACACTGATGGGATTGAATTTCTTCACAGGAAAGACTTCGATAGTATCTTCGCTGATTTCCATCGGTACACCGATTTCTTCCAGCTTTGAAATGTAGCTTTCCAAGTGTTCGTAGATAACGTTGTTGACTTTGATGCCTTCACCCACTGCCGCGGCCAATGCAAGATAAGTTCCTGCCTCGATACGGTCAGGAATGATCGAGTGCCGGCAACCGTGGAGTTCTTTGACACCTTCGATGCGGATCTCGTTGGTACCGGCACCGCGGATTTTAGCTCCCATGTTGTTCAGTAAAGTCGCCACATCAATGATCTCTGGTTCGCGAGCAGCATTTTCAATGATCGTCTTGCCTTCTGCTCTGACTGCCGCCAACATCACATTGATGGTCGCACCGATCGAGACCATATCTAAAAAGATGCGTTCCCCTTGTAATTTTTCGGTACGCAGATAGACCGCACCGTGTTCAGTAGTGACTTCTGCGCCTAATGCTTTGAAACCTTTGATATGCAGATCAATAGGACGCGGGCCTAAATAGCAGCCCCCCGGCAAACCAACCACTGCTTCACCGAATTTTCCTAACAATGCTCCCATAAAGTAATACGAAGCACGCAAGCTATTGATCTTACCGTTTGGCATCGGGATTGAAACCATCTCTCGGGGATCGATCTCTAATTGATTATTCTCAAAATGAGTTTTTACACCCATTATTTCCAAAATTTCGATCAAAGAATGAACATCTTTGATATCAGGAACGCCTTCTAAAACTACAGGCGAGTTTGCTAAAATCGCTGCTGGGATCAGTGCTACCGCGCTGTTCTTCGCACCGCTGACGGTCACTTCACCTTTAAGCGGCTTGCCGCCGCGAATAATAATTTTCTTCATGTGTTTCTCCTTTTAACGCTTCTATGTATCTCAGTAATTTTAACATACTGTAAATGAAGAGAAAAGGAGAACCAATCTTCTGTCTTTTGACGTCAAAATTTTTAACAAATACTTATTATGAAAAGAGAAGACGTGTGAAATCCGGTAGAATGGTGTATGATTAATTGGAAAATCAGTTGGAGGTAAATAAATGATCACTATCAAATCAAAACGTGAAATTGAAGGCATGCGGGAATCAGGCGCGATTTTGGCCGGTATGCACAAAGGATTACGAGATATTATCAAACCGGGAATTTCAAGCTGGGAGATCGAAGAATTCGGGCGGCACTACATCGAAAGTCATGGCGCGATCCCAGAACAAATCGGATTTGAAGGTTACAAGTACGCTACTTGTGTTTGTGTCAACGATGAAGTCGCTCATGCGATCCCTCGGAAAAATCTGATCCTAAAAGAAGGCGATATCGTAAAAGTCGATACTGTCGTCAATTACAAAGGCTATATGAGCGATTCCTGCTGGACATATGCTGTGGGGAAAATCAGCGAAGAAGCGCAAAAATTGATGGATGTTACTCACAAAGCCCTTTATTTAGGGATCGAACAAGCTGTTGTCGGTAATCGGATTGGTGATATCGGTGCCGCGATCCAAAAATATGTGGAAACAGAAAACGGCTTTGGGAACGTGCGGGAATTGATTGGGCATGGTATCCAACCAACGATGCACGAATTACCTGATGTCCCTCACTACGGCGTAGCCGGTCGCGGTCTGCGATTAAAAGCCGGTATGACCATCACTATTGAGCCAATGGTCAACCTTGGTACTTGGCGGATTGTTCCTAAAGAAGTGCCAAACGAAGATTGGGAATATTACGTTTCCGCTGATCATAGTGTGAGTGCACAATATGAACACACTATCGCCATCACAGAAGATGGTCCTAAGATCTTAACGAGCCAAGATCCTGAGACAGACGCTGCGTATTTATAGTAGATAGATTTTAGGAAAAGCTGGGACAGAAATTAACAAACACATAATATCCGAACGATTTAAGGATCGTTCGGATATTTTTGTCTGATTATTATTTATATCACAGTCCTTTTCCAATAGATAAGAATCAAATCAATTGTTTAGCTGTGACTTGCCGATGGATCTGATAGACCGCACCGATCATTCCGGCATCATTTTGCAGTTTAGCCGGCAGAACAGGCGCGATCGTTTGATCTTTCAAGTAGCAGATGGCCTGATGTCTATCAAGTACCTCAGCTAACCGTACTTGAAAACGATGATTGAACTCCTGATTCGCACTGATCCCACCACCGAATAAAATAATCTCTGGATCAAAACAGCTGATCAGATTCAACATCCCTACCGATAGATCGGTTAAAAACTGATCCACGATCTTAATCGCTAACTCTTCGCCAACTGCTTCCCGGCGAAAGATCTCTCTAGCATCCAGAATATCGTCCGCTGTTTCATCAACTGCTGATTGAGCCAGATTGTATTGATAACAAAGCCCGCCCACTGTTGCTGCACGTTTGTTCCAAGAAACTTCCTCGATGTTTCCCGTATCCGGTAAACGATCGATAATGCTCCAACCAAATTCCCCTGCCATACCATGTGCACCTCGAAAAACCTCGCCATTGATCACGATCCCACCGCCGATTCCGCTGCCCAGAACTACGCATAAATAGTTGTCGATCCCTTGGGCATTTCCTATCCAGCGTTCTGCAATCGCCGCCGCATTCGCATCATTTTCAATAGAAACCGGCAGACCAGTCAATTTTTCCAATTCGACTTTGATATTTGCACCATAGAAAGATTTGATAGCACCCGCCGTAAGCATGTAGCCATCTTTTTGGATGATACCCGGTGCGCTGATACCGATACCGTCGATTTTTTCGTAACGCTGTTGCGCATCTTCCACGATCTCCAAAAGCTCCGTCAAAAACACGGATAGATCGTAATTGGTAGGTATTTTCCCTTTTTCCAAAACGGTACCCAGTTCATCCAAAACACCATATTTCACGGTTGTACCGCCAATATCAAATCCTACATACATTCTTACAGCCTCCTAGTCTCTATTCTCTTATTGATCAAAATTTTTAGTAGTAGTTCCCGTTATTTCGTTAATGAGTCGAACAACTACTGCATCTTAATTTAAGGATAAACTGCTTCCACTGTAAAAACAACATTTTTTAAAAGCGATTACATTTAGAGACAAAAAAACTTCAGATCAAAATGATCTGAAGTTCAAAAGTTTGGGATCAAATTACGCTTTGTTAGCTGAACCGAACCAGTCGATGTGTTCTTCAGCATCTTTGATGATTGCTGCTTTACCTGGTGCTAACAATTTACGTGGGTCAAAGCCTTTACCTTCTAAGTCTTTGCCAGCTTCGATATATTCACGAGTTGCTTTAGCAAATGACAATTGGAATTCAGTATTAACGTTAACTTTTGAGATACCCATTGAGATAGCTTTTTGGATTTGTTCTTGAGGAATACCTGAACCGCCGTGTAATACTAATGGCACATCTTCGCCAACAGCTTCTGCAATTGCTTGCAAGTGGTCAAATGCTAGACCAGTCCAGTTTTCAGGATAAACACCGTGGATGTTACCAATACCACATGCTAAGTAGTCGATACCTGTAGCAACCATTTGTTTACATTCTTCAATGTCAGCTAATTCGCCAGCACCGATGATTCCGTCTTCTTCTCCGCCGATTGAACCAACTTCACATTCAACAGAAACGCCTTTTGCATGAGCTTTTTCAACAACGTCTTTAGCCAATTTCAAGTTTTCTTCAAATGGTAAATGAGAACCATCGAACATAACTGAAGTATAGCCAACTTCGATACATTCTAGAGCTGCTTCGTAATCCCCATGGTCTAAGTGGATAGCAACTGGTACAGTGATGTTCATTGATTCTACTAAATCAGTGATAAGATCTTTTGCAAGTTTGTAACCACCCATGTATTTAGCAGCGCCCATTGAAGTTTGGATTAGAACTGGTGCTTTTTTAGCTTCAGCAGCTGTTAAAATAGCTTGAGTCCATTCTAAATTGTTTGTATTGAATCCACCTACTGCATAACCGCCTTTACGTGCAGCTTTTAAGAATTCTGCTCCTGATACTACTGGCATAAAAAATTCCTCCTAAGTTTTTAATAAACTTTATTTGTTAAGCAAGCTTAACCAACGTTCTTATTTTAGCAAATATTTGCTGAATTTACCACTAAAAATATATATTTTGATTTTCAATAATAAGCTGGATAATTTAAAATACCAATCGTTTTCACTTTATTTTCTGAAACAATTTACGTTTCATCAAGTCCAAGCATCAAATAACTAACGGTTAAGATAACAAATTTTCTCAGCATTTCATGAAAATATACAGGCAACTCAAACAGCTGGTAACTGATTTGAGCCGCCTGTTTTTTTATTCCGCTTCTCTTTCAGCCAACGCTGCGCCGACAAATGCTTTGATCAGCTTTTGTGGACGGTTTGGACGTGAAATCAATTCTGGGTGGAATTGACAACCCACGAAGAATTTTTTGTCAGGAAGTTCAACGATTTCTGCCAAACGATTGTCTGGAGAAACACCGGAGAAGACCAATCCATGTTCTTCAAACATTTGACGATAGCTGTTGTTGAATTCATAACGATGGCGATGACGTTCTTGGACAACTTCTTCGTTATCGTAAGCAGCCGCCGTTTTAGTGCCTTTTTTCAATTTACATGGGTATAAGCCCAGACGTAATGTTCCGCCAAGATTTTCGACATTTTCTTGGTCTGCCATCAGATCGATGATGTTGTTTGGTGTGTTTGGATCTGTTTCTGCTGAGTTTGCGTCTTTCAATCCTACAACATTGCGGCCGAACTCGACACAAGCCATTTGCATCCCTAGACAGATACCTAAGAAAGGCACATCATTTTCACGAGCATATTTGATTGCTTCGATCTTGCCTTCCACACCGCGATCGCCAAAACCGCCGGGAACTAAGATGCCGTCTGCGTCTTTCAACAATTCATGGACGTTTTCAGAAGTTACTTCTTGTGCTTTGATCCAATCGATCTCGATATCGGAATTATACGCAAAACCGGAATGTTTCAGTGCTTCCACAACGGAGATATAAGCATCAGGCAATTCAACATATTTGCCGACTAACGCGATCCGTGTTTTTTTCTTCAAGTTCAATACACGTTCTTCCAGTGCTCGCCATTCTGTCATGTCGGCTTCCGGCACATCCAATTTCAAATGATCACAAACGATTTGATCCATGCCTTGCGCTTGCAATGCTAATGGGATGGAATATAATGTTTCCACGTCGCGAGATTCGATCACGGCTTCAGGAGCTACGTCACAAAATTGTGCCAATTTGTTTTTAATGCTTTGAGAAACCGGCAATTCTGTACGAACCACCAAAATATTTGGTTGGATACCCAAACTGCGCAATTCTTTTACACTGTGTTGTGTTGGTTTAGTTTTCATTTCGCCGGCTGCCCGCAAGTAAGGAATCAGTGTTGTGTGAATGTACATCACATTATCCGCACCTACATCAGCTTTCATTTGACGCAACGCTTCTAGAAACGGCAATGATTCGATATCGCCGACGGTTCCGCCGACTTCAGTGATGATGATATCAGAATCAGTCATCTTGGCTGCCCGCATGATCTTTTCCTTGATCTCGTTTGTGATATGAGGGATAACTTGGACTGTCGCGCCAAGGTATTCGCCTTTACGTTCTTTGCGCAAAACTTCAGAATAAATTTTTCCGGTAGTGACATTAGAATATTTGTTCAAATTGATATCAATAAAACGTTCATAGTGTCCCAAGTCCAAGTCTGTTTCAGCACCGTCGTCTGTGACGAAAACTTCACCGTGCTGATATGGACTCATCGTTCCTGGATCGACATTAATGTAAGGGTCGAATTTTTGGATAGTAACTTTCAATCCGCGGTTTTTCAGCAATCGTCCTAACGAAGCAGCCACGATCCCTTTTCCGATCGACGAAACAACGCCACCTGTTACAAAAATATATTTTGTCATAAATTGAAAAACTCCTTCTACATTTTTTCGCAGGAAAGGCTCTGTAAAAAAATAAAGAAGCTCCCTATCCATACATGAATAGGGAGCATATTATCAGACCTTTTTGACCCTTTCTTCAAGGGTGCCCAAACAGAATATTACAATCTACGGCGGAGAAAGTCAAGAAAATATTTTCAATAAAGTTACCATGATTTTTTCATTCATTGCAAACCCCCATGGAAAATCAGTTCTCTAAGTAAAAATACCGCTTCGAAGCAAGATCCGAAGCGGCATTTCTTCTATTAATAAAGTTCTAGATATTGTTCTCTTTCCCATTCGGAAACAGTTTGACGGAAGGAAGCCCATTCCAAACGTTTTGCTTCAACAAAGTTTGCGTAAATATGTTTGCCTAACGCATCGACCATCACTGGATCTTTACGCAATTCTTTGATAGCGTTGTGGATCGTTGAAGGAAGATCTTTGATTTGAGCTGCTTCTCGTTCTGCTTCGTTCATAACATAGATATTGCGATCAACTGCTGGCGGCGGTGTGATCTTGTTTTTGATACCGTCTAACCCTGCTTGTAAAAGGACAGCCATTGCCAGATAGGGATTTGCGGAAGGGTCTACTGAACGCAATTCCAAACGTGTGGACAACCCGCGGGATTCTGGGACACGGATCAATGGTGAACGATTGCGGCCAGACCAAGCGACATACACAGGTGCTTCATAGCCGGGAACCAACCGTTTGTATGAATTGACGATCGGATTGCAGACCGCAGTATAAGCACGAGCATGTTCGATCAAACCACCTAAGAAATAATAAGCCGTTTGACTCAGCTGCATTTCACCGTCTTTATCAAAAAAGACATTTTCATCCCCTTTAAATAAGGACATGTTGCAGTGCATCCCTGAACCGTTGATACCAAACAACGGTTTTGGCATAAATGTCGCATGCAGACCGTGTTTGCGAGCAATCGTCTTAACGACTAATTTAAAGGTTTGAATGTTGTCACAGGCTTCTACGACATCCGCATATTTAAAGTCGATCTCATGTTGTCCGGGAGCTACTTCATGGTGGGAAGCTTCAACTTCAAAACCTAATTTTTCTAATTCTAACACGATGTCGCGACGGCAGTTTTCACCCAAATCAGTTGGCGCAAAATCGAAATAACCGCCTTTATCATTCAGGTCCATTGTGATCTCGCCGTCTTCGTCTAATTTAAATAAGAAAAATTCTGGTTCTGGGCCAAGGTTAAAGGAAGTAAAACCTAATTTTTCCATATCGCTCAATGCACGTTTCAAATTGCCGCGAGGGTCGCCGGCAAATGGTTCGCCATTTGGATTGTAAATATCACAGATCAAACGGGCAACTTTTCCATGCTCGCTTTCCCATGGGAAAATCATCCATGTAGTCAAGTCAGGAAACAGGTACATATCGCTCTCTTCGATTCGAACAAACCCTTCGATGGACGATCCATCGAACATCATTTTATTGTCTAAAACCTTATCCAACTGGCTGACCGGTACTTCCACGTTTTTGATCGTTCCCATTATATCTGTAAACATTAGACGTAGAAAACGGACATTTTCCTCCTCTACGATACGTTTGATATCTTCCTTTGTGTTTTGCGTTTTTGGCATAGTATCCCTTCCCCTCATTTTTCAGTTAATCCTTTTTTTACATCCGCGGTCCTTTTTGTTGGAAAGGACTCGGCGGTGTCAATCCGCCCTGAGAAAGCAGCTCGTCATAGAAGATCCGTCGAACATCTTCATCGGTCAATGATTTTTGTTCATCTTCAGCTTTTTCCTGTTGCTTCATTTGATAAACATGTTTGATGCCCGCCATATTCAACCCTTCAGAGAGATAATCCTTGATTTCCAACAACGTATCGATATCATTCAATGAATACATTCGGCGATTGCCCTCGCTTCTTTCCGGATGTATCAAATCTTGCTCTTCATAATAACGAATTTGGCGCGCAGTCAAATCAGTCAACTTCATCACCGTACCAATCGGAAAAACGGACATTGAGCGGCGTAATTCTTTTTCCCGCATAGTTTCTCTCCTCTCTAGACAAGACGTCCTCTTGAACTTGACATAACTATACCAATACTAAAAAATACTGTCAATAGTTTTATGTAAGAAAAAGTAACATGAAAGCAATTTATTTTCTGACATAGCACGAAAAGCCGCCTGAAATCCGCTATTGCACCACAAAAAAAACGAGCCTTCCGTTAAGAAGACTCGTTGAAAATCCAAATAATGATCTCATTACTGATGATAGACAGCGTTCACCGCATTGGCTACTGCGATTTTGACGTGTTCATAAGTCAAACCGCCTTGTACATAAAGAGAATAAGGCTCCCGCAACGGACCGTCCGCGCTTAATTCGATGCTGGCGCCTTGGACAAAGGTACCGGCCGCCATAATGATATCATCTTCATACCCTGGCATATAAGAAGGCACTGGAGCAACGAACGCATCGACAGGAGAAAACTTTTGGATCGCTTGAGCGAATGTGACCATGGCATCTTTCTCTTTCAGTTCTACCAACTGGATCAGATCCGTCCGCGGTTCATCCCATTTCGGTGAAGAAGCGATCCCATATTCTTCTAACAGAGCGGCTGTAAATACCGCCCCTTGGATGGCTTGGCTCACTACATGGGGTGCTAAGAAAAATCCTTGCAGCATATCGTAGACATTTCCTAACATGGCGCCGCCTTCCGCACCGACTCCTGGTGTTGTCAGTCGGTAGGAACATTTTTCGATCAAATCTTTTCTTCCGACAAGATAGCCGCCGGTCTTGGCGATCCCGCCGCCGGGATTTTTGATCAGTGATCCTGCCATCAAATCAGCACCGACTTGGATAGGCTCTTTGGTTTCAGCAAATTCGCCGTAACAATTATCTACAAAAATTACGATGTTAGGATCGATTTGATGCACAAACGAACACATCGCTTGGATCTTTTCGATCGTAAAGGAAGGCCGAGATGCGTATCCTCTTGAACGTTGGATCGCAACGACTTTCGTTTTTTCCGTGATTTTTTCAGCGATCCCGTCAAAATCGACATTCCCGTCAGCCAGCAGATCTACTTGATCGTATCCGATTTGATATTCTTTCATAGAACCGATCCCGTTTCCTGACAAGCCGATAACTTCTAACAGCGTGTCATAAGGGGTCCCCGTGATATACAACAAATCGTCTCCAGGACGCAAAATACCAAACAAAGCGGTCGCGATGGCATGGGTTCCTGAAACGATTTGCGGACGCACCAATGCCGCTTCTCCGCCAAATGTTTCCGCATAAACGGCTTCCAATGCGTCACGTCCCAAATCATCATTGCCGTATCCGGTGGAAGGCAAAAAGTGAGTCTCTGATACTTGCTGATGGCGAAACGCCGCCAACACTTTTGCCTGATTTTCTAAAGCATTTTCTCGTATTTCTTTTAAACGACCATCGATTTTTTCGTCGACCATCGCGATTTTTTTTACTAATTCAGCGTCTAATTCAGCTGTCCAACTCATTATCCATACTCCTTATAATAAATGATTCCGGCATAGCGAAACCTTTTATTATATATTTTTGTTGTTCTTCATCAAATGTATCTTGCAAGACAAGGGTCTCTCGTTTCAAACGCTGCAATGTCTTCCCATCAGACTGTTCGAGTGCAACAGTATAAGGTGTTAAGATTTCCATCATTTGCAGCTTGACGGCTTCTGTTAATTTAGTTTTGCCGCGGCTGCTTTTAGCTGAGATCAAAACATTAGGGAACAGCGTCGGCACAAAATGCGCCTCATCGATTTGATCCGCTTTGTTATAGACCGTCAAGATCGGGATCTGATCAAGCTTCAAATCTTTTAACAGCTGCAAAACAGTCTGCTCTTGTTGCTGGTGATCTTCTGAACTGGCATCAACCACATGCAGCAAAAGATCCATCGACTGACTTTCCTCTAACGTCGAATGAAAGGCATCGATCAGTTGTGTCGGTAAATCTTGGATAAATCCTACCGTATCTGTCAGGGTGACTTCCAATCCTTCCGGCAAGCGCCAGCGTTTCGTCAATGGATCCAGAGTCGCGAACAGTTGATCCTGCTCATAGGTATCTGCACTGGTCATGACATTCAAGATGGTTGATTTGCCGGCATTGGTATAACCGATCAACCCGATTTGAAAAACTTGACCGGCTTGCCGTTTTTGACGCGTCCGTTCTCGATGAGCCGCGACATGTTTCAGCTCCCGCTTGATTGCTGTGATCTTATTACGAATATGTCGGCGATCTGTTTCCAGTTTTGTTTCTCCTGGTCCGCGGGTTCCGATCCCGCCCCCTAGTCGCGACATGTTTTTGCCTTGTCCCACTAAGCGAGGTAGCAGATATTCCAACTGCGCCAGTTCTACTTGCAATTTTCCTTCTTTGGATCGTGCCCGCAAAGCGAAAATATCTAAGATCAATTGGACCCGATCGATCACAGGGATACCAATCTCATCGCCGATCAATTGGCTTTGCCGCGGTGTCAATTCATGATTGAAAATCACAAGATCCGCTTCATGAGCATCTGCGAGATTTTTCAATTCATTGAGCTTGCCCTTGCCGATCAATGTTTGCCGATCTACCTGCTGACGTTTTTGCACTAATGAAAATACGACTTCACCATTGGCTGTCGTCGTCAGACTCTTCAGCTCATTCATTGATTCTTCAAATTTTTTCCATGTTTTTTCTGTTTCTACACCAACTAAAATGACTCGTTCTTGTTCCATCAAGGCACCTCCAGCCATTTTTTGACAGATTCTTCTAGTGTTTCGATCGATTCAGGATGGTTGATCAGATCGATCCATAACGGCGCCATACGATTACGAAACCAAGTCAGCTGACGTTTCGCATAGCGTCTGGAGTGCAATTTGATTTCCTCAATCGTTGCTTCCAGGGATTGTTGTCCTTCAAAATAAGGAAGAAACTCTTTATAACCGATGCCTCTTGCCGCTTGGGCAAAAGGGATCTCTCGCAACTGTTCGGCCTCTTGTTCCAGCCCTTCTGCCATCATCATATCGACTCGTTGATTGATTCTTTGATACAATGTTTCTCGTTCTGTCGTCAAACCGATCAAAAAGTAATCAAATAATTTTTGCGGTGTTTGTTCCGGCTGCATAATACTTTTCCCTGTCAGCTCAAATACTTCCAGCGCACGGACTACTTTGCGTTGATTATTAAAATGGATCTTCTCCGCCGCCTGCGGATCACGTTCCTGCAAAAGTTTCCACAGGGCCTGATTACCATTAGCTTTTGCAAAAGACGTATATTTTTCCCGCAGACCAAGATCACCGACACTCTCGGCATCTTTTTCACTGCCCAGCTGATAATCATAAAGAAGTGCTTGGATATACAGTCCTGTCCCCCCCACTACGATCGGCAGATGACCGCGGGCTGTGATCTCAGCAATTTTTTTTCGGGCCTCTTTTTGAAATTCGGCGACGGAATATTGTTCCTGCATCTCGCGAATATCGATCAAATGATGTGGGACTCCCGCCATCTCGTCTGGACGAATCTTTGCGGTACCGATATCCAGTCCTTTATAGATCTGCATCGAATCACCGCTGATAACTTCACCTTGAAATTTTTTCGCCAACTCGATACTCAATGCTGTCTTGCCTACACCGGTAGGTCCAACAATAACTAATACTTTATTCATTTGCTTCTTCCTCGGCGATATTTTAGCTGTAATTCCTGCACTTTTTCTGGAAAATTGGTGATGATCCCTTTCACGCCCAACTCCAAACATTTCATGATATTAGCCTCGCTGTTGATGGTCCAAGGACGGATCGCCAAGGGAAAATCAGCAAGTTCAGATGCATGTTCTACGACCCAATCATATTTAGGATGAATCCCTTCAATGTACTCACGTTCTACTGCCAACGCAGGTTTTTTTTCAGAAGTACTCATGATCAGATCCAACTGCGTATCCGGCTCTAATTTATGGATAATATCTAGTGAATCGATATTGAAACTGCAATACCAGTGTTCAAATGACCATTGCCGGCTTTGCAGCAGACGGGATGTCTTCTCTTCAATATCGGGATAATGATAATTATCCGTCTTTAACTCGATGGTCAAAACACCTCGATAATTCCGCATCCATAACAGATCCAGCACTTCCCTCAATGTTGGGACTTTCGTTGCTTTATATTTAGGATCGAACCAGCTTCCTGCATTCAGCCGCTTGATCTCTTCTAATGTTTTTTCGCGAATGAGTCCTTTGCCGTTGGTGGTGCGGTCTACTTCTTCATCATGCATCACGATCAGCTCTCCATCTTTGGAAAGATGGACATCCAACTCGATAATATCCGCGCCGACACGAACAGCCTCGGCAAACGCCGGCAGCGTATTTTCCGGCCGATTACCGCTGCTGCCTCGATGTGCCACAATTTGTACCATAGTCCTCACTCCAATCGCATTTATTGTAACATGTAACGAAAAAAAGGGAAAAGTATGCTTCCTTTCCCACAAAAAAATACAACAAATCCAAAAGATTTCGTTGTATTCCGTCTTTTGATTAAGAAAAATAAGTCAATGTTTCTCCTGAAAGGCTTTGCAGCTGATTTTTCCGTTCATTGATCAGCTCAGTCAAATCATCAGAAAAATGTTCAAGGATAACTCGACCGCCCTTATAAGCATACCCGCCGATCTTCATTGTTTCATCGGGAGACAAGATCACTTTCCGCTGCGCGATCTTTTTGAAAAATTCTTCAAGGATATAACTTGGCAGATAGAAATTGTTCTGGGCAGCAAACGATTGTAGATAAGCGAAATCATCAATAGTGATATAACAATCATCAAAACCGTCAAAGCTGACATATTCTTCCATTAAAGATGGCCGTTTCTGAAGGATCTCATTGATTTTTTTATTCAATTGGATCAATGTTTCGATTTCTTTTACTTTATGTTCTAACTGGCGACGGCGCTGATCTTTGCGTTCATCATAGCGGATCCGCAAATTGAACGTGATCATTACCAACAGCGCACCAATCAATACACCGATAAATCCGGCAACTGCAACTTCGATCATAATGTCCCTCCTTAGTCTGCTATTTATTTTATCATATTAAAGATTGGATTTGATACCAAAAAAGCAAAGTTTTCTATTTGACCTTTATTGACCTTGAGTGTATACTTTCTTTTAGATGTTCAAGTTAATTTATGATACACTTATTTCGCAAGACATCTTGAAGGAGGAACTTGAATTATGAACTTAATTCCTACAGTAATCGAACAATCATCCCGCGGCGAAAGAGCCTATGATATCTATTCTCGTCTATTGAAAGACCGCATCATCATGCTCAGCGGACAAGTTACAGACGATTTAGCAAATTCGATCATTGCGCAGCTTTTATTTTTAGATGCCCAAGATTCTGAAAAAGACATTTATTTGTATATCAATTCACCTGGCGGCAGTGTGACTGCTGGTCTAGCGATTTTTGATACAATGAATTTCGTTAAAGCAGACGTGCAAACGATCGTTTTAGGGATGGCCGCATCTATGGGCTCATTCTTATTGACAGCCGGTGCTAAAGGCAAACGTTTCGCATTGCCTAACGCAGAAATCATGATCCACCAACCTCTTGGCGGTGCGCAAGGACAAGCGACTGAAATCGAAATCGCTGCTCGTCATATTTTACAAACCCGCGACCGTTTGAACCGAATCTTATCAGAACGTACTGGTCAACCACTGGAAGTTATCGAAAAAGATACTGACCGCGACAACTTCATGACCGCGCAACAAGCCAAAGATTACGGTTTGATCGATGAAATCATGGAAAGCAACAGTTTGAACTAATCAAACGTGCTGACTATCTGAGAAATAAAAAGTGCTCCTGCCCGTTTTGGGCAGGAGCACTTTTTTTGTTCATCCTTCTATCAATTGTTTGTTCGTGCAATAATGATCTTGCCGGCAGGAGGATGTCCTTCCAGTCTTTCGTGAGCGGTAATGACGCTGGCCAGTTCAAATGGCAAAACTTCGGCAATCTCAATAGCCAATGCATCTTTTTCAAACATCGTAAGTAAAGCATCAAAGGCTTCTTGATCGGAATAATCTTTAGACGGGCCAAAATGCAGATAATCGCCTTTTTTGATTCGTTGTTCTTCTGACGGTAACGTATTTAGCGCAACGAATGTCCCGTTTTCTTTCATGATTTTTACCCCTGCATCGATCCCCCGGGCACCTTTTGTTGCATCGATCACTACATCTGCTTGATTTTTGAAGACTTCTCCGGGATCTTCTTGATCATAAGCCACAAAAGCGTCTACACCGAGTTTTCGCAACAAATCTTCATTGCGTTTTGATGCGCTGGCTAATACCTTGTTGCCTTTTTCTTTCAATAGTTGGACCAACAGCGAACCCACTCCGCCGGAAGCGCCTTCTACCATCACCACATCTGTGGGTTTCAATGAAAGCAAATGATTGAGGATATTGTATGCAGTGATACCAGTAGTCACAAGTCCGGCAGCTTGCTGCCACGTCATTTTTTCAGGAAGCTTTGCCACTTTGTGAGCGGGCAAAACCAGCTCTTCGCCGTATGTACCGCCCACCGCATGGACCACCACTCGATCGCCTGCTCGGACATTGGTGACATCTTCTGCGACTTCGGTCACGATCCCGGCACCGTCATTTCCTAAGACGTAAGGAAATTTCAGGGAACGAACAGCTTTCATGGCACCTTTTCTGACAGAGATATCATAAGGATTGATGGCAAATGCTTGAATCGTGACCCGTACATGATTTTCTGTCAATTCGCGACTTTCTGCTTGGATCTCTTCAAACACATCTCTTGCCGCGCCGTACTCTTTGATTGCAAATCGTTTCATCTTCAACACTCCTTTGATATGTTTTGATAAGTTTTATTCTGTGATTTCCTGATACTTGCCTGCTAAATATTCTTGTCCTAATGAACAATAATGAGTGATATTTTGTCGGTTTTTTTCGATTTCTTCGGCAGTCAATGGACGGATCACCTTGGCAGGACGTCCAAAAGCCAAAACATTCGGCGGAATAACTGTTCCTTGAGTCACTAATGAGCCGGCACCGATCAGACTGTTTTCTCCAATGACCGCATGATTCAAAATCACCGAACTCATGCCGATCAATGCGCCTTTTTCGATTTTACAGCCATGGAGCATACATTGATGTCCTACGGTGACGTTTTCCGCTATATCGGTAGGGGCATCATGATCGACATGGATGACCGTTCCGTCTTGGATATTCGTGCGGTCCCCGATTTTGATCCAGTTGCTGTCGCCGCGGATCACGCTATTGAACCAGACGGTCACTTCATCCCCTAGTTCTACATTTCCTACTACCGTCGCGTTTTTTGCGATAAATCTTGCCATCATGCTTCCTCCGCTCCGCGTTTTTTATACATCAAGTATAGTCAAAAGTATAAAAAAGCGCTATTTAATTGTCTTTTTCCCTCAAGTGCTTTTAACGCAAACTATCCGAACATAGCCGCCGCTCTTGCATAGCGAACAGCGATTGTTCGGATAGTATCTGTTTATTTTTTTATCAGGACGCCGGCTATTCTGCGAATTCTTCTTCGATCCCTTCTTCAGCGAACTGACTTTGATACAATTGGCTATAAAAACCGCCGGAAGCCAATAAACTCTCATGGGTTCCTTGTTCCAAAATAGCCCCTTGTTTCATTACCAAGATCAAATCCGCATCGCGAATCGTTGAAAGCCGGTGAGCAATGACAAAACTGGTCCGTCCTTTCATCACTCGATCCATCGCTTTTTGGATCAAAGCTTCTAACCGGGTGTCCACCGAGCTGGTAGCTTCATCTAATATCAAGATTTTAGGATCGGAAACGACTGCTCGTGCGATCGTCAGCAATTGTTTTTGCCCCAATGAAACATTGTCGCCTTCCGCATTGATCTCCATATCGTAACCATCCGGCATCGTACGGATAAAATGATCGACATTGGCGGTTTTCGCAGCGTCTACGACTTCATAATCGGTCGCATCTAGTTTTCCAAAACGGATATTATCACTAATGGTTCCTTCATAAAGCCATGCATCTTGCAGAACCATACCGAAAAGTGACCGGACATCGCCGCGGCTCATTTTTTTCGTATCAATACCGTCGATCTTGATGGCACCTTCGTTTACGTCATAAAAACGCATCAGGAGATTGATCAATGTCGTCTTCCCTGCACCGGTCGGACCGACGATCGCTACTGTCTGTCCTGCTTTGACCGTGAAATTCAGATCTTTAATCAGAGGCTTGCGAGGATCATAACTGAAACCGACATGTTCAAAAGTCACTTCACCACGGATCTCTTCTGGCAGTTGGACGTCTTGTTCATTGATAACTTCTTCCGGTTCATCCAAAATCTCAAACACCCGTTTTGCTGATGCAGAAGCACTTTGCAAAATAGAGGAAAGCTGTGTGATATTTCCCATCGGCTGACTGACTTGCCAAATATATTGGATAAATGCTTGCAGCTGACCGACTACGATCACACCGCCCACGACGTAGAAACTACCTAAAACAGCCATTGCGATATACGTCGCATAAGCGGTCAACTGAACAAGAGGCATCATTAGACCGGAAATAAAAGCTGCCCGAAAACCATAATGCTGCAATGTATGATTGACTTTTTTGAATCCTTCAAGGGTTTGTTTTTCCCGACCGTATACTTTCAGTACGCTAAAACCAGTCATATTTTCTTGAACATATCCGTTTAGATCTCCTAAAGAATTCTGCATTCCTTGGAAGTATTTTTGCGAGATCTTGACGATGCCGCGAGAGATCAGCAGAGATGCCGGGATCATGATAATAGAAACCAGCGCCATGATCGTGTTGATATAAAACATCATGCTGACTGACATGATGATCGCCAAGAAGGCATTCACCACACCGATCAGGGCTTGCTGCATCGCACCGCTTACTGCGTCCACGTCATTTGTCACTCGAGACAGGATATTTCCTTGTTGATTGCGGTCAAAATAAGCCACTGGCAATCGATTGATTTTTTCATCGATATCTCGGCGCAGATCCCGCATTGCTTGTTGCACTACGTTCGTAATCAAGACCCCTGACAAAAGCTGGGTCGCACAATAACCGATCCCTACCGCTGCCACGGCGATCAAACATTTGAAGATATAATCGAAATTCAGCGGCTCTCCCGCTGCGACATTTTTGGTGATCTCAGTCGTAGGCAACCCTACCACATAAGGCATGGCCGTATTGAAAACAACGGTCAAGACGGTAAAAACCATCACCATGATAAATGTCAGCTTATAAGGTTTAATATAATGAGACAAACGTTTCAAAGAAGAAAATGATTTCATCGCGCTAATTCCTCCTCTGACAATTGTGATGCGGCAATGTCGTAATAGACTGGACATGAAGCCAACAGTTCTTTATGGGTGCCCATCCCCACGACATTTCCTTCATTTAAAACAATGATCTTATCTGCGTGCATGATGGTCCCTACACGTTGAGCCACGATCAAGACAGTCGATTCTGTCGTTTCTTTTTTCAAGCGTGCCCGTAATTTCGCGTCTGTTTGATAATCAAGGGCCGAAAAACTGTCATCAAAGATATAGATCTCCGGTTGACGGATCACTGCTCGTGCAATCGCTAATCGCTGCTTTTGTCCGCCAGAAAAATTCGTTCCGCCTTCAGAAAGCAATGCATCATAGCCGTCTGGTGTACGGGAGATAAAATCAGCTGCCTGTGCGATCTCTGCCGCCCGCTCCATTTCTTCCATGGTTGCATCCTCTTTACCGTACCGCAGATTTTCCGCGATCGTGCCTGTAAACAGCAACGCTTTTTGAGGGATATAGCCGATTTTTTGCCGCAACGCTGATAAACTAAAGTCGCGAACATCGACACCGTCTACTAAGACTTCCCCTTCGCTGACATCATAAAAACGCGGGATCAGTTGGATCAACGTCGACTTTCCGCTGCCGGTACTGCCGATGAAAGCAACTGTTTCTCCAGGTTTTGCAGTAAAGCTGACATTACGGATCACTGGACTTTCTGCATGTCCCGGATAAGCAAAGGTCACATTTTTGAATTCGACATACCCTTTTTGACTTGTTTCAGTGATCGGTTGAGCTTTTTCAATGATATTTGGTGCTGCGTCCAGCGCTTCTTGGATACGCCGTGCTGATACGGCAGCCCGCGGATACATCATAAAAACAGAAGCAAACAGCATAAATGAAAACAGCGCATGGAAAATATATTCGATAAAAGCGATCAGATCTCCCACAAACAGGTTCCCTTGATCGATCTGCAGACTTCCTTGCCAAATGATCAAGACCATTACGATATTGAATAGGAAAAAGAAACCCGGTTGCGCAACGGCCATCAGTTTAAACAAACTTTTTGAACTGCCGGTATATGCTTCATTGACTTTTGCAAACCGTTTTTCTTCAAAACGTTCATTAACAAACGCCCTGATCACCCGCAAGCCAGAAAGATTTTCCCGCAAAATACTGTTGATTTTATCCAGATTGCTTTGTTGTTTGGTAGATAACGGATCAGAGATTTTCGCGATAGCCACCACAGAGATCAATAAAATCGGCAGCGCTAATAATACGTACATCCCCAATCTTGGACTTGTGCGCAAGACCATATACAAGCTGACCACAAACATCATCGGCGTCATGAAGCCGGTCCGCAAGATGTTTTGTAAAAACAGCATGATCTGGTACGCGTCATTGGTGACACGAGTGATCAATGACGAAACGCCGATTTTTTCGTACTCATGATGTGAATAGGCTTGTACCCGTTCAAATAAATCATCGCGGATGTCGGCAACGATATTCGTCGTGATCCGCGAAGTAAAATAACCTAATAAAATATTCATAATGATTCCTATGATCGTGATAATGATCATCAGCAACCCCATCTTCAGAATATAATCAGTATCGTTGTTACGGATGCCCACATCGATCATTCGTGCCAAGATCGTCGGCAGACCTAATTCGATTAAAATAAATCCAAAGACACAGATGAAATCAAAAAACAGCAATTTCTTATATCTCATCGTGTAATGCCACATTAATTTCAAAAAAAGACCTCCTTATTTTCTGCATTTCTTCTAATATATCATAGGGAATTTATCAAGAGAACCCAAAAGAACATAGAAAACTGGGATACTTTTACGTTTTCTTTGGCAAACAACCCAGTTTCTATACTTCTGTGGTCTTTTATGATAAAATAATTGTAATTGCGGTATCCTGGCATACCAAACGAACGGTTGAATTCTTACAAAACATTCGGAAAGCAAAGACGAGGCTTTCTCTTTTTACTCACGACTTAGTCTGTAAAAGGTATCGAAAGAAAAACGAGGGGATTCCCTTGCATTTTGTTGTGCCGCCGTTAAAGGAAAAACAAATCTATCAAAATAGAAGAAGGAGAGATTTTATGATCTACAAAGTATTTTATCAAGAAACAAAAACACGCAATCCAAAAAGAGAAGAAACACATTCTCTATATATCGAAGCTGCTGACGAAGTAACTGCTCGTCAACGCGTCGAAGAAAATACCCCATATAATATCGAATTTATTCAACCTCTAGAAGGAAGTCATCTAGAGTATGAACAAGAAAATGCTGATTTCAAATTGACGGAGTTTTAAGATGAAAGTTTCTCTTAAAAACAATGAGACCGGCGTATTCGGCGTCGGTGGTCTAGGAGAGATCGGGAAGAACTGTTATGGGGTTCAATTCCAAGATGAGATCATTATCATTGATGCTGGGATCAAGTTCCCAGAAGATGAGTTGCTTGGAATCGACTATGTTATTCCTGATTACAGCTATATCGTACAAAACTTGGCGAAAGTCAAAGCTTTGGTTATCACTCATGGTCACGAAGACCATATCGGGGGTATCCCTTACTTATTGCGTCAAGCGAACATCCCGATTTATGCGGGTCCCTTGGCTCTGGCATTGATCACCAATAAATTAGAAGAACACGGTTTACTGCGGGATGCGGAATTACATGAGATCCACGAAGACACGATCATTCGTTTTCGTAAAACATCTGTGAGCTTTTTCCGTACCACTCACAGCATTCCTGATGCATTAGGCGTAGTCGTAAAAACGCCATCTGGTAATATCGTTGCCACTGGAGACTTCAAATATGACTTTACACCTGTGGGCGAACCGGCAAACTTGCACAAAATGGCGAAAATCGGTGAAGAAGGCGTTTTATGCCTGCTTTCTGACAGTACCAATGCTGAGATCCCAACGTTCACTAAATCTGAAAAAACGATTGGCGCTTCGATTTTGCGTATCTTCGAAAAAATCGAAGGACGGATCATCTTCGCCAGCTTTGCTTCCAACATTTTTCGTCTGCAGCAAGCGGCGGATGCAGCCGTTGCAACGGGTCGCAAGATCGCGGTTTTCGGACGCAGTATGGAAAACGCCATCGCTAACGGTCAACGTTTAGGCTACATCAAAGTCCCAGATGGTACGTTCGTTGAAGCACACGAGATCAACCGCTTGCCAGCTAACGAAGTGATGATCCTTTGTACCGGTTCCCAAGGCGAACCAATGGCAGCTTTGAGTCGGATCGCCAACGGAACTCACCGTCAGATCCAGATCCAGCCAGATGATACGGTGATCTTTTCAAGCTCGCCGATCCCTGGGAATACTACCAGTGTCAATCATTTGATTAACTTGCTGCTGGAAGCCGGCGCGGATGTCATTCACGGCAAATTGAATAATATCCACACTTCCGGACACGGTGGACAAGAAGAGCAAAAATTAATGCTGCGCTTGATGAAACCTAAATTCTTTATGCCGGTCCATGGCGAGTTTCGTATGTTGAAGATCCACACACAACTGGCACAAGATACCGGTGTACCGAAAGAAAACTGCTTTATCATGGACAACGGTGATATGTTGGCATTAACTGCCGACACCGCCCGTCAAGCAGGTCATTTCAACGCCAACGATGTCTATGTCGACGGCAGCGGCATCGGTGATATCGGAAATGTCGTCTTGCGTGATCGTCGCATTCTTTCAGAAGAAGGTTTGGTCTTAGCGGTAGCGACAGTGGATATGGAGAAAAAAGAGATTCTTGCCGGTCCTGATATCCTTTCACGAGGATTCGTTTATATGAGAGAATCCGGTACAATGATCAATGAAGGCCAATCGATCCTATTCAAAGCATTGCGGGAAGCCTTGAATCAACCGAATTGCAATGAACATAAATTGCGAGAAACGATGTCTTCTGCGTTGCAGCCTTTCTTATTTGAAAAAACCGAACGTCATCCAATGATCCTTTCCATGATCATGTCCCCTGACGAACAATAAAAAAATAACGTCGACCCTGTAAGCAAAAAACTTACGGGGTCGGCGTTTTTGTATTTTCGACCGGTATTTCCAAACGGCGCTAGGCAGCCAATAAGAACATGCCAGATTAAAAAAACGAATTTTATATTCACATATCCTTCTATTTTTTCAATATTTTGCTTTAAATTCACTATATTTTTGAAAACATCCATCACTTTTTATGTTATTATAATAACATAATCTTATTTGCAGGAGGATCTTGAAATGGTTCGCACGAAGAAAATCTATCGCCAACACCTATTGCAAGGCGCTTTTCAATTGATCATAGAGCAAGGTTTCGAAAATTTTCATGCTCGTCATATCGCCAAAAAAATGTCCTGTTCAACACAGCCTATTTATCGTGAATTTCAGACCCTATTGGATTTTAAAGAAGCTGCCTGCGAGTATATTCTTGCCAAGGTAAAAGAAGAAGTCAAATTAGCAGAGACCACTTCTTCTACTCATTTGACCGATAATATCTGTCAATACGCAAAACGATCCCCACAAGAGTTCCAACGTTTTTTCCTGATGGACGAACGCTGTCGAAAAGAAATCAAAAGTGCCGTGCTGAAGGATTTTAAAAAATTTCCATCATCCAATGGTCAAGAGGATTTCGAAACATTTTGGTATGCTACATTAGGTAAAGCCGCCGTAGAAAGTTACAAAAAACCAACTGCATAATTCTAAAATCAAGAAATAAAAAAGCATGACTCAGTGCGAGGCACTGGTCATGCTTTTTAACAACAATTAAACTTTTTCAACGTTTGTTGCTTGTGGTCCGCGATCTGAATCTTCAACATCGAAAGTCACTGCTTGACCTTCTTCTAATGTTTTGAATCCTTCGCCTTGGATTGCTGAGAAATGTACGAATACATCGCTGCCGTCTTCGCGAGAGATGAATCCGAAGCCTTTTTCTGCGTTAAACCATTTCACTGTTCCGTTTTCCATAATAAAAAACCTCCTCGTGCTAAAGCACATTTTAATTGATTGTAACATTGCTCGCGTACGATAGAGGTGTAACTTAGTGTCCAACTTCTATTCCCAAACAAAATTACATAAATATTTTACACTTCCTGCTGATTTTTTGCAAGCTGTTACATCTTTCAGAGAAAACCTTCCTCCCGTAAACTGATATAGTTGTCATGTCCAGTGATGATATGGTCCAAAAGCTCGATTCCCATCATCTCGCCGCATTCCTTCAAACGCTGAGTAAAATTCAGATCATTGTCTGACGGCTTGGGATTGCCGCTGGGATGATTATGGCAAACAATGATCCGTGCCGCACTGTATCTTACCGCCACGCGAAAGATCTCCCGGGGATGAGCAACGCTTTGATTCAGTGAGCCCTTGAATAGCGTCCGCTTATGGATGATCTCGTTTTTAGTATTTAAATACAAACAGATAAAATGTTCCTGCTGATGATCTTTTAATTCAGCAATCAGCTGATGCGCCAGATCGAAGCTGGTTTGGATCTTGCCAAGCTTTGGCTGCAGTGCCTTGTTGATCCGAAAGCCTAACTCCATCGCCGCCTGTAATTCAACTGCTTTTATCCTTCCTACACCGCGAATCTGCATCAATTCGTCCAAACTGGCTGATTTCAGATCATAAAGACTGGGAAACTCTGATAAAATATGCCCCGCTACATCCAACACATGATAAGATTTGCTGCCGGTGCGCAACATGATCGCTAACAATTCTTGATCAGATAGTGCCGTTGCGCCATATTCTAACAAACGTTCTCGCGGCAATGAGCTTTTCGGTATCATCTGTTTTGCTTCCATAATAAAACTCCTTTACGCTTTCTTTTAACAGATACGCAAAGGAGTTCAGATTTTATTTATAAAATTTTTGTAGAAATGACGGTACTTCCAACAGACTTTCAGCGACTGCCAGTGTTTTTTGCTTCAAGCGTTCATCCGGCGGCAGCAGATCCGGCACCATAATGACCGGGATCCCCGCCGCATGCGCCGCTAAAATCCCATTTTGGGAATCTTCCAAGATCACAAGATTTTCCTTTGGCGAACGCAGACGCTGATGAGCGATCTCGAAAATCTCCGGATCAGGTTTCGCCCGTTTAACATCTTCAAAAGAAATGATCTCGGAAAATTCATGAGTCAAATCAGAGACTTCCAACAGACGGTCGATCACTTTTCGTTGATTGCTGGAAGCGACAACACGCGGCAGTCCAGATTCATCCAGTATTGTAAGCAATTCACGAACGCCGGGTTTTAGATTGGCTTGGCCGGCTTCAAACAATCGGATAGCTTCATCATAAGAATTTTGGATAAACGCTTGGACATATTCATCACCGAACTTTTCATCAAAAAGCTGATGATACCCTTCCCAGACTTCTTCGTCTGAAACACCTAAAAATTTCAAATACAGTTCTTTATCATAAGGAATCTTCATCTTATCAGCAATGACTTGTGTTGCTTGATAGTAAATCATTTCAGTGTCAAAAATCAGGCCGTCCATATCAAAAATAACTCCAGCTAACTTATTCATCAGCGCCTCCCATTTCTAATAGTAAATTACGTACATCCGAAACAAAATATAATGAACCGGTTATCAGCAATAAATCTTCATTGGTCATTTTTTCCAAGATTTCTGCTAAACCAAACTGCCACAATGATACGATTGAGACACGTTCATCGCCGGGTACGACATAATTATCATTTAGGGCAATTGCCTTAGGATGATCGAATGTCGTCAAATAAATTCTGACTTTAGGGATCTCCAATAAAATATCCAGCATTTCTTCTACACTTTTAGTGGATAACGCTGAAAACAGAATGCTGACATGATACTCTTTAAATTCAGATTTGATAGTATCGACCAATCGTCGTAAAGCATGGGGATTATGAGCGCCATCCAGCAAGATCAGCGGTTCACTGCTCAAGCGTTCCATTCTTGCCGGCCAAGTCGTATTTTTCAATCCATTGACGATCTCTTTGTTCTTCAGAGGAAGATGTTTCATTTCGCAGAAGAGTTCAAACAATTGGATAGCTAAACCAGCATTTTCTGGTTGATGCACACCTACAAGCGGGGTCTTTAAGCCATTGCGTTTTCCGTGCTGGCTGGAATAATCAAAGACCTCTCCCCATTCTTCGTCGGCATGTTGATACTGTACATGATAGTCTTCTCCCAAACGGTAGATCGGTGCATGTTCCTTTTGCGCCTTCTCTGCGATCACTGTCAACGCTTCTTCTGGAATATTGCCAGTAACGACGGGGATCCCCTCTTTGATGATCCCGGCTTTTTGTGCGGCGATTTCTACCAGCGTATTTCCCAGCATATCCATGTGATCCATACCGATCGTTGTGATCCCTGTTAAAACAGGCGAAACGACATTAGTAGAATCCCATAAACCGCCGATCCCTACTTCGATGACTGCGACATCAACTTTTTTTTCATAAAAATAATCAAATCCTATAGCGGTGATCAGTTCAAATTCCGTGATATCCCCTAAACCCGCTTGTTGATTGATTTCTTCCACTAAAGGCTGATATTTATTTACATAGTAGACCAGATCCTCATCAGAAATAAACTGACGATTGATTTGGATCCGCTCATTGAAACTCACGATAAAAGGAGACGTAAATGTGCCTACCGTCAAACCGGCTTCTTCTAACATGCTCCGCAAATAACTGACGGTCGAACCTTTGCCGTTGGTACCAGCAATATGGATCACTGTCAGTTTTTTTTCAGGATGTCCTACACGATCCAGCAGCGCATTGACTCTCTCCAAGCCAGGACGCGTTCCATTCATTAATCGATCGTGGATCCAAGCGATTGCTTCTTCTCCGGTTTTGACCATTTTCCCACCTCATTCAGTAATTTATACACAAGTCAATTATAACAAACTTCCAGTGCAAAACCAGAAAAAGCGCTAGGAAAACGTTTCTCTCAGCTCATTAACTTTTATAAAAAGAAAAAAAGAGGCAGCAATAAAGCTCGGAACGATCTTAACAGAAATACGTTCGATAGCTTTATTGATAACCTCTTTATTAATGTCTTACTGACTTCTTACTATTTAGCTGATCGTCCGTAATTGTTGGATACGTTCCTGGACAGCTTGTTGTTTTTCAAGGTAGCCTTTTTCTTTTTCTCGTTCTTGTTGAACGACTTCTTCCGGTGCATTGGCAACAAAACGTTCATTTGCCAATTTACCTTGGACCCGTTTGACTTCTTTGGTCCATTTATCCAATTCTTTTTCCAAACGAGTGATCTCTTCTTTGATATCGATCAGCCCTGCTAATGGCAGATAGATGGTTGCGCCGGTCAAGACAGCGGACATCGCTAATTCCGGTGCTTCCAGATCTTCAGCGATCACTAATTCTTCCGGATTGCAGAAGCGTTCGATATAGTTTTTATTTTCGATCAAGAAGGTGTTGATGGCAGCATCACTGGTTTGGATCAACAATGTGATTTGTTTTGACAACGGCGCATTCACTTCTGAACGAATATTGCGGACAGAACGGATCAATTCTTTCAGAACTTCCATCCCTTTTGCCGCTGATTCGTCAGTAAATTCAGGACGAACTGCTGGATATTCAGCAACTACTAAAGATTTTCCTTCATGAGGGATCTTGCTCCAGATCTCTTCTGTCACAAACGGCATGATTGGATGCAACAGACGCAAGATTTGATCCAATGTATGGACAAGGATGCTCTTATTCGTCGTTTTCGCTGCTTCGTCGTCCCCGTAAAGGACTTCTTTACTCATTTCGATATACCAGTCACAGAAATCATCCCAGATGAAGTTGTACAGTTGGCGGCCGGCTTCACCAAATTCGAAACGATCAAACAGATCAGTAACTTTTTCGATAGTTTCATTCAAGCGGGTCAAGATCCAACGATCTGCCACTGTTTTGTCACCGGAAAGATCGATATCGTCATAGGTCATACCTTCCACATTCATCAATACAAAGCGGGAAGCGTTCCAGATCTTATTGATGAAATTCCAAGCAGCATCCATTTTTTCATAGCTGAAACGAACGTCTTGTCCTGGAGCAGAACCGTTTGACAAGAACCAGCGCAATGCGTCGGCACCGTATTTTTCGATGACTTCCATCGGATCGATCCCGTTACCAAGGGATTTACTCATTTTGCGTCCTTGTTCATCACGGATCAGGCCATGGATCAAGACATTTTCAAATGGCCGTTCGCCGGTAAATTCCAAACTTTGGAAGATCATACGGCTGACCCAGAAGAAAATAATATCATAGCCGGTCACCAATGTGCTGGTTGGGAAATAGCGTTTGAAATCTTCGCTGTCGGTATCCGGCCAGCCCATTGTTGAAAATGGCCATAAAGCAGAACTGAACCAAGTATCCAGCACATCAGGATCTTGCTGCCAGTTTTCGCTGTCTTCCGGTGCTTCCATACCTACATACATTTCGCCGGTTTCTTTGTGATACCAAGCTGGGATCTGATGTCCCCACCATAATTGACGGGAAATTACCCAATCGTGGACATTTTCCATCCAACGCAAGAAGGTTTGATCAAAGCGTGGCGGGAAGAATTCTACGGCATTGTCAGTACCTTGATTGTCGATAGATTGTTTGGCCAATGGAGCCATTTTGACAAACCATTGCGTAGATAACCGCGGTTCTACTACGACACCAGTCCGTTCCGAGTGCCCAACACTGTGGACCATCGTTTCGATCTTGACCAAACGTCCCAACTCTTTTAAGTCGCTAACAATCGCTTTGCGAGCGGCAAAACGATCCATTCCCGCATATTTTCCAGCCAGATCATTCATCGTACCATCATCATTCATCACATTGACCCGCGGCAAGTCATGACGATTGCCTACTTCAAAGTCATTTGGGTCATGAGCCGGTGTGATTTTCACAACACCGGTACCAAATTCCCGATCAACATATTCATCGGCGATGACTGGAATCTCTTTATTGACCAATGGCAAAATAACCATTTTACCGATCAGATGTTTATAACGATCATCTTCCGGATGCACAGCGACCGCGGTATCTCCTAACATGGTTTCCGGACGAGTCGTCGCGATCTCTACTTCGCCGGAGCCGTCTGCCAATTGATAGGTCATGTGGTAAAAAGCACCTTCGATATCTTTGTGGATCACTTCGATATCAGATAACGCAGTGCGGGCTTGCGGATCCCAGTTGATGATGTATTCGCCGCGGTAGATCAAACCTTTTTCAAACAATGTCACAAAGACTTTGCGGACCGCTTTTGACAAGCCGTCATCCAGCGTGAAACGTTCTCGAGAATAGTCTAATGAAAGACCTAATTTTGCCCATTGTTCACGGATATGGCCGGCGTATTCTTCTTTCCATTCCCACACTTGATCGACAAATTTTTCCCGACCAAGGTCATAACGAGAAATTCCTTGTTCCCGCAATTTTTCTTCGACTTTTGCTTGAGTCGCGATCCCGGCATGGTCCATTCCTGGCAGCCATAATGTATCATAGCCTTGCATCCGTTTTTGACGGATCAGCATGTCTTGTAATGTCGTATCCCATGCATGACCTAAATGCAGTTTCCCAGTGACATTTGGGGGCGGGATCACGATTGAGTATGGTTTGGCTTTCTTATCGCCATTAGGTTTGAACAAGTCTTCTTCCAGCCAATGCTGATAGCGGCCGGCTTCGACTTCTTGGGGATTATACTTGGTTGACAAATTATTCTCCGACATTTCGATTCCTCCTGAATAATATTTTTCCGCTTACCAATGATCTAGGCGAAAAATTTTTTATAAAATAAAAACGCCCTAAAATGCGAATGCATTTTTAGGACGTAAATTACGCGGTACCACCTAAATTGTAGCAGATTGCTACCTCTTGGAGTGAGTTAACGGTCACTAAGCGTTCGATCCTACATTCTCTTCAGATCAAAGACTCCCAAGCTACCTTCACTCTCTTTTCGTAAAAGTCTTTCAGCAATTGACTTTCTCTCTAAAACGTTCAGCAGAGCTACTCCTCTTGATCTTCGTCATGGCTTATTCTACAATGAAGTTTTTTGAAAGTCAATCAGATTAACGATCGAGCAGCCGCAAGCGCTTGTTCATAGTCAGGTTCTTGTGAAATATCTGGTACGATTTCAGTGTAGCGGATGATCCCTTCTGCATCTAAAACAAAGATCGTTCGAGCAAAATGACCAAAATCAGGGACCCAAATATTATAGATCTTTCCAAAAGAATTCTCAGGATCATGAAGCATCAGCATATCAATGCCTTCTTGACCGCACCAATTTGCCTGTTCTTCTTTTGTATTATTTGAGATCGTCGCAAAATTAAGACCGCTGACTTGGCTGGCTTCTTGGTTGAACCGTTTTGTCTGCAGCGCACATACTCGCGTATCGATATCAGGCACGATACTCAAAATCGTTGGTTTTCCTAAAAACTCTTGCAAGGAATGTTGTTGGTCTTGCAAATCTTTCAACACAAAATCAGGTGCTTTTTCGCCGACTTTCAATTGTTCGCCAGGGACATCATAAATATTACCTTTTCTTGTTACTTTCAATTCAGTAATTCCCTCCTTTGGATATTCTATTAGTATAGTCAACAACATTCCAAAGGACAAAGAACTTGCCTATATGCTGATTTTAGCTTGCCGATAGTTTTGATCGAAAAAAATCAATGTTTGGAGTTCGGTGGTCAGGTCGATATATTGGACATGAACATTGGCCGGCACTTCAACACGATCCGGAGCAAAATTCAAGATAGCTGTCACACCGGATGCCACAATCTTATCCACCGCTTTTTGCGAATATTGGCTGGGAACAGTAGAGATCGCAACCGTGATCTTATTTTCTTTCACGACATCTGACAGCTCTTGGATATCATAGACATAATGCCCTTCCACCTCTTTGCCGATAATAGACGGATCGTTATCGAAGACGCTGATGATATTCAAATTATCATTACGGCGGAAATTATTCTTCGCTAATGCTTTGCCTAAATTTCCAAATCCGATCAGCGCGATCCTTTTTTCATCTTGTGCATCTAAGATATGGTTGAATACTTCGATCAAGTACGCGACGTCATATCCATAGCCGCTGCGGCCTAATTCACCGATATGAGAAAAATCTCTGCGGATCGTCGCTGAAGGGACTTGTGTGATCTCGCTGAAGCCTTTCGACTTGATTCTGGTGATCTCCGCGTTTTGCAGCATTTTCAAATATCTAAGGTATAGAGGCAATCGCTTGGCGGTAGCTTTGGGGATCGCTTCTAACTTTGTTTTTTTCACCATATTGGTTCTCCTTTGTTAAATATTTCACATTTAAAGTTTAGCACGGGGACTTGTCTCCTGCAAGCGTTTCAGCAAAATACCTGGAATAATTAAAATGCACGGAAAAACAACTGTGAAAAAACAGCCGAAAGACAGAAACAATTCTAACTGCACATACGCATCGAGAATGTTTCATGGTCTTTCGACTGTTTTGATGGATATTGAATAGTCCTAGCCTGACTATCAGAAATTTTTGTTATAGCAGATCATCAAACTCCGATACAGCTTTATTTTCTGTCCGGATCTCTTCGATCTTCAGATTCTCTAAAGCCCGCTGCATCATCCCTTCGATATCCAAGCGTTCTTCATATTGTTGGACTTTATCCAACCGCGGACGTGTTTTAGGCTGTGGCGGCGCAAAAATCGTACAGCAGTCTTCAAAAGGCTGGATTGCCAATTCAAAGGTATCGATCTGTTGGGCGATTTCAATGATCTCCAGTTTATCCATCGTCACTACCGGCCGGATGATCGGCGTTGTCGTTACTTCGTTGATCGCCACCATGCTTTGTAATGTTTGAGAAGCTACCTGTCCCAGCGACTCACCATTGATGATCACTAGACCATGGCGCATTTCTCTTATCGCGTCTGTCAAACGCAGCATCATCCGCCGTGTCAATGTCATCCAATAGCCTTGCGGTACATGGCGTTTGATTTCTTCTTGGACTTCAGTAAAAGGTACTTCGATAAATTGGATGCTTCCTACATAAGGCATCAATTTTCTCGTCAGATCTTTGGCTTTTTTCAAGGCTTGCTCGCTAGTATAAGGCGGGCTGGCGAAATGAACGGCTTCGATTTCTACCCCCCGCTTCATAGCAAGGTATCCGGCCACTGGCGAATCGATCCCGCCAGAAAGCATCAGCATGCCGCGTCCGCTGGTTCCCACCGGCAGTCCGCCGGCACCTTTGATGGTCTCATAAGAAAGATAAGCGCCGTCACGACGGATCTCCACCCGCAGATTGATATCTGGCTTTTTCATTTGGACTTGAATATCAGGAAAAAGATCGAAGACACTGTTTCCTAGTGTTTGATTCAGCTCATTGCTGTCCAATTCAAAATCATGATCGCTGCGTTTTGCAGTGATTTTGAAGGTTTCTTTTCCCGTATAGATTTCTTTCATCACTGATTGAACGGCTGCTTTCAAGACTTCCACATTTTTTTCCACTTGGATACTTGGAGAAAAATTTTGGATCCCGAAAACTTTTTGCAGTTTAGGGATGATTTGTTCACTGTCTGCACCATTCAGCAAAAGATGCATCCGATCACGGTCTGCATGGATCTTCACCTCAGGAAACTCCGCCAATGTTCTGCGGACATTTTCCGCCAGCTGTATGATGAAGCTTTTGCGGTTTTTGCCTTTTGTAGACAATTCCCCGTAACGCACCATTATTTCTGTATATTTCACAATGTAAGCTCCTTAATTGATTTTTGAAAATTTTTGATACAACTGATGAAAGACGATCAAGAACTGTTCTACTTCAGCCATCGTGTTGCTTTCATCCAAACTGACCCGTACAGCAGAAGTCGCCAACTGTGCCGGTACATTCATCGCATGCAGCGTACTGCTGGCCATTTTTTTGCGGCTGGAGCAGGCGCTGGTAGTGGATATGTAGATCTGTTTTTCTTCAAAGGCGTGGACCATTACTTCTCCCCGGATTCCTTTTAGACCAAAACACAAAATATGGGGAGCAAAGTTTTCTTCTTGAGAGAAGATCGTTACCTTGTCATATTCTGCTAAAGCAGAGGCTAGATAATTTTTGAGGGTTTGAACATGGTCAGGGCGCGCTTGTTTTTTCTCAACCGCCAGACGCAGCGCCTTAGCCATCGCGACGATCGCCGGCACATTCTCTGTTCCGCTGCGATGTTCTTGTTCTTGTCCGCCGCCCGTCAATAACGGTGCTAATTTCCGGCCTTTGCGCCAATAAATAAACCCGACACCGCGAGGACCATGGAATTTATGGGCGGAAAAAGTCGCGAAATCCACACGATCCGTTAACCACTGTTCTTGCGGAACTTTAGTGATCGCCTGCACAGCATCTACATGAAAATGGATCTTGGGATGATTTTCTAAGATCCTGCTGATTTCTTTAATCGGCTGAATCGAGCCCACTTCATTGTTTACTGCCATGACTGAGACCAAGATCGTATCTTTGCGGATCAGCTCTGCCAACGCAGAAGTATCGACAAAACCTTCTTTAGTCACTGGTGCCACACTGACTTCAAACCCTAGTGATTTCAATTGTTCAGCAGTTTCAGAAACTGCCGGGTGTTCGATACTGGAAATAATGATGTGTCGTCCAAAATCTTTTTTCTGGAGAGCAGTACCTTTTAAGACCCAGTTGTCGCCTTCTGTTCCTCCAGAAGTAAACCAAATCTCATCTTTTTCGACGGATAAAAGTTCTGCGATTTGTTTACGCGCTTGTTGCAGCAGGCGATCGGCTTGATTGCCCAAATCATGCAGACTGGACGGATTGCCGATGATCCGTTGACTGGTTTTTACATAAGTGTCCAACGCTTGCGGAAAAATTGCCGTTGTTGCGCTGTTATCAAAATAAATCATGCAGGATTCCTCTCTTCTAAAAATTCTTTCCTATTATAAACGCTGTATCCATTCCTTTCAAGGAGCTTGTTTCTCAGAACTTTGCCATAAAAAAAGCGCGCCCGAGATCGATATACATCAGAACGCGATTCTTTATAGCTGTACTGTTGCCATTTCAGCTGTATTCTTCAATGATTTTTACTGCTTTTTCATAGTCGGGATTGGGAGAGCCGTCCATATTTTCTGAGATAAAATCAAAACCAAAACGTCGATATAGTTTTATGGCTGGATAGCTCCAAGTTTGCGTGTGCAAATAGATCGGACTGTTTTTATTCAAATCAGGAAATTTCTGTAGGACCTTAGCGATCAATGCTTTAGCGATACCTTTTCCTTGATATCCCGGTTTAACAGCAAGCCAATGAAAGACAGGATAGTTTTCTCCTAGAATTTGTTTCTGCCATGCACTGCAAGTGGCGATCCGCTCCCCTTCATCTGTGACAACGAAAAACATTCGTTCCGTCAATTCCTCGGGATAAGGAGAAAATGCTTTTTGAAAATAGGTCAATGCTTCTTCTTTGTTTTTAAATTCTCCTACGGAAGTCTCGATCTCGGCCCAGTCTTCTTCTGCTTGCGGCAGATACGTTTCAAAATGGAATCCTTCTGCTAATGATGTTTCCGGTACCGTTTCCTGCAAAGGACGGGTCATCCAGATCTCAGCATAAGGCAATGATTTATCTAACATCGTTTTCCCTCTTTTCCTTATTAAATACTCCAATGACTAATGGTGTTTCTGTCATTTTACCATAAATAAAAAGAGGAAACGCCGAAACGTTTCCTCTTTTTGAATACAGCTATACGCTGTTTGCTAGACTAGATCACGATTATTGAAATAGAAATTTTCGATCCGTTTGAATGCCCCCGGCTCTACTCGTTCCAATGATGCGCCGATCTCATCCAACGCTTCTTGATAACGATAATCGCGGGTAAACAATTGCAGGCTTTTATCGATGGATGCTTTGATTTCAGGATGTGAATGACGGTAACGATTTGCGTATTGCATCATTTGTTCAGTCAAAGCAGCCGCATCTACTAGATCATGGGTTTTTTCATCCAATAATTCGATATCATCATTACAGATATCCACCAGTTTGTTGACTTCTTCCATGTTGATCCGGATCTTATTCAATGCTTTGCTGAGTTCTTCCACACGGTCAGTAGCGACAAAGAAAAATTCCAAGTAATCGCCAGGCAGTCCCGGTAAGCGTTGTTTCTCAACGAAGCGTTTCAAGTTGCGCAGTTTGAATTCGTATTGTTCTACTTTTTCTTGGGCTTTCTTTTCGCCTTTGCGCAGATCACGAAGCGAATCATCGATCTCTACTTGTTGGCTTTCGATATCGTCCAAGATTTTATAGGAATCTTTGTAGAAGCTTTGTACGTCTGAGAATGGAATCTCATGATGATCCATTTGTGGTTCGATCTCATCGTTTCGTCGTGCCAACTCGTTGATCTCTGTTTGGAATCCGCGAACACGGCCTAATTCATTTTGATTCAATGTGTAGCTTTGTGCGGTATGATCCAACTCGATCATCAATTGACGGTTATTTTTTGTTGCGTGCTGGATATAATCAGCAATGACTTGGCGATTTTTCACCACATATTGTTTGGCATTGATTTCTCGTTCCATGACTGTATACAGAGAATCGATCGCACTTGCTGTATCACGGTTGGCAACTTCCACCGCATCGACTTCAGTTTTCTCAAGATCGCTCATTGAGTTTTCCACACGTTTTTTCACGCGATTGATCTCATCTTGGAAGTTTTCTTCAGGAAAGACATAATGATCTGCCAATAAACGTTTGTAACCGTCTTGGATCTCTTTCAATTGATCTGGGAAAGTTTTGTTCAATTCTTCGTAAGCTGATGGGATCCGTTTCATCACTGCATTCAAATCATAGGTATGCTTTTCAGCAGTTTCTAAAACTTCACTGGCTTCGACTGGATCACCGGATGTATTCAGTGTTACGAATTGGGTAAATTCGATCTCGATGTTTTTGACTTGTTTTTGTAATTCAGAATAGGCAGGTCCGTACGCATCCCCGTTTTCCCGCAATTCTTTTTTCAAGTCTTCGTACATATCCAAGGCTTTTTGGACTTTCAGGGAATTACGTTCTTCACTTTCCCGCAGTTCTTTAAGCCCATCACGGATCTCTTCGACTTTTTTCTCCATTTGATCCATCGTGCTCTCAGCTTCAGCGATGGCATTTTTAGCATTTAAGAAGCGGAATGTTTCATTCAAGCTTTCAACTTCGAAGATCTGGCTTTCCAGTTCAGCGAAATCACTGGTGGAGATATCCGTCCATTTTTGGTTCCATTCTCGGAAAGTATTTTGACTTTGCCCGACTAAGTGCATCTTCTTTACATCATCGACTTCTTCGATAACTGGCAGGTCAAACAATTCTTCCTTTCGTTTTTCCAATGCTTTGAGACGCTCTTCATTTTTCTTGCGCATGAAAAAACTAATCGAGTAGAGCACTGCCGCTACGATTATGATGGCAATTACGATTCCGATGATAACATTACTTCCCATTTAAGGTTCCTCCACTTTCGAATATACAATGTTTGAAGCCGAAAAATGACATTTTCAGCCCGCTTTATCTATTGGATTTCTGCTGTTCTTCGCCTATTTACACAAAAGGCATCTACGCTAGATTATATCATAAACCTATGCGGCAATCACTAAGTAACGAAAAAAACTTTTGATTTTTTCTCTCCCTAATTTGTTTCAAAACACAAATTTTCGTTAACCAACTGCTAAAAATTTTTGTAAAACGTCTGGCAGAACATAACACTGCCCTAGCCAGCAGACAAAAAAGCGCTGTATTATTCCTTTTACTAATTTTATGAGATTTGACTGCTTCTTTTGCTAAAAAGTTTAAAAGAAACTAAAAACGAAAGAAGAATGAACATGTCTGTTATGGATACTTCCAAAGGAGAGACTGAAGTCTGAATGGTTTCTTCCGGTTTGTGGCTCTATTATAATAGGCGCGCTCTTAGTGATCGCGGCGGTTTTCTTGTTGAAAAAGTATAAAAAATAAACCCTTTTTGCTCGTTTAACTCAGAAAAAATACGAGATTCCTTTCTGATTTCCCATTTTCACTTGCTTTTGTTCTCATTTTTTTGTAATCTATTATGAAATAAAAAAATCGAGGCGATGACATGAAAGTAGCAAAATTTGGTGGGAGTTCATTAGCATCCAGCCAACAAGTAAAAAAAGTAGTTGAGATCATCAAAGCAGATCCTCAGCGGAGATTTATCGTGGTTTCCGCTCCCGGTAAGCGTGATTCCAAAGACACAAAAGTCACTGACCTTTTGATCCAACTCTATCAAACAAAAATAGCTGCTGGGGATCTTGATCCTATTATCCAACAGATTTTTACCCGTTATCAAGAAATCGGCGAGGCATTCTCTGTAAACGACGATACCTTGACCGCGATCCAATATAATTTGAACTCATTTAAAGAATTGCCTGTCGTCGATAATCCCCATTTGTATGATACGATCTTGGCAAGCGGTGAAGACAATAACGCGAAACTGATCGCTGGTATCTTGCAAACTCAAGGCATCGCAGCCCGCTACATCAATCCTAAAGAATTGGGTCTCTTAGTTTCTGACGAACCAGGCAATGCGAGGATTTTGCGCAATGCTTACGACTTGATCAGCCGCTGGTCTCAAAGCCAAGAAGTGCTGGTGATTCCGGGATTCTTTGGTTATACCGAAGCCGGCAAAATCTGTACTTTTTCTCGAGGCGGCTCAGATATCACAGGGTCGATCGTCGCTGCCGGTGTAAAAGCCGATCTCTATGAAAATTTCACTGATGTCGACGGGATTTATTCCGCTCATCCAGGTTATGTCCATCAACCAGAGCTCATTAAAGAGCTGACGTACCGTGAAATGCGGGAATTAGCTTATGCGGGATTTTCTGTTTTTCACGATGAAGCATTGATGCCTTCCTATCGCGCTCATATCCCGGTCGTGATAAAAAATACCAATAATCCTACAGCACCCGGTACGAAAATCATCAATACACGGGAAAGACATGAAAAACCGGTCATTGGGATCGCCAGTGACGAAGGATTCACTATGATCTATATCAACAAGTATCTGATGAACAGAGAGGTGGGTTTTACCCGCCGTATCTTGACGATCTTTGAAGAATTCGGCTTAGGTTATGAACATATGCCTTCTGGAATCGATGATATCTCCATCGTTTTGCGGGCTAATCAGCTGACTCCTGAAACTGAAGAGAAACTGCTGCAAGCTATCGCCGACGAGATCAAACCCGATGAATTGCGGATCACTCACGATTTATCCATGATCATGGTGGTTGGTGAAGGCATGAGACAGCGTGTGGGGATCACCGCTGAAAGTACCGCCGCATTGGCTCGTAAAAAAATCAACTTGGAAATGATCAACCAAGGATCTTCTGAGGTCAGCATTATGTTTGGTATCCATAAAGAACAAGAAAAATCAGCGATCCGCGCATTGTACTATACATTTTTTGATTAATTATTATATATAATAAAAGACCGGCTCATATCATAATTGATAGGAGTCGGTTTTTTGTTTTATTCTGATTGTCGGGCGATCTCTTCCCGAATCTTTGCTTCCGGTGCGTGTTTTTCCGCCCAATCTTCCGGTTTCAACACTTTATTTGTGATCGGATCGTAATGAGGCTTGCCATCAGGAAATAATTTTGCCATATTCGCTTGATGGACGATTGCCATGATCGGTTCGGGATCGACGCCTAAAAGAGAAAAAGAACCGTACGTCAAATACAGCAGATCCGTCAATGCATCCACTTGATCCACCAATGGATCATGATGCTGTGCCTTTTTCCCGTTGATTTTTGCTTGAGCCCGATCGATTGCCTGGTGCAGATCAGCAACCGATGCCGCGAATTCGTCAGTATCTTTGCTAGAAGCATATAAAAATTCTATCAACTCTTCGATTTTAAACCCTGCCCGCCGCCGTGCTTCCATCACATCAAAAGCAGTTGGCTGTTGCGGTTTGCGGGGATCGAAAGTTTGATGGAATTCTTCTGTCATTTCAAATGGTTTCACGTTTACTCTCCTAGTCGATGATTCGATAATGCCGCAATGCTGCGGCAATACCGTCCTTATTATTGGTATCTGTCACAAAAGCAGCCGCTTCTTTGGCCGCTTGCTGACCATTGCCCATTGCTATACCGATACCGATCCCTTTTAACATTTCGATATCATTCATATGATCTCCAAACGCCATCGTTTCCGAGACAGCGATACCATGATGATCCAAAAATTCATAGATCCCCTTTAATTTTGAACCGCCTTTAGGAACGATATCCACTGAATAGGGATTGGAACGGTGAAAGTCACAAGCAGGAAATTGCGCCGCTAATTTAGGAGTTTCCCGCTCCACGCTTAGCATCATACATTGATAGATGGGCTGTTGCAAGATCGCCAGCCGCTCGTAATGATTGTCACTTTTGTAAAAGCTTAATTTCTGGAGGGTCTTTTTTAAGACCGCGACAGGAAAGCGTCGTGGCAAAAAACGGATCATTTTTTTAACGATGATCGATTGGCTCAGCATCATTGTGCGGCTGCCTTCCAATTCGTTGCGTCCGCCAAACAAGATTTGGCGACTTTGATCATCTGCGAAGTCAACGATTTTCTTCAATGTTTTCTCATCAAATGTTTGAGCATAGATCACCGCGTTTTTTGTATAAACCAGCTGCCCGTTGTAAGTCACGTAAACATCCAATTCAAGATTATCCAGCAATTCATCAAGATGTACAGGGCTTCTTCCTGTAGCGATCCCGACATAGATTCCCTTTTCTCGTGCTTGGCGGATCGCTTCTTTCGTACTTTCAAGGACTTTGCCGTTACTGGAAAGCAGTGTGCCGTCGATGTCAAAAAAAATAGCTTTTATCATAGTTCTCCTTAAAATAGATCCAATTGACCAGGATTCAATCCTTGATAAGATAATCCCAGCATAGTCGTTAACTGGGTGGCGTTTTCCGCAGCGTCACCGCCTGCGTTGTTATTGAAGATCACTACCACATTCTCCGAATGCTCTGAGACCTTCTTGACCGTTTGGCGAAGCTCTTCCAGTTCACTTTGGGAATAGCGGTAAAGTGTTCGTTTACTTTTGGCATCTGGTCCTTTTGCCATCCAGCCGGCATCATTGCGGCCATGGAATCGGCACAATGTAAATTTTTGATTGGTAACATAAGGGTCTAACGGAACTGTTGTAGCAAGCTTTTTCGGTTCATCGATAACTGCCAGTGAAAACTGCTGTTCTTCCATAAATTGCCGCGTCTTCTCAAGAAAGCGAGGTTCATACCATGAATGATCCCGCAATTCTACTGCAATCGGCAATTCAGGAAACAATCGGCGGATCATCCGCAAATGATCGACATTTTCTCTGGTACATTTAAAGGATGCCGGAAATTGTGCCAAAGCACAAAACAGTCGTCCCGCAGTGATCATTGGCGCCAGATTTGTTAGAAATTCTGTTGCTAACTCGCTTTCGGTCATCGTTTCCGGCAACTCCCCTTGGCTGGTAAGCGCGCTGGGCAGTTTCATGATAAATTGGAAATTCTCCGGCACTTGTGTCAGCCAGTTTTCCACTACGCTTTTTTTGGGAATAAAATAGTAGCTGGTATCCAATTCTACCACCGGTAAATAACTGGCATACTCAAACAATGTGCTTTTTTTCTTGCCAGTCAAATATTCATGTTCATCAAATCTTGTCAAACCAACTCGAATCATCGTTCTTTCATCACACCTATTTTTTTTCTTGTTAAGATAGTATACAATAATTTAAGAGAAAGCGGCAAACTTTTGAATGTAGGTGAAAAAATGACACGAATACTCGTTTTACATACTGGCGGTACGATCGCTATGAAAGAAAATACATTGACTGGCGGGGTCAGCCCGGATGTCGTAAATCCTTTGATGGACGCGGAGATCACTCTTCCCCAAGAAGTTTCGCTGATCGTAGAAGATATTTTCAATCTTCCCAGTCCTCACATCCAACCGATCCACATGCTGAAGCTAAAGGAACGGATCCAAGTGGCAAAACTCAGCGGGATCGATGCTGTGGTGATTACTCACGGTACCGATACGTTGGAAGAGACTGCTTTTTTCTTAGACACAACGATCGGCAATCTCTTACCTATCGTGGTCACCGGAGCAATGCGTTCCAGCAATGAAGTCGGCAGCGATGGATTGTATAATTTTGAAAGTGCGATCCGAGTAGCTGCGGCTCCGGAAGCGGCTGACAAAGGTGTTCTGGTAGTCATGAACGATGAGATCCATTCCGCAAGATACGTGACGAAGACCCATACGACAAATGTCGCTACTTTTCGTACGCCGACATTAGGTCCTGTGGGGCTGGTAACAAAAAATCGGATCATTTTTTTACAAGAACTGCTGCCGTCCACTCATTGGGATGTAGACGCAGTAGATGGGATCATCCCGATTGTCAAAGCCTACGCCGGGATGGACGGAGAATTGTTTGAAGCACTGGCCAAAAACAAGATCGACGGCTTGGTGATCGAAGCATTAGGCGCCGGTAATCTGCCTCCTCAAACTCTGTCACCATTGAAAAAGCTCCTTCACAAAAATATCCCTATCGTTTTAGTTTCAAGATGCTTCAATGGAATCGCCGAACCAGTCTATGATTATGAAGGCGGCGGCAAAGAGTTGCAGGAACTGGGAATCATTTTTTGCAGCGGGATCAATTCACAAAAAGCCCGTATCAAGCTTTTGATCGCACAAAATCGTCACCTTCCTCAAGAAGCATTGATCGATTTTATGAGTGAATAGAATGTAACTAAATTTTTTTGCTAAATAGTTTAATAGCCATATACAAAAATATCGAAACAGATTGCAATATATGTTTCGATATTTTTGTATATGGCTATTTAATTCATAGAATAAACAAAATTATAGTTGTATACTGACAAATCAATTTTATCAATATAAATTTTACAGAATTCCTAGTTGACATTTTTTAGAGATATCGTTTCATTTTCTTGTTCTTCATTAATAGTGAACTTATCTTAGTTTATTAATAAATATCGCTCAAAATTTCAAATAATTGAATGTCACTTTCTTTGCTACTATGTCTAATGATCCTTTCCTTACCAAAGAAGACTCTGTGCGTAATTTTGGCATGTTACATTATTGGTTATTATCTAAATACTGCTCTACTCGCTGAGGTATTGGTAATTTAGGGTCAATATATGGATTGTTCAAGTGAGTACCGGAATAAGCATTGCGATATTTATTAGGAGTTAATCCAGTTTTTTTTCTGAATATACGGATGAAATATTTTTCATCTGCATAATAGGATAATTCCGAAACCAGTTTAATTGGTAAAACGGTTTGAACTAGTAATACTTTTGCAACTGAAATTTTTAAGTTAATTAAGTAATCTCTCAAGTTTTGTCCTAATTCTTTTTTAAATTGTCGTGAAAGATAGTCTTGTGACAGCTCAAAAGTTTCTGCCACAGATTGGATCGTTAACTCCTCATTCATATTTGCTCGAATCCAATCGGCAATTTGATGAATTTTCGAAGCATGTTCATCTGTTGATTGAACTGTTGACACAATGAAATATTGGTTACACAATTCTATTAAAATAGATTGAACTAATAAATCTGAAATTTTAGAACTATAATAGTAAGTATTCGTAACATTTAGTAATTGATTAATTAAAATAATTAAGAAATTAGGTTCCTTAGGCGAGAAAATTTTTGGTAAAAAACAAATTGAATGGTAATCAGGACTAACTGAATGTTGTATAAAGCTACTCCGTAATGTTTTGATAAGTAATTCAGCTTCATCATTTAAAGGACACCACTTTGCAAAAAAATGAATCCAGTAAAAATGAACTGGCTGTGCGGACAATTGTGCACCTTGAATAGTAGTCTGAGGTGGAATAATTAAACAATCGTTCTTCTTCAATAAAATCGGCTTTTCATTAACGAGTAATGATAAAGTGTTTTCTAAACAATATATAATCTCGAAATCATCTTCATGATACATTTTCTTATGCATCCAACCAACATCAGCTGTAAATTCTCCAGCCTTGAAATAGACAATATCTTCATTCAAATCAATACGTAACATCTAAATCCCCTCCGCCCTTTCAATTATAACGAATTTTCTTTTTATAAGAATAAATAAAACGAAAAAGTCCACTTTTTTTACGAAAAAAAATCTAAACAATAAATAAACAACGGAAAAATCCACTTTTTACACATAGAATGCGCTTACAGCAAAGCTTATTTAATTGTATATTTTTTATATAAATTGAAGGAGGAAATAAAAATGGACATTATAAGTAATAAAAAAGAAAAAATCGATATCAAAACAGATCAATTACCATTGAGAAGAAAAGTCACTTATGGTTTTACCGATTTAGCAGGAAACTTACTCTATTGTATTATTGGCAGCTATGCACTCTATTATTTTACAGATGTATATGGACTGTCGGTTTCTATGGCTGGAACAATTCTGTTACTTGCTAGATTTATCGATGCATTGGATGCACCAGTTTGGGGAATGATCATTGATCATACAAAAAGTAATCAAGGAAAAAGTCGTATTTGGTTTTTGAGAATGGCGATTCCTTTTACATTGAGTGTATGGTTATTATTTACGAATTTCAACCTAACGGGTAGTGCAAAAATAATATATGCAGCTGTTATGTATATTATTGCAGGAATTGCCTATACTGGTGTATCAACACCGATTACTTCAGTTTTGCCTAATTTAACTTCTAATACTGAGGACCGTACTTTAGCTAACACATTTCGAATGATTGGCGGAAATATTGGAAACTTCTTGGCAATCACCTTTATTTTGCCTTTAGTATCATTTTTTGGACAAGGCAATGAACAAAAAGGCTGGTCAATGGCCGTTGGATTTTATGCTGTGATTGCCTGTGTGTTAATCTTAATCGCATATTTTGATATGAGAGAAAAACATATCGAACATACTGTAAATATTTCAATAAAAGAAAGCTTCAAGGCGGCAAAAGGAAACTGGCCATGGGTACTGATTATTATTGGAAATGTAATGTTCTGGCTAGGTTTGACTGCAAGAAACTCTTCATTGATTTTTTTCTTCCAATACAATATGGGAGATAAAAACTTAGTTTCTATTTTTAACGGTATTTCAATTATTCAAGTAGTTGGTATGGCCATGATTCCTTTACTAGTCAAGTATTTGAGAAAATGGGGAAGTACAGTTCTTGGATTTTTGATTGCTTCAATTGGACAACTTGGAGTAGTAATATTCAGTCATAATATGCCAATGATGATTGTTTCTTGGTGTATTGCTTGTATCGGTAGCGGAATTGCCTGTTCACTATTCTTTGAGATGGTAGGTGATACTGTCGATTTTGGTGAATGGAAAACAGGAATTCGAGCAAGTGGTTTCTTAACAGCGATTGGAAGTTCATTTTGCATTAAATTGGGCGCTGGTTTAGGTGGTTTTCTTCCTTCCATGATTATGAATGCAGCAGGATACAAACCAGAACAAATTCAATCAGAAGCGGCCTTAAGAGCAATACAATTTTCGTTTTGTTGGTTGCCGCTACTCATTTTTATATTAGCAATTATTCCAATGTGGCTATATAAGAAATTTGAAAAAAATGAAGAGAATGTGAGACGTGATTTGGTTTTGCGTCATGAAAAAGGGGTAGAATAATTATGTTGACTAAAACAAATAACAAACTAGAAAAAATTGAAATCACTTCAACTTTTTGGAAAAAATATCGTGAACTAATCGTTAAAGAGGTATTACCCTATCAATGGGAAGTCATGAATGACTCAGCAGATATCAGTATCACCCACGAACCCGGTGGAAATGATGCTCATCAAGAACATAGTCATGCTATTCAAAATTTGGAGATCGCAGCAGGGTTAAAAAAGGGAAAACATAATGGATATACCTTTCAAGATACCGATGTTTACAAATGGCTAGAAGCTGCGGCATATTCATTAAAATATCATCCCGATAACGAATTAAGAAAAATTACAGATTCTTTGATTGACTTGATTGCTGACGCCCAAGAAGAGGATGGATATCTGGTTACTTATTTCCAAATCGAAGCTCCAGATCGTAAATTTGCTCGTCTAAAACAATCACACGAACTTTATACAATGGGGCATTATATTGAAGCGGCAGTGGCTTATTATGAAGTGACACAAAACCATAAAGCACTTGATATAGCTACACGAATGGCAGATTGCATGGCTATTAATTTTGGTTATGGTGATCAACAAATTCCCGGATACGATGGACATCCAGAAATAGAATTAGCTCTGGCTCGTTTATATGAATTAACACAAAACCACAAATATTTAGAATTAGCCGAATTCTACATCAATGAGCGAGGTCAAGATAATTTCTTTGATCGGCAGATTAGTGAAGATGGCTTTACTCGAGATTTAATTGATGGTATGAGAAATTTTCCTTTAACTTATTATCAAGCTGCTGAGCCGATTCGAGAACAAGAAACAGCTGAAGGCCACGCAGTACGAGTAGTATATTTGTGTACTGGAATGGCTTATGTAGCACGCTTGACAGGCGATAGAAGTTTACTAGAATCTTGTCAACGTCTATGGAAAAACATTGTTGAACAAAAGATGTATATTACTGGAGGGATTGGATCAACAAATATCGGTGAATCCTTTACTGGTAATTATGATCTTCCAAATGATACGATGTATGGAGAAACCTGTGCCTCAGTAGGAATGGCTTTTTTTGCTAAAGAAATGTTGAATTTAGAAGCCAAGGGTGAATATGCAGATGTTTTAGAAAAACAATTATTTAATGGAATTATTAGTGGAATTTCTTTAGATGGAACACACTTTTTCTACGTAAATCCACTACAAGCGGACAAAGAAACTTCAAAGAATAACCCTAGTCGCAATCATGTTTTAAATCAACGTGCAGAGTGGTTTGGTTGTGCATGTTGTCCAAGTAATGTGGCTAGACTGATAGCTTCAGTTGATAAATATATTTACACTATCAAAGATGATGTGATTTTATCTCATCAATTTATTTCTAACAAAGCTAAATTCTCAAATGGAATTGAGGTTTGTCAAGAAAGTAATTATCCTTGGGAAGGAACTATCTCTTACACAATCAATAACACTTCAACATTAGACAAATTAATTGGAATTAGAATCCCAAAATGGTCACAAAAAAATGGCAAATTAATTATAAACGGTGAAACAAAAGAATTAATTTTAGAAGACGGATTTGTCTACCTGTCTATCTCTCAAGGGATAACTAATATTCAATTAGTTTTAGATATGGCTGTAAAAAAATATCAAGCAAATGAAAATGTCAGCTATGACTTTGGAAAAGTAGCAGTACAGCGTGGTCCGATAGTTTATTGTGTAGAGAAAATCGATCAAGATCTAGATGTTTGGAAATATACACTAACAAATGATAATGAATATCAATTTACTTTTGATCCTCAATTACTAGGCGGTTTAGTTACCATCCAAGCAAACGCTAAGTTTCCAGAAGAACAAGAAAATAAATCACTATACCGTGAATACAGTGCTCCGACTTTTATTAAGACAAAAATCAAACTAATACCTTATTACGCTTGGGCTAATCGTGAATCTGAAAATATGGAAGTCTGGATTAATCAGGAATAGTATAAAGAATTTAAGTATTATTATTTACATTACCTATCGAAAGATTAATCATTTAATAAACCCTATAAAATAAAATTAAATATAAACTGAAACTTTAAAAATATTACTGTATTAAAGTAATATAGAATTTTTTATATCGAAGACAGTGAAAGTTCAATCAGAAATTTGCTTCCTGCTAAAATCTCTTTAAATTGATTAATATTAATAATGGGTATTAGGTTAATACCAAACTAATAAAAAACCATAATGACAGCCTCTGTTTTACAATATAGAAGCTGTCGCTATGGTTTATTTTTTACGCCAAGTGATCGCCGCTTGGCAATAGGTCTGATCTTGCATGCGGATCTCATGGCGGGATTCGATCCCCTTTTCCCCTTCAACTATCTCATAATGACTTTCGATCATATTGCCGTACTCGACTTCTTTGTCAAAACGGACATTGACAGTTTCCGGCACATGATCCGTCAAGAAATCATAGCCCAGTACATCGATCATCCAGTTAAAGTACATGGCATTGTTGACGTGCTGGTTGCTGTCGATATCATAAAAACGAACACGATACTGCAAGTGTTGACCAGATTCGACTTTATCGATTTTAGGATAGCGTTTGATTTGTTTGATTTTCTCGCTTTCATAAGGCGCAATGATCTCTTCTGGGACACTGCTCATTTTCCGGTTAGTCATATCCATCAGAACAAAGACCGTCTCTACAGAAAGCAGTTCATTTCCTTTTGCGTCCCGAAACCAAAAATTTCGATAGCAGAAATATTTATTGTAGGCTACCGCTTGCGTACTGATAGAAATTTTTTCACCCACTTGCGGCAGACGCGTGATTTTCATCAAGTAGTTCGTAATCACCCATGTAAGACCAAACTGATGGACAAAATCAGTTCCTCGGCCTAATTGATCGCTTTGTTCTTCTGAAGCTTTGATCGCTGTTCCGATCATTGCCGGAAAAGTCATTGTTTGATTGATGTCGCATTCATAATAAGCAACTTCGTGTTCGATTGTATATACTGACAAAAAAACTGCCTCCTAAAAATCTTTTAATAATTGATCCACTTGATCACCGTAGCCTTCGCCGAATTGATTCAGATGAACCAGCAAATAGTAAAGCTGATAGATCGGCATCCGTTTCTGCCAACCGTTCTCCAAAGGAAATGCTTGGTGATACGCCTCCAAAAACTCCGGTCGAAATCCGCCGAAAAGCTGGGACATAGCGATATCCATCTCCCGATGACCATAAGAAACAGCGGGATCTACGAATACTGGTTCGCCTTGCTCAGAAAAATAGATATTGCCGCTCCAGAAGTCTCCATGCAAAAGACTGGGAGTAAATTCCAGATCTTGCCACTGCTGCCAAATTGTTTCTTTTAAACGCAGAAAATGTTCTTCTCTTTCAGCGTTCCACACATTATGGAGTTTTGCCAATTCCACCTGGACATCTAAACGACAAGTCAAATAAAATTTCGGCCAGCTTTTGGTTTGCGCATTGACTTGCGGCAAGATCCCGATAAAGTTGTCTTCATGAAAACCGAATTCCGGTGCAGTTTGCCGATGGATCTGAGCTAATGCCTCCGCAATTTTACGCTGATCTCCTGTGCCGCTTTCGATCCATTCCAAAAGCAAGTATGCGCCATCTTCTGTCTCTCCGCAATCAATGAACTGTGGAACACGAACAAAAGGTGCCAACTCCTGCAAGCCATGGATCTCAGCTTGAAAGAAATGCTGATCGACGCCTGGATGATACTTCAAAAAATATTTTTTTCCGCCGTCTTCCACACGAAATGTCTGATTCACATCTCCGCCTGCTACTGGCAGTACTTTTTCTCCTAAATTGAGTTTAGACAAAATATCTGCTACACCCATATCCTTCCACCTCGTTTCCTCTTTTCAACGGCGCATCCTGAAAATTTTTTCTTATGACTGCGAAATACGATGATCTTCACTAAAAGTATAGCAGAAACTTTCGAAGCCGTCCGTTTTCATTTAACAAAAGTCTTTAAAAAAAATTGATTTTGCGACTTAAAATCAAGTAAAGAACCGAAAACAGACTTGATCAAAACTCTAAAAGAGTCCTGAACAAGCCTGCTGTTTATATTTTAACTAATTTGTGACTTTGTCATACGCAAAAGCTGTACCGCTTTTTACGCCAACGCGCCCATTGGATCCCATGGGGCCAAAACAGTTGGTTCTGCGTCGAAAGCTGCTTTTTGTTCCTCTGATAATAGATCTTTGCGGACAACGATTTGATAAGTGTATTCATCCATCCAAGCGTCGCTCATTACGAAGAAGCCGTTAGAACCGACTTTTTCGCCCCAGCTGTTTTCAACTTTCCATTTTGTTGATTTTCCGTCAACAAGATCGACACCCGTCAAGACCATCGCATGAGTCATCAAGCTGTCGCCGTAATCCAAGCGTTCCGCTTTCGTCATATCGAAATCTACATCGAACAGATCATTCAAATCATACGCATCTAATGACATGATTCCGGAATCTCTAGTTGAAGATTGACCCACATCACAACCAAACCAGACGGATTCTCCTTGTTCCAACTGAGCGATCGCCAATTTCTTGAAGGTTTCCATTTCAACGTTCAAATAGCGGACATCTTTGCCGCCAACAACATTTCCTAACATCTCAACTGTATAAGATTTATTGAATGGTTTATCGGCAGTTGGTGCATTGATGATGCTGACATAGTTGTCTAGATCCACACCAACATATTTTTCGTAAAATGTTTGGGGTGTTAGTTGTTGATCCAAATGATAATTTTTTTCTTCGTCGCGATATTCAAAATCAAAGGTTTCTGGCGGTGTTCCTAAAGAGATCGCTAAAAAGTCATAGATATCTTGCAGCATACCAGCTTTGGCTTTTTGGATTTCTTCTGAATCTTTGCCATCTGCTACTAATTTTCGTAAAGCAACCGCGTCTTTACGCAATTTTTTATTCAACAACGTGTTTAGATCACGTGAATTAGAAGAATTGCTGCTTTCTGGCATCGCTGTTTTTGGCACGACACCGTATTTTTGGAAGATCGAGACCATCATGTCCCATTGTCCGCCATCTTGTTGTGGTGTTTGCAATAAGAAGGCAACTTTACGGCTAGTCAATGGTTCGTTGGCAGTCGCTAAAATATTTTCATAGAAATAATTGGCTTTTTCATATTTGTCCCAGAAAAATGTGTAGTTTTGAGACAATTCAAAGTCTTTCAAATGAAAATTGTTCAATATTTTATGGCGGAACGTATTCATTGCCGCGAACATCCAGCAACGACCTGATTGTTTTTGGTTAGCGACTTTTCCCGTTTCTAGATCCACTGAAAAAACCGGCACATTGTTGACATGGGTATCGATAGTTTCAGCAGAAGCTTTGATCCCGTTTTTCACAACAGCCCGTTGCAACGCATTGTGTTTTTGGTTTGCCGCAAATTCAGCAGCAAATGAAGCAGTCATTTCTTTTGAAATCTCAGTCATATTTTCCATCCTCTCACTTACTAATCTCCCTTATTCTACTCCTCCCTTATATAGAAAACAAGAGTTGCAGAAATATTCAGAAAATTATTCAATAAGAGCAAACACTCCAATCTCCTATCAATCGCTGGTTCGAAAAGCAAACAGACGATCAACTACTGCATTGATTACTAGCTGGAATTTCTGATAAAGCACTGCCAAGCGTGAAGAAGATAAAAACATCGTCAATAAAAGACTGATCAAAATCAATGCTGCAAATCCCAACATCGATAATTTCAACTCTTGAATGTCTAACGCCCGCAGTCCTTTGATGATAAATCCTTGCAAAAGGTAAACCAGCAACGTATTGGCTCCCCATTTTGTAAAAAAGAAATGCTTTTGCGGGATGATCGTTAAGATGCCGTACGTTCCGATCAACCCTAATGACAGCATCAGCATCCGGACCGCACCGCCTAGGATCGGTGAAGCCAAAAATTCTTCATAGGGCTTGGAACCAAACACCATATATTTATTGAGATACTCGATATTATGGATAAAAATAAAAATCAGCGCCATACTTAAAAGCGCCAGCCAGCGATAACGACCAGCCTGAACTTGCTTCATTTGATCCTTAGTTACATAAAAACCGATCACAAAAAACGGCAAGAACGCAAATGTCCGCTGCATCGTAAGATTACGGGAGATAAACGGCAGATACCCGCTGATCAGACTAAGGACAAAGCTGATAGAGATCCCGACTTCCGGCGGAACCAATTTAAAAAAGTACAAGGATAGCTGCCAGAAAAACAAACTGAGCAAAAACCATAATGACCACTGAGGCACTAACAGTTCCCAAGAAAATTCTTCCTGCAAACCGATCAGCGAATAATAGGCTGAATAAACCAGTTGAAAAACAATATAAGGCAATAATAATTTTTTGATCAGTTTCTTGATATTGCCTGGACGATCAAAATTTTTAGTAAAATATCCGGAAATCAAAATAAACGCCGGCATGTGAAAAGTAAAGATGAAATAATACAATTCATTATAAAAAGGATGATCCTCGATAAATGGCTGTAAAAGATGGGTGAACACAACCAAGATCATCAACAAGAATTTGGCATTGTCAAAATAGTATTCTCTTGTAGATTTCTCCATAAAACAATATCTCCCTTCCGACAGTAATCATTTCACCATCAGATTAAACGAAACTTAAACAACAATTCTTCCATCAACTATTACGAAAATACAGCCGAATAGTATAACAAGGGCTCACCTTGACAAATCGCTTTTCTTTTTGTATTAGTTGTATTATAATTAATAATACAAAGAGGAGAAAGGAGCGATCGTGTGTTACTAGAAATCGACAGCCGTTCAGAAGAACCGATTTATCGGCAACTAAGCAATCAGATCATCATCGGTATCGCGAAAGGTCAATTGAAAGAAGATGAACAGCTTCCTTCTGTCCGTCAGTTAGCTGACGAACTCGGTGTCAACATGATGACTATTTCAAAAGCCTACAATTTATTAAAAGATGCGGGCTACTTGGTCACCGATCGACGTCACGGCACGACAGTCCGCTTACCGGACAAATACACAGAAACCGAAGAAAAACAGTACCAAGACCAGCTGACACTGCTGTTGGCGCAAGCTGCATTGCATCAGCGAAAGCCGCAACAGATACTAGAAGATGTCCGCCGCCAGCTCAAAGAATACGAAGAAAGAAGTGAGTAATTTGCGTTTAATGTTTGTTGCAGTTATTATCATCGTCAATTTCGCGACAGCGCTTACGATGCGTTTAGCAGGTACCCCCAACAAAAATGTTTTATTAGAAAATACATTCGCTCCTCACCACTTGAAAGAACCAGAAGTGCTGAAAATCGCCGCTGAATATAAAAAGCGCTTGTTACAGCTGGCCGCAGGATTAAGTCTCTTCAGTTTATTGATGCTCATTCCCAAATACGAGGCTTTCATGATGACGCTGTTTTGGCTAAATTTATTTCTCTCTCTTTCAGTGTATTATATTTGCGAGATTCTGTATATTCGGAAGATGCACCGATTGATCATTGAAAAACAATGGCTGCTCCCAGTAGAACCCGTACTTGTTGATACACAACTTATTCAAATCAAAAATAAAAAAATGGTTTCTTGGTACTGGTTCATTCCTTCATTTTTGCTGATTCTATTTGGAAGTATCCTAGCGATCAGAAACGGTGAACTTTACAGTTGGCCTTTGCTTTTGACTGCCGGGATCGTATGGCTTTTGTTTGTGATTTCTTGGTATTTTATTTTCCGTCTGCCAGTGCGTCCTGTTACAAGTGACCGTCAGATCAACCAGCAATACAATGATTTGACGAAATATTACTGGTCGCTGCTCTCAGCAGCCGGTTCTTATATCATTATCCCAATGATTTTTTTGCCATTGTTTAGCTTAGACATCAGCGGAACTGCAGGAAAACTGTGGATCACCGGTCTACTCTTTTTATTGCTGGCGATCGCCTTTGGAAGTATTTGGTTCTTACTGCAACTACGCAAAAAACAAGATCGTCTGATCAATCAGGCCTCTGATTACCGCTATATGGGAGAAGATCACTATTGGCGTTATGGGGTCTACATCAACCCTGACGATACTAGAATTTTTCTGCCGGATCGAATCGGGATGAACCTGACTGTCAATTTAGGCCGAAGAGTCGGACAAGTGATTACCGGTGCGATCGGTGTGCTGCTCTTAGGAGTGGTGATCGTTACACTGCTGATTTCTTATCTTTATGATTTTACTGCCGATCCTTTTCAATTTACTGTAAAAGAAGATCAAGTCGAATTAAAGGCTCCCCTTGCGACCACTTCCGTCATTCCAAAAGATGCAATCGAAAAGGTCCAACTGATCGATAAAATAGAAGGCAGTGTCGCACGAACAAACGGCTATGAATCTGAAAATTATTCCGTCGGGCATTTTCAAGTTGATGGCAAACGGGCTAATTTTTATGTCAGCAATGATTCCAAGCCGATCCTTCATATCCAAACAAAAAATCAGGATTATTATTACACCAATAAAAATCCTGAGCTGACAAAAAAAGCCTATGAAGAATTAAAATGACACCTATTTATAGAAATAGTTCTAAGCATAAAAAAAGGATCACCTGATCAGGTGATCCTTTTTTGTGACTCCGGCAGTAGGACTCGAACCTACGACATCATGATTAACAGTCATGCGCTACTACCAACTGAGCTATGCCGGAATATCGTACCTATATAATAGCAACTTCATGATTTTTTCGCAACCGTTTTATTTATTCCTTTCAAAAATTATTTTTGAAAACTTTTCCTTCACGTGTCTCTTCCGATTTTTTTATCATCGATCTTGCAACAAACAAAATTCTGCTGATTTTTTATTGACAAACGCTGCTGTATCCAGTATTCTATATCTTGTGTTAAATAACGCGCCGCCTTAGCTCAGCTGGTAGAGCACCACCATGGTAAGGTGGGGGTCGCCGGTTCAAGCCCGGCAGGTGGCTTCACTAGGCTATCAAAACTGTTCTAATAAACGGTTTTGGTAGTCTTTTTTTATGAACTTACCAACTAAGTATTCCTTTTGCGGCTGCTTTGAATCATTAAAGGAATTGTAAGAATCATTTGACAGCTATTCAAAATGAATTGTTTATTGCATAATATAGATAATAAAAATCTGTTATTACAAGAAGGAAAACGATGAATCAAGAACTTTTTATCATTGAAATGTTGTCTGCTAAGAACCAGATCATTGCACAGGATAAACAAAATACCCGTAAAAAAATAAAAATCTACCTAACCGCTTTGTTCACGTGCGGTATCGTGTTTTTGGGGATCTCGACGATAGTTTATCGGTTTTTGAAACCCCAGATCCAGTCCCTGTTTTATTCGCAGCGTTTGACCCACCTCTACTATTTGGCATTACTGATCGGCGGTGTAAGTCTTCTTTTCATAACGATCAGTTTGATCTCTTCCATAGCAAGAAGCTGGTATCTGCGCCATCGTTTTGAGAACTGGCTGGAAAAAAATGCCCCAGCTATTTTAGCTTATACATCCATTTATCAAGATCAAACTTATTATTATCTCGCACAAAAGGCTGGACAAAAACCAAAACTACGATTGAAAAAAACCGATACTGTCCAACTGCTGGAAACCCTTGACGGCTATCCGATCATGTTGGGACAGCATCTGGGCTTTGCCGGTTTCTCCACCAGTCAGATTTTCCTATTGCAAAAAGAACCGGAAAAATTGCCGGCAAATCGGCAGTACTTTTTCAACAAACAGCTTATTTGGTATGGTGGATCTGCGATCATCTTGCTTTTGGGAATGACTGGCGTCTATCATTATGCTTTTCATGAACCGACTGCTGGAGAATTCACCGCTCCTTCCACCAGCCACATGCACGGCGCCTCCATGATGCAAAAGCCAAGCCACCATGATTCAAACCAAACCTCTGCTGGTTTAGTGGAACAACAAGGAAAAACACCTGATATGACTGTTTCCCAAACGACTAAATTATATCTCGACTCTTCTGATGAGTTGTATATGACGACAGATAGCGGAAAAAACTGGTCATTTGTCCCCCTCAAACCTGACTGGCTGCGTTCAGGAGATTACACTCTCACCAGCGGCGCCATTCCAGTAGGTTATTGGATGGATAAGAGCTACGATCTTTCCAAAGATTTTTCATGGTTCATCTATTCTCAGGATGAAAAACATTTATATCTGCTGATTTCAAAAGACAACGGAAAAACATGGAGCAAGTCTTTAGTATCTGATAATGCGGAACGAATCCGTTATCGGAAAGCCAACTTTTTTGCCGATGGCAGCGGCGTGCTGGTTTACACCGCAGAAACCGTCATGTCCCCGGAAAATCTTGAGATCTATATTACCAATGACTTTGGCCAAACTTGGAGCAAGAGTGGTTATACCACGATCTCAAAACCCGTCCAAAATGTCAGCTTCGTTACTCAACTGCTAGGATTCGCGGCGACTCGTGATCAACTGTTCTACACTGACAATGGCGGACGTTCCTTTAAAGAAGCCGTCGTTTCGATTCCTGAAGACTATGAAACAAACGGACTTGATCTTTTTCAATCGCCAAATGAAGTGACTCAAGTCAGCGAGACTCTTTTAGAAGCGAAATTCTATTTATTGAAAACCGGTGATATCGACCGCGGCAAAATGTTCGCCTGTCTGTTCCAATCCTCTGACAATGGCGAAACTTGGCATTTTAGTAAACAGCTTTCTGAAGTTGAACCAAATTGATCAAAAGACTAGAAGATATGTCTGTCAAACTACTGATTATCTGAACATACAAAGATTTCTTTCTCGGTGCCGCAGCACCCTGAAGCAAATCAGCGGCAAAACGGTTTTATTTGCCGATTCAGATAGTTTTTGTTTCGATCGACTGTTCTTCTAGTCTTTTTCAGTCTTTTATTGCTGTGATCTTAAAATTCCTTATCCAGCAGTGGCAATAGTTCTCGCGGATGTTGGATGATAGCATCCGCACCGGCAATTTCCAACTCTTCCCGGTCGCCAAAACCGTACAGCACACCAATACTGGTCAATCCATTGTTTTTGGCGCCTAACATGTCATGCTGGCGGTCACCGATCATCACTGCCTCTTCTTTGACAGCATTCGTTTCAGTTAACGCATAAGCCAGCACATCGGACTTTGCAGACCGTTTTCCTTCAAGATCAGCACCGTAGATCCCTGAAAAATAATTTGAAAAACCAAGATTTTCAATGATTTCCTTCGCGAATTTTTCTGGTTTGGAAGTTGCTAAATAAAGGGTCTTTGTTTGGTGTAAAGCAGCCAGCGTGTCGCTGATCCCATCATAAACATGGACTTCATGCATCCCCTTTTGTGCATATAATTCCCGGTAGTATTTCACACCCAATTCAGCTGTCTCATTTGTCATCCCGATCTTTTTAAAGGAATCCAGAAGCGGCGGTCCGATAAAGGTGCGCAACTGTTCTTCTGTCAATGTCGGCCAATCCATTTTCTCCAACGCATAGTTGATGGACATATAGATTCCTCGACTTGAATCGATCAATGTTCCATCTAAATCAAAAAATACAATCTCTTTCATTTACACGTCTCCTTTCCTCTCTTTACTATACACTAAAAGTGCGAGACAAATTCGTTGCAAAAAAAATCATTCCCTTTTATACTTACTTTTAGTTAGTAAATACAACAGTGAAAATTATTGGAGGCCAAAACTATGGATACACAAATCAGAGGTTTACACCACGTTACAGCAATGACATCTAGTGCAGAAAAAATCTATCGTTTCTTTACTGATATTTTAGGACTGCGTTTAATCAAAAAAACTGTCAATCAAGATGATATCGAAACTTATCATTTATATTTCACAGATGACTTAGGTTCAGCTGGGACTGATATGACTTTCTTTGATTTCCCAGGGATCCCTAAAGGAACAAAAGGAACCAACTCTATCTCACGTACTTCATTCCGCGTAAAAGACGACGCAGCTTTGGAATACTGGGTAACTCGTTTCAATGAACACAACATTGAACACGGCGAAATTCAAGAACGTTTCGGCAAAAAATATTTAGAGTTCGAAGACTTTGACAACCAACGCTACCAATTGATCTCCGATGAAAAAAATCACGGAGTTGCCGGCGGAACACCTTGGAAAAACTCAAATGTACCAACAGAATTTTCTATCTTAGGCTTGGGACCAACCTTTGTTACTGTTCAAAACTTTGAACACATGCAATTAGTCCTAGTAAATGTTTTAGGCTTCAAATTGACCGCTACAGAAGGCAACTTCTCACTATTTGAAATCGGTGAAGGCGGAAACGGAGCCAGCCTGATCATCGAACATCGTGAAGACCTGCCATTAGCTGTTGAAGGCTTTGGTAACGTCCATCACTTGGCTTTACGAGTTGCGGACAAAGAAGCATTGGAATGGTGGATCAACCGCATCAATGAATTACAATTTCCAAATTCCGGTTTCACAGAACGTTTCTACTTCGCATCGGAATACTTCATGGCAGCACCGCATGTATTATTCGAATTAGCAACAGACGGTCCTGGATTCTTGGAAGATGAAACTTACGAAACAGCTGGAGAAATCTTATCATTACCTCCATTCTTAGAACCAAAACGTCAAGAAATCGAAGACTATGTTCGCCCATTTGACACATCAGACGCCAATAAAAAACGTCAATAATCACAATTTAAGACTGGGACATCAAGGATACTTGACTTGTACCCAGTCTTTTCTTATCATCATAAGAAACTAAAAGGAGAAAACAATGTTTCATTATCAAGCTGACCAACTAACTCAAAAACAAAATTATAAATTTTTGACTGGGACTGTCGCGCCTCGTCCGATCGCCTGGATCACTACAAAAAATAGTGAGACCGATGTGATCAATGCCGCTCCTTTCAGCTATTTTACTGTTCTAGCCAGCAAACGCCCGTTGGTTTCGATCTCAGTGAACCGCAGAAACGGCGAATTAAAAGATACCGCCGCAAACCTTTTACAAAATGGTGAAGGAGTTATCCATTTAGTCACTCCTGACGTTCTCGCTCAAATGAATGAGACAGCGGCCACTCTCTCATCAGAAGAAAGTGAACTTTCATTGAT